>CP168942.1:622500-945000 GCA_041871065.1 Weissella confusa | reverse complement strand
ACATACCAAAGTACTTCTTAATTTGCTTTGGATCTGACTTATCAGTAAATGGCAAGCTGTGCGTTGATGAACGTTGCAACAACGCCAACAACATCGCTGCGTCATCTGAAATTGCCTCGTGAGCACGTGGACGCAATGACAAGTTCAACACACCATCTTCGCGTACACCGATAACACGTGCATCAACTTCTTCACCAAGACGTGGTTCGCGTTGACGCTCGTCCGGGTGAATAAAGCCGAAGTTGTAATCTGGTGTGATAACCAACGTTCCAACCATCTTCAAACGGTAAACTGTCGCCTTAACTTGCTTATTCTTCATATCAGGCTTAGCTGGAATACGCACAGCTTGCAGGATGTCAGCTGAGGCCAATTCACCCCACAAACGATCCTTCTTATCAATGCGCAACGTAATCATCAACTTGTCACCGCGTTGTGGCCACAATTCCTTAATTGTTGGCAACTCATCAAGTGACACAACCACATCCTTGTTTGGCAAACCGATATTCACGAAGACACCAAGGTCACGACGAATATCCGTTACTTCACCCCATGCATAGTGGCCAAGACGAACGTCAGGAATATTCTTCGTGATTTGCAAGTTGTGCTTTTCGTTCTCGTATGCAAATCCAGTTACAACGCCACCAATCTTCAATGGCTTTTGCAATTCACTCTTGTCGATTTCGTATGTCAAACCGTCAATTTGTGCGTAGTAATACTTGTCGTTCTCATCCGTCACCTTGGCTGAGATGATTTCTCCAATTTTGTGTGTCATATTATTTTCTCCATATATCTCTTTGCATCAGCTGCATCAACCTAAGGTAGTCCGATGCCACAGCGCTGGCAAAGCCGTTGTTCAACTGACATGCCGTCAGTAAACCCATTTTCTGTCTACTCTAGTTTACCAGAAGTTAGGCGTTATATGTAAACTAATTCGAATTCATTTCTGACATTTTCCCAGAGTTTTGTTAAAATAAATAGACATCTATTTATTTGAAAGTGAGATACATCCTATGAAGGCTGTTGGTATGGAACCACAAGTCTTGATCGACATCTTGGTCGGATCAAAGATTGGTGTGGTTTACCCATTTGGAACTGATCACCGTGGCGACTTGGTCGTTACATCATACGCATTGAAGCAAGCTGGTTTGCCATCAAACATGGCTGGTGCTGTCGTGCAACTTGAAGACGTTGAAGAAACTGCGCCTGGTAACTTCGTTTGGAAGTTCAACCCAGACGTTAAGTTGATTCGTCCATTCCGTGTTCACGGAACGATGGAATTGTTCGACGTTGAAGATGACTTGATTCACTACGAGACAACGAACTGGTTCAACGTTGAAAAGGAAAACGAAGGTCACGCTAAGATTGCTGACTGGATGGAAAGCTACGTTGCTGAGCACCCAGACATCGACCGTATCCCACGTGCCGACATTCCTGAAGACATTGCTGAATTGGCTATTTCTTTCGATGACTGGCGCGCAGCCTACTTCGACTTCTTGTTCAAGCCAACTAAGGCACAAAAGCAAGAGTTGCGTACGAAGCGTTACGACGTTGACCCATTGTAAGATACAACATTAAACAGGACCTGATGACTCGCAACGAGTTCTCAGGTCCTGTTTTTTATTGTTTCTATTTAACTTTCGCAATCAACGGACGCATCATCAAAGGTGCAATAATCGTTGACGCAATGATAACAATGACCATTTCACCAAACACCTGGTTCGATAGAATGTGGCCAGTTGCCCCAATTTGGGCAATTACCAGCGCCATTTCACCACGCGATACCATCCCCGCGCCAATTGCGTTACTGGTGTGCTTGTCCAGTCGCGCCATACGCGCACCGAATCCGGCACCGTAGTACTTTGTAGCCACCGCCAAGGCCGTTAGCAAGACCATAATCCACCATGTTTCAGCCAAGTTATGAAAGACGACGTTAAGCCCAATTGATCCAAAGAAAATTGGGAACACTGTCCATTCGCCAAACAACTCAGTCGTATGCAACAGCTTATCTGACTTTGGTAACTGACGAAGCAATACACCAATTGCAAACGCAATAATCGGCATCACCGTGTTTAATCCCAGTCCTGATCCGCCGATAAAGGCAGCATAGGCCGTCACCAATAGCAACGCTAAAATATCATCTAGCACGGCGGCGCCCAACACAACGGCGCCCATAACAGTTCCAAGTTTACCTTGTTCACCCAAAACTGAAATGGTGATTGAAATTGACGTTGCAGCAAACACAACACCCCAGAACAACGCAATTTGCCACTCGTAACCAAACAATAAGGCAACAACCGGAAATACCGCTAACGGTGCAACAACACCCATCAAAGCAACTAAATTAGACGCCTTGAAGTTTTGCAATAATTGTCGCGCATCAGTTTCCAAACCGGCGTTCACCATCAGCAACATCACCCCAAATTCTGAGACAACGTGCATCAAATGTGATGGTTCAACAAACCCGAGCAACGCTGGTCCCACAACCACACCGGCGATTAGCTGTCCCACAACTTTCGCAAACCCTAACTTGCCGGCAATCCAGCCGAATCCCAGCGTCACAACAAGCAACCCTAACATCATCAAAATTTCCATCTCTACCTCCTACAACTTATTTTATATAAGTCCCACAAAAACAAAAAAGCGCATACTCCAAATTCCCCCTGGTTACCCACCCAGGAAACTTGAAGCATACGCCCAACCGAAATCTCTATTCACTTCTACAAATTATTGATTGCGTGAGAACAAGTTGCTAAATGGTGACTCACCAGTGTTCGCAACTTGCGTCAAGAAAATCTTGATGGCTGTTTGAGTTGTCAAACCTTGTGACTTGAAAATCTCATCTGCCTTGTCCTTGACATTGTCCTCGACGCGCAATTGAATCAGCTTCTCTGCCATAACGATACTTCCCTTCGCAATTGTCTTAATTTGTATATGTGTATTGTAGCACACGCGCAACAGACAATACTATCAATATCATTGCATATTACTAGGGAATTGTAGGGCGAAACTATGACTTTTGTTTGACCGCGTCAAAATTCATATTATTTATTATCGGTATCAAAGATAATTGTAACTGGTCCGTCATTGACCAAGCTGACTTTCATATCAGCACCAAACTCCCCTGTGGCAACCGTCAAACCAGTCGCTGCCAATTTTGTATTAAATTGGTCATACATCTTTTCAGCGTAAGCTGGTGCACCCGCATCAGTGAAACTTGGTCGATTACCACGGCGCGTATCGGCATATAGTGTGAATTGCGAAATTGACAGAATTGATCCGCCAACATCTTGAATACTTAAGTTCATCTTACCGGCTTCGTCTTCAAAGACCCTTAAACCAGTAATCTTACGAACCAGGTAATCCAATTCAGCTTCCGTATCCGCATCTTGAATGGCGACAAGCAACATGTACCCTTGATCGATTGCGCCCAATTCTTGGCCGTCAACCGTCACACTCGCTGATGATACTCGTTGTAAGACAACTCTCATTACTTAAATGCTCGCTTTACTTCATAGATATCCTTGACATTCTTAATCGAATCCATGATGTGTTCCAATTGTTCCAAGTTACGGACGCCGACGCTCAATGAAATGTTCACGTTGTTATTGTGATCAATACGCCCGTTAACAAAGTTCAATGACTTCGTTGTGTTATTCACTGTACGAATAACGTCATTCAACAACTTGTTGCGGTTAGTTGCTGCCACGGCCAAGTCAGCGTCATACTCGTTCTTCGTATCACCTTCTGGCTTTTCCCAGGCAACATCAACCAAGCGTTGACCTTCCGTTTCAGCTGCACGCAAATTTGGGCATCCCAAACGGTGGACAGACACACCACGACCCTTGGTCACATACCCGATAACTTCATCACCGGGTACTGGTGTACAACAACGACCCAAACGAACCAACAAGTTATCAACGCCTTGAATCACAATACGATCTTCACCGTGCTGTGGCTTCTCCTTAGACTTCTTGCTTTCGTTTTCAATCGTTTGGTGTTCTTCCAAGATGGCCTTTTGTTCGGCTGCTTGACGCGCTTCTTCAAGTTCCGCACGCTTTTCTTCCGTAAACTTATTTGCCACACCTTGGGGCTTCAAGTCACCGAATCCAAGTGACGCATACATGTCGTCAACACTAAGGAAGTGCAACTTTTCAGCTGCCTTCGCTTCGTTGTCAGCTTGCATCAATTCTTCAACATCAAAGCCTTCTTCAGCTAGCCAGTCAGCAACCATCTTCTTACCGGCTTCAATGTTATCGTCCTTATCCAACTTACGGAAGTATTGCTTAATCTTGTTACGGGCACGACGCGTTGATACCAAATTCATCCAATCACGATTTGGCTTGGCGTTTTGTGACGTCACAATTTCAACAATATCACCCGTCTTAATTGGGTAATCCAACGGCACCATGCGGTCGTTAACCTTGGCACCTGTTGTGTGGTTACCCACATTGGTGTGGATGCTGTACGCCATATCCAATGGGCCAGCACCCTTTGCCAATTCAATCACGTCACCCTTTGGCGTAAAGGCAAAGACACGGTCCGTGAACAGGTCACCCTTAACCGATTCCATAAAGTCATCAGCATCACGCGCATCTTCTTGCAATTCCAAGATTCCTTGGATCACGTTCAACTTTTGTTGGTCCGCATTTTGTACATCAGCCCCAGCAAAGTTACCTTCCTTGTAGGCCCAGTGTGCAGCCACACCGAATTCAGCAACTTCGTGCATTTGGTACGTACGAATTTGCACTTCAAGCGGACGACCACCTGGTCCAATTACGGACGTGTGCAATGATTGGTAACCATTTGCCTTTGGTAGCGCAATATAGTCCTTGAAACGACCAGGCATTGGCGTCCAACGCGCGTGGATAGCGCCCAATACGGCGTATGTTTCAGGAATTGTATCTACCAAGACACGGATGGCCAACAAGTCGTAAATCTCGTCAAACTTCTTCTTCTTGTCCACCATCTTTCGGTAGATTGAATAGATGTGCTTTGGACGGCCGTACACCTCGGCGTGTTGCAAATGCAATTCTGTAATCGCGTGCTCAATATCGCTAACTGCTTGGTCAACGATTTCCAAACGCTCTTGACGACGCAATTGCATTGACTTAGCGATGTCGTGGTATGCCTCTGGCTCAAGATAGCGCAAAGACATATCTTCTAGTTCCCACTTAATCGTCATAATTCCCAAACGATCAGCCAATGGTGCGTAGATTTCCAACGTTTCTGACGCAATGCGCTTTTGCTTTTCTTCACGCAACGCGCTCAATGTACGCATGTTGTGCAAACGGTCAGCCAACTTAACGATGATGACACGAATATCGTGTGACATCGCCAACAACAACTTACGGTGATTTTCCGCCAGTTGCTCACGTGATGACTTGTATTCAATCTTTGACAACTTTGACACGCCGTCAACGATGACCGCCACGTCATGACCAAATTCACGTTCAACATCTTCTAACGTTGCTTCAGTATCCTCGACAACATCGTGCAGGTAACCTGCCACAACTGTATCTGGATCCATATGCAAGTCAGCCAAGATGCCAGCGACTTGAATCGGGTGAATAATGTAAGGTTCACCTGACTTACGCTTTTGTTCCTTATGCAGGTTGTAAGCAAAGTCGTATGCTTTATCAACTTTTTTAACATGGTCCTCGTTCATGTACCCAGCAACGAGGTCATGCACTTCTTGTGCGGTTAACACTTTTGCTTCTGCCATATATTTATCCTCTGTTTCCAAACAACCGCCGATGGGGATTCGAACCCGCAGCGTGTCATTCGTGCTTTATCCATCCGGATAGTTATTGTTTATTGTAACGCATTCACACCCATTTTTAATAGTTATTCGTATTACAAGCATAAGTCATTTATTCTTCCTGCAGTTAATCTGAGAAAAATAAAAAGCGAGTTCTCATAATTTGGAACTCGCTTCATTAAAAACAATCATTTAATCTGCCTGGAAAACAACATTGTTAGCGCCCAAAACTTCTTGTAGCGCCTTCATTGTGGCATCCCCAGCCGATAACCAATTACGTTGACCCAACGCCAACTTCTTACCATCAGCTTCGTATACCGCCAGCACCGGATTATTACCATGATGCGACATCACAACGGCATTCAACGCATCAAGCGCACCAGCCGCCTGGGCTGCTGCCGTGATACGCAAATACCAGCGTCCAGTACCCGGTTCAGTTGCCGTCACTTGCTCGGTTTGATTCTCAAAACGCTTAATAAACTGGCTTGCTTCAACAATCGTGTTCGCGACAATCTGAATATCATCACGACCGCGTTGCTGCTCGACCTTACCCGTCACTACCAAAACCTTTTCAGGTACTAACAATGGCGCAACGCGTTGGAAGAGTTGTGGGAATAGCGTAATTGAAATTGATCCTGACAAGTCCATACCATCAACAAACGCCATTTGATCGCCCTTCTTGGTACGAATCTTTTTGACGTTCTCAACATAAATGACAACCGTCGCCTGGTTCATTCCCACTGCCAATGACGAAATATCAGTATGGCTGTTATCAGGAATCGCTGACAAGTATGGCTCAATTGGGTGTCCACTGAGATAGACACCCAGATAATCACGCTCGTAACCCAACTTTTCGGCCGGTGTAAAGTCTTCAATTTCACGAACCTTTGGCGTCAATGAAGCAAACAACGACATTGACTCACCCGCCAATCCAATCGCATCAATGAAACCTTGTAACGACGCTAGGATTGACTTGCGATTGAAACCAAATTCATCAAGTGCGCCAGCATAAACGAGTGGCTCAAGTTGTTCAACCTTGCGATACTTGCTCTCTAGGCGCCCAATCAGGTTACCCAAATCCTTGTAAGCCCCGTTTTCTTGGCGTTCCTTCAAGATTGATTCACGGAAATCACGACGCATTCCGGCAATCGAGGCCAACCCCATCTGAAGTTCACCCTGCTTATTCATTGAATAACCTTGCCATGAGTGATTGATACTTGGTCCCAGCAGCTTAACGCCAGAGGCTTTCGCTTCAGCAATATATGCACCGACCTTTTTCTTATCGGCGATGGCATCATTCAAAACAGCCTTGTAGAACGCAGCTGGGTAATGTGCCTTGATATAAGCCAACTGGAACGCTAGCTTTGAATACGCCACCGCGTGCGAACGATTAAATCCGTACTCGGCAAACGTTTCGATATAGCCAAATACTTGTTCAGCAACCTTTTCGTCATGACCATTTGCCACCGCACCAGCGATAAAGTCTGTCTTCATTGCTGCAATCTTAGCACCGTCTTTTTTCGACATCGCACGACGTAGCAAATCGGCGCCACCTAGTGAGAAGCCTGCAAATTGTTGTGCAACACGCATAACTTGCTCTTGATAAACAATAACGCCATAGGTTGGCGCTAGAATATCCGCCATACTTCGATCTGGCACGTCTTGCTTTTCTTGTCCATGCTTACGAGCCACGAAATGTGGAATGTTTTGCATTGGACCCGGACGGAACAGCGCATTGGCCGCCACGATATCTTCAAAGCTATCTGGTTGCAGCTGACGCAAGATGTTCTTCATACCCGCTGATTCGAATTGGAACACGCCATTCGTCATACCGTGACGGAACAAACGTAGCGTTGCATCATCATTCAGGTTGATGTTCGCAATATTAAAGTTGGCCCCATCTTCTGTTTTCTGAATTTCACGTAACGCGATATCCAAAATGTTCAAATTGGAAAGTGCCAAGAAATCCATCTTCAACAATCCAAGCGCTTCAACGGGTTCCTTTGGTAATTGCGTCACCAAACGCCCATCTTCGCCCAACTGAACCGGCATTGTTTGGACTAGCGGATCAGCTGAAAGGACGACACCGGCTGCGTGCAGTGATGAATTACGTGGCAATCCTTCCAACTTACGCGCTGTTTGATACAACAATTCACCATCGACCGGCAAATCAATCAACGCATTACGGAAAGGCTGTGATGATTCATACGCTGCTTCCAAATTGGCCGCATCACGTGGCATCGACTTAGACAGTGCATCAATTTGTGTCGGATTTAAGCCAAACACACGCGCAACGTCACGGATAACGGCACGTTGCGCCATGGTTGAAAACGTAATAATCTGAGCAACCCGTTCATGACCGTACTTCTCGTGCAAATATGATAGGACTTCTTCACGACGATTATCAGGAATATCAATATCGATATCGGGCATTTGGGCACGTTCTGGATTCAAGAAACGCTCAAACAGCAAATCGTACGCAATTGGATCAACATCTGTAATCCATAACGTGTATGCCACTAGTGAACCTGCGGCTGATCCACGTCCCGGACCAGTTCGGATAGCGCTTTTGTGTGCAAAATTAAGCACATCCCAGACAATTAGGAAATAATCCGCAAATCCTAATTCAACAATAACATCCAATTCATGGGCCAAACGTTCTTGATAAGCCGTTTCATCAACCGACAAACCATGCAAACGATTCTTTAACCCAGTTGTTGCTAATTCACGTAAATAGTCAGCTGACGTTTGACCATTCGGCGTTTCAAACGGCGGCAAGGTTACCTTTGACTTCACTAGTTCAAACTCACTGTGCTCAGCAATCCAATCGGTATTCGCAACCGCATCCCCCAAACCACGCGCCACAAATTCAGCCGTCCACTCATCAGCAGATTCCAAATAAGCTGTGGCGGGTTCACGTTGCGCCTGAGCGACATTCGCAATAACTTCACCTTGACCAATCTTACGAATTACCTGTGCCGCAAATTGATCCTGTGGGTCCGCGTAGTCAACTTCTGTCAATGCTAGCAAACGGGCACCAGTGTTCTCTGACAATTGGCGTAATTGTGCGATCAATTCGTCACGCATCCCCGTTGATACACCCAAAAAGACATGGTTCGCATCGCTTACCGCACTGATACTTTGCACCATATCCATTGCACGGTCTGGTTCGGCGCCCAAAATAACTGGCAACTCGCCGACACTCGGCAACACAATATATAATCCAGCCAAATAAGCCGTCAACATATCGAACGTCACAACATCCGAAGTCGTCTTCAACAAGCTACTAATAGCCAACAGGTTGTGATAACCGGTTTGATTCTCAACCAGCAACACAATCGGATAATGTTGTGAAGTCGCCAACCCCTGAATTGTAATCGTTAATCCTAAAATCGGCTTGATATCAGCTGACTTGGCAGCACGGTAAAAATTGTCCATGCCATACAAGACGTCATTGTCCGTCATCGCAACGGCGGTGTACCCCTTAGCTTTTGCTGAGGCCACAAGTTGACTTGGCATCATGGGACTTTGTAACAAACTGAATGCTGTTTTTGTTTGTAGTGGTACCATATCTGCCCCTTCCTGAACGTCATCGTTCAAATTCGTTTTAACTTAATTTCATTATAGCGATAACCCGAAAAAAAGACCACCTGCAGAACGGATGGTCTTTTAGAGTCGTGTGTACAACTATTAATCTTCCGCCTTGGCCGCATCCTTAGGAGCAGCAGACTTTGAGATAGCTGAAAATGCAACCGTACCGATTACACCAATCACCATCGCAAACAATGACGTAGTAGTTGCGTTGTATGAAGTTCCTTCAAGGGCACTACCGATGTAACCGATAATTTCGCCCAAGATGAACGTCCAGAAGAAAGTTACGACGTACTTCATTTTTCTACCTCTTAGCCTCTTTCGGCCAAAATGATTTTACCTGAACAGTTTACGCCTATTTTTGAAAAAAGTCACATGTTAATTGCTACTGTAACAAAATTAACGGCGCGTGTACTTCACAATACGCCAATCGTATTGATTGTCGTCATTGGCTGGACCAGAAGCAATTTCCTCGCCAAGCCAAATCGTCTTATCAACGGGCGCCATTAAAACGTCACCCATAAAATCAGTATCCAAGTAAGTAACGTACAAGATGTCGGCCACCGGCAAGTAGCTGTCGTAAATCGCCTTGCCACCGATAACGGCCAACTTCATGTCGTTTTCGTCAGCAATTCGCTCAGCTTCGTCCATACTGTAAACTTTATCGAAACCAGCTGGCACTTCCAAATTCTCGTCGTGTGTCAACACCATGTTAATGCGTTCCGGCAATGCACGTCCACCAAAACTTAGCATGGTGTTACGTCCCATCAACGCCACTTGGTGAATCGTTTGTTCCTTAAAGAACTTCATGTCGGCCTTTTGGCGCCATGGAATTGACCCATTCAACGCAATTGTCCCATTGTTAGTTTGTGCCCAGATCAAAATCTTTTCAGCCATTATCGCTTACCCCTCTACGCGTTCTGATAGCTCTTCCCAGCGCATCATCTTATCTTCGAGCGCTTGGTTTGTTTCATCTAATTGTGTTTGCAACTCGCTTAACTTACCAAAATCAGCCCCATTTTCGACCATATCGGCCTCAATTTGGCTAATCTTCCCCTCAAGTTCAGCAATGTCGTCTTCGATTGTGTCCCACTCTTTTTGTTCGGCCCACGTCAACTTCTTTTTCTTCGGCGTCTCAGCGACCGGCTTCTTTTCAACAGCTGGCTTAGCAGGCTTTTGAGCATCCGTCGTCGGTGCACCAAATTCCGCCAAGTAATCGCTGAACATCCCACGGTAACGGGTAATTTGACCGGCACCGCGGAAAATAATCAATTGGTCAGCAACCTTGTCCAAGAAGTAACGGTCGTGGGAAACGGTAATAACCGTACCAGCGAATGAACGCAAATAATCTTCCAAAACCGTCAACGTGCCGATATCCAAGTCGTTAGTTGGCTCGTCCAAAAGCAACACGTTTGGTTGTTGAATCAACAACTTCAACAAGTACAAACGACGCTTCTCGCCACCTGAAAGTTGACGAATCAACGTACCGTGCATGAAGCTTGGGAACAAGAATTGCTCCAACAGTTCAGCAGCAGACACAACGTTACCATCACGATCAGTCACTTCTTCAGCAACTTCAGAAAGGTATGCCAGCATGCGCTTGTCCTCAGGAATTGGTTCTGTGACTTGTGTGTAGTAAGCCATCTTAACCGTCTCACCGATTTCAATCACACCAGAATCTAGTTGTTGTACACCTGCAATCGCATTCAACAACGTTGACTTTCCGGTTCCGTTTGGACCGGTAATTCCAATGCGTTGGTTCGCTTGAATCAATTCATTGAAATCATCCAAAATCACACGACCATCAAAGGCCAAGCTAGCATGTTCAATGTTGATAACCTTCTTACCCAAACGTTGTTGACCCATATTCACTTCAACGTCGCCTTCAACTTGGCGGGTTCCTTGTTGCTCTGCCAAGTCAGCAAAGGCATTTTCACGGGCCTTTTGCTTCGTAGAACGGGCCTTCGCACCCGTACGCATCCAAGCCAATTCCTTCTTGTAAAGTTGGGCAGACTTGTGTTCAGCAACCGCTTCAGCCTCAACACGTTCAGCCTTAGACGTCACATACTTCTCGTAGTTACCAATGTATTCGTACAACTTACCAAATGACATTTCAAAAATGCGGTTCGTCACGATATCCAAGAAGTAACGATCGTGGGTAACCGTCATCACAGCACCCTTGTAATCAGACAAATACTTTTCCAACCACTCGATTGAATCAAAATCCAAGTGGTTGGTTGGCTCGTCCAAAAGCAACAAGTCAGGCGCTTGAATCAACACTTGGGCCAATCCAACACGCTTACGTTGTCCACCAGACAAAGCTGACACCGGCAAATCCAAGTTAGGCAAGTGCAATTGCGTCAAAATCGTCTTCACTTCAGACTCAGCTACCCAAGCATCTTCTTGCGTCATTTGTTGTTCCAACTTCGTGTAACGGTTCAACAATTTCTCGTCAGTTGGGTTAGCTGAATAAGCTTCCAAAGCCGCTTCGTAATCACGAATCAATTGGAACACTGGTTGCGCACCAGCAAAGATAGCTTCCATCACCTTCTTGTCACCGTCTAGTGGTGGCTCTTGTTGCAAATAACCAATCGTGTAGTCATTTGGCGTATCGATTGAGCCACTGTCAGCTGGGTTCAAACCAGAAATGGCGTTCAGCAAAGTTGTCTTACCAGTTCCATTCACACCAACAATCCCGACACGGTCGCCCGTTTCAATCAAAAAAGATACTTGGTCAAGTAGTGTTTTCTCACCATAAACACTCTTTAAATCAGTCGCGCGTAGTTGCTTCATTACTTATTCGTCTCTTTCTCTACCATCTTTTGTGCTTCAGCTTGCAACACAGCATGGTTGTTTGCCAAATCACCAGCAACGACCTTACGTTCAAGGGTTGCCAAAATCTTGCCAAACAATGGTCCTGGCTTAAGGCCCATGCCCTTAGTCAAATCACCACCATTAAAGGCCAATTCGTTCTTCGTCTTAATCTTCAAGTCAGCATAGCGACTTTCAAGCTTTGGCACATCAACCACTAGCTCACTCAAAGTTGCAACACGAAGTGCGTTGTCGATTGCTGCCCCAGTCTCGTACAAATCCCAGGCTTCAACATCACCTAAGCGTAACTTGTTCAACAACTTGATTGATGCCTTGATGGTCTTCACCATGTCATTTGAATGCTTCCACTTCTTCAAGAACATACCTGCATCTTCAGGTGTCAAACCAAGTTCGAAGGCCAACAACGTCCAGGCCTCTTCATCGTTGGCTGGTTGTTGATCAGCCAACAAGTCCGCATAGCCAATCAAATCAATGTCGACCGTTTCAAGACCGGGCATGTACTTGTTCAACGTCGTGGCAATCATTTCTAGCAAACCATAACGTGCTGCCTTACCTTGAAGGAGCTTCGTGAATTCGACATTCGTACGCTCAATCGCAATGTTGGCCAACAAGTGTGCGTTATCCTTAACAGCTTGTAGCGTCCTCTCTTCAATCTTGAAGTCCAATTGCGCCGCAAAGCGAACCGCACGCATCATGCGCAACGCATCTTCGTGGAAACGTTCTTCCGCTTCGCCAACCGCACGCAAGATATGATTGTCCATGTCTGACAAGCCGTCAAACATATCAATAATTTCGCCGTCCTTCGTCAACGCAAAGGCATTCACCGTGAAATCCCGACGCTTCAAGTCTTCTTCTAGTGAACGGACGAACGTTACTTCGTCAGGACGACGGAAATCCGTGTACGTTGATTCCGTTCGGAACGTCGTCGTCTCATAACCTTGGCCGTGATCCAAAATCATCACTGTGCCATGTTCAATACCAGTATCAACTGTACGATCAAACAAAGCCTTTACTTCTTCAGGATAGGCAGAAGTCGCAATATCAACGTCGTGGATTGGCTTGCCCAACAAAGTGTCACGCACTGATCCACCAACGAAGTACGCTTCAAAACCGGCTGCTTCGATTGTTTCAAGAATTGGTAGCGCCGCCACGAATTCGGCGGGCATCTTTTCTAACTTCATTTCAAAGGTCCTCCTTGGACTTACTCGTCCCTTAAGTATACCAGGAAATGGCCGTTCGTACGGCATTAAATTAAAGCAACCCACATTTTAAAAGAATGAACATTCATTTATGAACGCCGTGGTGACTTGCCCGCTAAAACGCTGAGCTTCGGCGTGCGATACAGCATACCAGAGAGAAAGTATGTGAACCCGAAGACCACCAGCAAACTTACTGGTACTGTTACCAATAGCAGCCATGAATCCACCGACAGATGTGAGAGTAACGCACTTAGAATAGTCAAAATGACAGTTTGACTCAGATACATACCAAACGAAATTTTTGACCCAAATGATACTGCATCCACTACCCACTTTGGCAGCTCATTGTTTTCGCGTACTTGGGCATACTTCATACCGAGTGTCATCGCCCATGCAATGACAACCACCGCATAGAATAAGACAAACGGTTGATGCACGTTTTGTGCTTGATCAATTGTGCGATCCAAAACATTTCGATTAATGCCAAACACAGCAATTGTTAAGGCACCCAGCACCCCCACGGCCACCGTTAATTGACGGCGATACATCATTAGCTTCGACATCACTTGATGATAGTGAATAGCCACGTAGCCACCTAGTACAAAATAGAATTGATACGTGAAGAAATTGTAGCCGTACTCTCTAAACCACCATAGCCAGTGCGACGTATCTACGTTTGGAATAACATATTTGATAACCGTCAACGTGATTAGTTGCAAAATCAGCGAAACTACAAGTAATCGCTCGTGATTAAATCGCTTAAATAACCATCGCAACGCCGGAAAAACTAGATAGAACTGTAGCGTCACGATCACGTAGTACATGTAGAAGTCATCCCCATACAACCAGTTCTTTGTTAATGTACGCCAGAATTCGGTAGCCGTCGCATTTTGAATCGCCGCTTGAATACTGGTATAAATCAAAATCCAAAGCAGGTACGCCCAGATAATCCCGAAGAACCGCTTCCGCCAGAACCGCCAAATATCCAGTTTCTTAGCGTAATAGTTCAAAAAGATGACTAACCCAGACACGAACATAAAGCCCAACCGACTGAAGTGTAGCGTCATGTGCGTCGCAAATAAATACTGTGAAGCAAATGTATCATTTGGAATTGCTTCATTAATTTTCGTCGTCACGTGCGTCGCAATCACGCTGAAAATAAACAACACGCGCAATAGGTCCACCTCATAGAGATAGTTTCTTGGTTTCTCTGCATTCTCACTTGGCATAAGCGCCTCCTCAATATCACTTTGCTTGCTATGGTAGTGAACGCGACTTAAACCAGACTTGAACATAGAAAAATTCTAAGAAAACCGGTCCCAGCATAGCGACAATAAAAGCTATCGACTTGTGGATTTTTTGTCACTTTATTTTTCTGTCCATTAAATTCAAACGGGATAAGTATGCTTCACCTGACTAATTACACGGGTTGTTCATGTCACTCCACAGGAAATGCGGATTAAAACTCTCGCCCACTCGCACTTTCCATTACAATTCGCGCTTCCTTTACGTTCATTTCAAATTTCCCTGCTAGCCTATAATATTATTATTCAATTTGTACGCCGGCTAAAATAGGTTCTCATCACAACTGGCTGATGAACAGAAATTCAAGTCACATGAAATAGCTAAGTTTATGTTTGGTAAATTGGTGAAATCGAGAGACTTTCTTAACTCGCTACCGCCATTCCAGAAAAAAGCAATAACTTGTTGGACTTTATTGGTTTTCAAGTCTTGCCACCTCATTTTAGGACAATGGCAAAAGCGATTATCTCAAAATAATCAACACGTCCAAACGTGAATGACGCTAAAAGCTTCGGAATATTAGGGGTTATAAAATGGAAAAGCAAGAGTTCGCTTCAAAAATGAAGCAATTTTCATCTCGTATTGAACAATTTGGGGGAACTATTACAAACGAAGAACAGACAAAAAACTCGTTGATCCTGCCATTTTTCTCTGCTTTGGGATATGACGTATTTAATCCGCTTGAATTCATTCCAGAATTTACTGCTGATGTTTCGGGTGTTAAAAAAGGTGAACGAGTAGACTTCGCCATTAAACTTGATGGCCAAGTAGCGATTCTCGTTGAGGCAAAAGAGTTGAATGCTTCCCTTGATAAGCACACTACTCAAACCAATCGCTATTTCAACGTTGTAGATGCAAAATTCGCAATCATTACAAACGGTCGTGAGTACCGTTTCTACACCGATTTAGAAAAAGAAAATATCATGGATGAAAAGCCGTTCTTGACCATCGATATGACTGACTTGAAGGACGCTCAGATTAACGAATTATTTAAGTTCGTTAAAGAGAACTTTGATTCAGAAAACATCACAAGCACAGCCTCAGACTTGAAGTACGTTAGTCAAATCAAAGCATTTTTCACACATGCCATTGAATCACCAAACGATGACTTTGTGAGGCTTGTTCTTGACGAAATTGGTTACGACGGTGTCAAGCGTCAAAATGTTATCGACGAATTTAAGCCAATGGTGTCACGCGCCGTTCAGTCATTAATCAGCGAACGCGTAAACGACCGCTTATCAAGCGCACTTAACTCCACAAAGGTTTCTAATGATGAAGAGATTGTCGTTACTACCGAAGATTCTTCGATTGAAAAATCAGATAATCAAATAGTCACTACTGAAGACGAACTTGAAGCATACACAATCACCAAGCTAATTCTTAGCAAGATCATTCCATCTAACCGAGTGTTTTACCGAGATAATACGACGTACTTTAACATCCTAATTGACGATAATAATCGTCGCTGGGTACTCCGCGCATACTTTAACTCTTCACGTTCATGGATTGTGCTAAAAGACAAAGAGAATACACAAATCGAATTTAATCAGCCAATTGATATTTACTCACACGCTGACCAAATTATTGAAGCTGCAAAAGAATTCGCTTAAATTCACAAACATACGCACAACAACAACTTAACAAGACATTAATGCCAAATAAAACACCGTTGTAATCGAGCTCACAGACTCGATTACAACGGTGTTTTTTGTTTTTCCTTATTGCACAGTCACTGACTTAGCCAAGTTACGTGGACGATCCACGTCTAGGCCACGGCCCAATGATGTGTAGTAGGCCAACAATTGTGTGGGCACAACTGATAGCAATGGTGACAACAATTCGTTGACGTTTGGCAAGATGAAGTCATCACCTTCCTTAGCCAATTCTTCAGTCACAATTGTGTAAGCGCGTGAACCACGTGCTTGTGTTTCAGCCAAGTTTCCACGAACCAAGCCCGCCGTCTTTGATTGCGTAATCAACGCAATCACTGGCGTACCTTCTTCGATCAAAGCCAAAGTACCGTGCTTCAACTCACCAGCGGCGAATCCTTCAGCTTGTACGTATGAGATTTCCTTCAACTTCAAAGCAGCTTCCAATGAAACCGTTGAATCAACCCCACGACCGATGAAGAATGCGTTACGTGACTCAACCAACATCTCGTTGGCAACGCGTTGCAACGTTTCCTTATCGTCGACGATTCCTTGGATACCAACAGCAATCTTTGACAAGTCTTGCTCCAAGTTGAAGCCAAGCGCATCGCGGTCAGCGACTGCGTATGCCAAGATAGCTTGCAAACCAACTTGGGCAACGTAAGCCTTCGTTGAAGCAACGGCAATTTCAGGTCCTGCCAACAATGGCAAAGCGTACGTTGCTTCACGCCACAACGTTGACTTTTCAACGTTCGTCAACGTCAATGACTTAAAGCCTTGTTCGTTAACGTTTTGCAAAACTTCACGTGAGTCAGCCGTTTCACCTGATTGCGTCAAGAAGATAAAGAATGGCTTCTCTGACAACAATGGTTGCTCATAAGCAAATTCAGATGACAAGTGCACTTCCGTTGGAATACCTGCCCATTGTTCGAACAAACGCTTTCCGACCAAACCAGCGTGGTATGACGTACCAGCAGCAACGATGTACAAACGATCAGCAGCCTTGATGTCATCCAAGATGGCTTGACCGACGTGTACACCACCTTCGCTATCCAAGTACTTTTCAATCAAGTGGCGGATAACGATCGGTTGCTCGTCAATTTCCTTCAACATATAGAATGGGTAAGTTCCCTTATCCGTCTCTGATGCGTCAATGTCCAAGTGGAATGGCTCACGTGACGTTTCAACACCATCTGCACCGAACAAACGAACGTTATCAGGATCGATGATGGCAATTTCACCATCGTGCAATTCGATAAAGTCGTGCGTTTGGTCCAACATCGCAACCGCGTCAGACGTTACAACGTTAAAGTCTTCACCAACCCCAATTAGCAAAGGTGACTTTTGCTTTGCAACATACATACGATCTGGCTCGTTGCGGTCCATCAACAAGAATCCGTAAGCTGAGTTAACATCCAACAAGCTAATCAACTTCTTCAAAGCATCGAATGTTGTCATGCCTTCATCAACAAACTTACCAATCAGTTGCACGGCCACTTCAGTATCAGTATCTGAGTGGAACGTCACATCTGACAAGTACTCTTGCTTCAACTCAAGGTAGTTTTCGATAACCCCGTTGTGCACCAAGTAGAAACGGCCGTCTGCAGATAGGTGTGGGTGTGCGTTGTTAATTGATGGCACACCGTGAGTTGCCCAACGAGTGTGTGCGATACCACTTGTACCCGTCACGTTCTTCGTATCAACCAATGCTTCAAGCTGCGCAACACGACCCTTTTCCTTAACCAATTGGTCGGTTCCCAAAGCTTGGTCAGCCACGAAGATACCAGCTGAATCGTAACCACGGTATTCAAGCTTTTCCAACCCCTTCAACAAGATTGGTGCTGATTGGTAGTTCAAACCAGTAAATCCAACAATTCCGCAAAACATATATATTTCCCCCTAATGCACTTTCATAAACCAAGTGGTATACCACTTAGAGTTTTCATTGCGTTTTAATACAAAGACTATTATTGCACAAACAAAAGCATAATCAACTGGAAATCGGACATTTGTGAATTAATTGGTATAAATTGGTATAGGTGTAACTATACAAAATTTAGCGAATCGTAAAACGTTTTAGAATTCATACCATTACCGACATGCACAGAAAAACGCCGAGTCACTTGCGTGATTCGGCGTTTCAAATTTAGCGACTTAACGCTTCTTAGACTTCTTTACGGGGCGATAGTCCGGATCCATCTTCTGATACTCACGGACGGCGCGATCAATTTTCTTATTCAATACATTCATTCCAAACATACTGTTACCCCCTTTTGTTCTTTGACATTGTAAAGGAAACCTTTACAAATCTGTAATATTAATTTACTCCTAATATCGAACAATGTCAACAGTCATTAGCGTGTTGTTTGGATTTGCGTCACAATTGTTTCACCGTGTTGCCACAAATCAAGTCCAGTTGCCTCGGCCTTCTCATTCACACGCAATGGCGTTATCACGGCAACTGCTTTCGCAATTACCCAAGTCATGACAACCGACAAGATGATTGTCAGCACAATTGCTGCTACCTGAATGCCGAACAAATGCCAGCCACCAGCCAACAAACCGGCTTGTCCTGATAATGCCTTAGTTGCAAAAATACCAGTAAACAAACCACCAGCGACACCGCCAACACCGTGCAAGCCAAAGGCATCCAGTGTGTCATCATATCCCATTCGGTACTTAATGACCGTGGTTGCGACGTACACAATCAACGCGACGATACCACCTGTGATCGCCGCACCGACCGGTTCGATGAACCCAGCACCTGGCGTTATCGCCACCAGTCCTGCAATACCACCGGATACGGCGCCAGAAACCTTAACCTGCTTAAACACCAACAAATCGAACATCACCCATGTTAGCATCGCCGTTGCGGCCGCAATACTTGTGTTCAAGAAGGCCAAGATTGCCACGCCATCGGCTGCCAATGCTGAACCCGAGTTGAATCCAAACCAACCGAACCACAACAGGCCACCACCAATAACGATTGAAAGCATGTTATGCGCAGTTAATTGCGTAACGTGCTGACGCTTACCAATCAACAATGCCAAAACCAATCCTGAAACACCCGATGAAATGTGAACCACATCTCCTCCAGCAAAATCAATGGCACCCATTTGAGCTAGCAAGCCACCACCCCAAACCATGTGAGCCAATGGTACATATACCAACATCATCCAGCCAATCAAGAACAATACAAACGCTTTGAAGTTCATACGTCCCACAACCGCACCAGCAATGATTGCCATCGTAATCATTGGAAACATCCCCTGGAACAAGGCAAACGCACCATCAGGAATTGATAGGCCACGCGTACTTTGTGTCATCGAGACACCGTTCAAAAAGGCATGTTTTAGATCTCCAATAATTGGCCCGTTACCGCTAAACGTCAATGAATAGCCAACCGTGAACCACAACACACCCCCAATGGCGATGGCAATCAAAACCATAGCCAGTGTGTTAACCGTTGATCTAACGTCCGAAAATCCACCGTAAAACAACGCAAGGCCTGGCACCATTAACCAAACTAACGCTGAACTCATTAATACCCATGCTATATCCGATCCGCTCATGTTATCACCCTCCGTCTTTCTAATCGTTCCTTAACTTTACGATTAGTATAGGCGCCATTTTGATAATCGGAACGAACCTTGTCAGGAATCCTTACATATTGTGGTATAGGCCAAAATCCCCTGTATACACAAAAAGACTAGGTCCATTCAGACCTAGTCTTTTGTTGAATTGTTAAATACCTAGAATTAGATAGTCAACAATTCCTTTTCCTTTTCAGCAGCGATGCTGTCGATGTTCTTCACCGCAGCGTCAGTTGCCTTTTGGATGTCATCTTCAAGCTTACGAGCTTCGTCTTCTGACATGTCACCGTTCTTCAATGCCTTCTTGGCATCGTCCATGGCGTCACGACGAACGTTACGAACCGCAACCTTAGCCTTTTCAGACTCACCCTTAACTTCCTTAGCCAATGACTTACGAGTCTCCTCAGTCAAGGCAGGAATTACCAAACGGATTACAGATCCGTCGTTGGCAGGCGTCAATCCTAGGTCAGAAGCAAAGATAGCTTGCTCAATGTCCTTCAAGATTGACTTGTCAAATGGTGTAATCAACAAAACGCGGGCTTCAGGCACCGTAATTGATGCCAATTGGTTCAATGGTGTTTCTGCACCATAGTACTCAGCCGTAACGTTACGCAAGATTGATGGGTTTGCAACACCCGCACGGATGTTACCTAGCTCACGACGCAAAACGTCAGCAGCCTTACCCATACGCTCATTTGCTGAATCAAGAATTGGGTTTGCCATGTTACTTTACCTCCACGGTCGTTCCGATATTCTCGCCTAATACAACACGCTTGATGTTACCAGCCGTGTTCATGTTAAAGATTACCAAATTGATGTCGTTATCCATAGACAACGTTGAGGCCGTTGAGTCCATGACCTTAAGTTCCTTCTCAATGATGTCCTTGTGAGTCAAAGTCTCATACATCGTTGCATCAGGATTCTTACGTGGGTCATCGCTGTACACACCGTCAACACCGTTCTTAGCCATCAAGATAGCTTCGGCGTTGATTTCAGCGGCACGCAAAGCAGCCGTTGTATCAGTTGAGAAGTATGGTGAACCAGTTCCGGCACCAAAAATCACAACGCGTCCCTTTTCCAAGTGACGAACAGCCTTACGACGTACGTAAGGTTCAGCCACTTGTCGCATCTCGATAGCAGTTTGTACACGTGTAGGAACGTTGTGTGACTCCAAAGCATCTTGCAATGCCAAGGCGTTCATCGTCGTTCCCAACATACCAACGTAATCAGCTTGGGCACGTTCCATGCCTAGCTTAGCGCCAGCTTCTCCACGCCACAAGTTACCACCGCCGACAACGATAGCAATTTCAACGCCAAGGTCGTATACGTCCTTAATTTCTGCCGCAATACTGTTGACAGTTTCAGGATCGATTCCATAGCCGCGTTCACCAGCCAAAGCCTCACCTGACAACTTCAAAAGTACGCGCTTGTACTTTACGTCTGCCATTTTTTTAGTAGCCTCAGTTCCGGATTAACCGATTTGTGCGGCAACTTCAGCAGCAAAGTCAACGTTAGCCTTTTCCATACCTTCACCAACTTCGTAGCGAACGAATGAAACAACCTTGCCACCCTTTGACTCAACAAACTTAGCAACAGTTTCCTTACCGTCACCCTTAACGAATGGTTGGTCAACCAATGAGATGTCAGCCAAGAACTTGTTCAAACGACCTTCAACCATCTTTTCCTTGATGTTGTCAGGCTTTCCTTGCAAGTCTTCTGAGTTCATTTGAACTTCCTTCTCGTGTGCCAAGACATCAGCAGGAACTTCTTCGCGTGATACGTATTGTGGTGCAATGGCTGCAACGTGCATAGCAACGTCCTTAGCAGTCTCTGCATCAGCACCGTCCAACAATACTACAGATGAGATACGTCCACCCATGTGTGAGTAAGTTCCGAACTCTTGTCCTTCAACCTTTTCAACGATTTGGAAGCGACGCAAAGTGATCTTCTCACCAGTAACTTGCGTCGTGCGGATGATCATTTCGTTCAACGTAGCGTCTTCAGAAACTTGCAAAGCCAATGCAGCTTCTACATCAGCTGGCTTGAATTCAACGATTGCGTTTGCAACAGCGTGCAACAAGTCGTTAAACTCAGCGTTACCAGCAACGAAGTCAGTTTGTGAGTTCAATTCGATGATTGCAGCAGCGTTGTCCTTAACGGCAACGAAAGTCATACCTTCGGCAGCAACGGCGTCAGCCTTCTTAGCAGCCTTAGCCATTCCCTTTTCGCGCAATACGTCGATTGCCTTGTCCATGTCACCGTCAGTCTCAACCAACGCCTTCTTGGCGTCCATCATTCCGACACCAGTCTTTTCACGCAATTCCTTAACTTGTGAAGCAGTAATAGCCATTGTTATGGTCTCCTTGTAAATGCTAAATCTTTATCTATAAAAGTATACATGATTTCTTAGGTTATATCTAGTATACCGACATAGAACTTTCAAAATTAAAGATGCCCAATCACATCTTCTACTTACAATACGAAAAAAGAGCTACATCTGCAAGCAGACATAACTCCATTAGTTCTTAATATTAGTGGATGAACAAGACACCAGCTGGTGAAATCGTGCGTGATGACACAACGTATTCACCTTGTGCGTTCATTTCTGAAATCGTCACCATACCACCGTTAACACCCGTCACAACGGCAACGTGTCCGTATGATGAGGCACCGGCTACGCCTGGCATGAAGACAGCAACTGATCCAACAGTTGGGTTTGAGTCTACCAAACGGCCTGCAGCGGCTGCGCTGGCTGCCCATTGGTTAGCGTTTCCCCAGAAGTTACCAACCCATGGCAACGTGTTCTTTACGTACCACGTGCATTGACCAGCGTAGTATGAGTTACCGGCAACTGCAGTCGTATCCGTGTTGTAGCTTGGTGCTTGTGATACCGGTGCTTCTGAAACAGCTTCTGAGGCCACTGGTGCTTGTGCAACAACTGACTCTTCAGCAGGTGCTACTTCAGCAACAGGTGCAACTGATTCTGCAACTTCTTCAGCGGCTACTGGTGCAACCGTAGCTTCTGACGCTACAACTGCGCCTGACGTCAACTTGATTTCTTGATCAACTACGATGAAGTTCGCATCTGAGATATCGTTTGCGGCAGCAATTTCTTCAGTCGTCAAATCCGTTGCTGATGCAATCGTTGACAAAGTGTCACCCTCTTGCACAATGTAAGTCTCACCGGCAGATTGTACGGCCACCTTAACATCATCAACCGTCTTCGCGCGCCATGATGACGTTGGTTGTGCTGACTCGTCGGCTGAAACAGCCGTCGTCATAACCATTGGTACGATTGCAACTGCGGCTGCAACAACCGTCGCTGTGACCCAGTTCTTACCTGACTTGTACATCTTCTTGTGTGAATTAGCGTTTTGCATGATTAACTCCCTTTGATTGTCGCTCGTGTAAAGCGTCTCTTCTCTTGTTTTTCTTAAATCGTATTTCGTTGTCGCCTGAACAACAGATATAAGCTTATCGAGCGCACGTAACACTCATATAACAGCTATAAAACAAGTTGTAATTCACACAATATTCACAAACTAAAATAGGCCGAAACCTTGACAACTAGGGTTTCGGCCTATTTTAACTAATTCACAACTTCACATTTGATTCATGATTAAAAGTTTCTTTTTAGCGATTTTCGTTACTTTATCCAACGTAATATGACAAAATGTTACACATTTTTCAGAAAATAACACAAAATACTACTTAAATTCACCCGTCACGTCGTCCAATTGTGTGACTTGGTTAGTCGTTGCATCGTAGTGGTACATCCCCGCCGTACTCGTCACTTGTGGGTCAGCCGGATTATCTTCACGAGATTCAATTTGATAAACCGAACCAGTGTTTGATGTAATGTAGAACGTTACACCATGACGTAGTGAACCGTGATCACGTGCATAAGCAGCAACCGCATCAACTGCACGTTCAGAATCACTAACTGGCGCTGGCGTTACAGACTCAGCTGTGACAGACGTGGCTGCTGGTTGCGCAACTGGTGCCACTTCAGTTTGTGATGTTGCTTCACTGACAACCGGTGCCGATGACGCAACTGAAGAACTGACAGATGATGAACTACTTGATGAAACAGATGAGCTGCTTGAAGACTCACGACTTGATGATGACTTTACAACCTTTGAGTTAGACTTCGCCTGCTTAGCTTCCTGCGTTGTTGTATCGCGACCATCAGCCACATTCCACGCCATCGCACCACCAAACCCTAGCAGGAATACTAGTGCGACAATTCCAATTGCCTTTACGCCTTTCATCGATTTATCCCCCGTTTAATCTTATTTGTTGTCATAATCATAACATACGTTACAGCAATGTAACAATGATGTTTATAAGACTTTTCATGAACGGATTTTTGAATTTTAACCACACAAAAAAGGCAGTAACCCTGACACAGGTTACCACCTTAAAAAACATATTCATTAACGCAAGTAGAATGTTCCGTTGTCACCAAAGTTGTACGTCTTGCCATCAATAACTTGACGTCCTTGAACCGCACGACCGTCAGCACCAACGTAATACTTCATGCCCCAAGCAGTTTCCCACTTGTTGTTTTGGCGAACACCCTTTTCGAACCAGTAATAAGCACCCATGTAGTAACGGAAGCCTGTAAACTTTGATCCATTATCGAACCAGTACCAGTGGCCATCTGTGTCTTGCAAGTAACCTGAAGCGTTTCCCTTCAAGTTAAATGTACCATTCGTGCCAAAGTCATATGCCTTACCATCGATTGCATGCACACCTTGTGTTGCGCGACCGTCAGCACCGACATAGTACTTCATACCCCAAGCAGTTTCCCACTTGTTGTTTTGGCGAACACCCTTTTCGAACCAGTAGTAAGCACCCATGTAGTAACGGAAGCCTGTGTACTTCGATCCATTATCGAACCAGTACCAGTGGCCATCTGTGTCTTGCAAGTAACCTGAAGCGTTCCCCTTCAAGTTAAACGTGCCATTCGTGCCAAAGTCATACGCCTTACCATCGATTGCATGTACACCTTGCACCGCACGACCATCCGCACCGACATAGTACTTCATGCCCCAAGCAGTTTCCCACTTGTTGTTTTGGCGAACACCCTTGTTAAACCAGTAGTAAGCACCCATGTAGTAACGGAAGCCCGTAAACTTCTTACCGTTTTCAAACCAGTACCACTTACCATCGTTAGCTTGCAAGTAGCCCGTCTTCGCATTTCCCGTTGGTTGCGCTTCAGTCAACTTAACCGTCACTGTCTTCAAGCCTTCAGTATCAGCCTTGCCGGTATATTGACCTGAAAGATAACCTTCAACATCACCTGATGGAACCGTGACCGTTTGATCAAGAACCGTTGAACCATAATGGGTAGCTAGCACTTCGCCAGATTCGCCATGAACAAAATTAACACGTGTCGTTTGGACTTTTTGTTCGCTTGCAGCATCCTTGTAGAACTTCAAAGATTGCAATGCATAACCACGGTCATCGAACAACGTGTTGTTATCCCATGACGTTCCGCCCCATGCAGGCTTACCGTTGTAGTACATCTTCTCATCAGGGAAGTAACCAAGCGCACCCGATGATGCCCAACCAGTACCGTACTTTTCAGCAGCATCCTTGTTGGCTTGCCAGTTATTCCACCCCGCCTTAACCGGAACCCAAGCTGGTTCCCAGTAGAATGCACCAAGTCCGTTCGGTTGGCTCATCATCGTCTTGTACAAGTCAGACAATTCATCGACTTGACCTTGTGGGCCAACGCCGTATGCCTTTGTGTTTTGCCAATCTGATTGCTCATCACCGATTGAGTTAGGCGTACCATCAGCATCTTGCAATGAGTTTACCCATGCCGTCTCCATAACAGCAAACAACTTACCGTACTTCTCGCCAGCCATTTTTTGAACAGCCGTCAACGTCTCTGGCGTATTTGCTTTTGCTGAGACCGACCAGTATGGATAGTATGAAGATCCTAAAACATCGTAATCAACATTATTAGCTTTTAGGACACTCATAATATCATCATACTTATTCATTTCAGGCGTTTCGATGTGCACTGTAATCAATGCATTTGGCGCAGTCTTGCGAACGGCCTTTGACCCTGCGTTCAAAAGAGCGGTTAGGTTCTTACTCTTGTTCGCGTCGTCCCAGACACCAGAGTAAGACTCACCCTTGTCGCGGTTAGTCGTAATTCCCATCATACCATTGGTAATTTCGTTACCAATTTGAACCATACCAACATTCACACCAGCATCTGTGAACTTCTTCACCGTGTCAGATGTGTAGTTGTAAACATCTTGTTCCAATTGCGCTTGAGAATGGTTCTTCCAAGCCTTTGGCAAAATTTGTTGTGCCGGATCCGCCCAGAAGTCTGAGTAGTGGAAATCAAGCAACACCTTCATACCGTATTGCTTAGCTTCCTTAGCGATTTTCAACTCATGTGCCACATCAGAAGCACCACCACCATATGTTTGCCCCTTGTCATTGTATGGATTATTCCAAATACGCAAACGGATGTAGTTCACACCTGATTCGGCCAAAATCTTCATCAAAGGAGCTTCATTGCCATCATAGTCGTAATACTTTACGCCAGCTTCTTTCAAAGCCTCGTATGAAGAAACATCCACACCACGAATCGTATCAGATGTCATGTTTGGCACCTTGTTGATTGTAACTTGTTGTTGCTTCAAGCCAGTGTCCTCACCCGTTTGGAAAGGATCAGACTTTACATTGCTCGTTGTATCTTCCGTCGGCGTATCACTAGTGTTTGATTCATCAGCAATTTGCTTAAACGTCGTCAATGATTGGAGTGGCTTACCCATGTCATCGAAAAGCGCTTGGTTGTCTTGTGAACCAGCTCCCCAATACTGAGCAGCACCATCAACATAACCATCAGCATATTGCGTTGCCCAACCTGTACCAAACTTGTCCGCATTATCACGGTTAATTTGCCAAGCTGGATTACTGTTTCCAGGTTTCGTTGCAATCCAGACAGCGTCACCATAGAAAACACCAGCGCCTGAATTGTTGTCCGCCGTCGCAACAGTGCTAAACAACTGTTGCAAGTACGTCGCTTGCCCTTGCGGACTCACTGTACCAACGCCTGAACTTAGGATATCGCTAGCAGTCGTCCCATTGTTTTGTCCATCCGAATCTTGATCAGTAAATGGATACGTTACTGAGGCAATTGAGAACTTCTTGTGATAGTTGTTAACAATTTCATCCTTAGCGTCCTTGACGTCACTCAACTTATCCCATGCTGGGTAGATAACTGCAGCCATGGTATCGTAATCAACCTTGCCTTGTTGCAAATTCCAAGCAATCGTTGACCACCAAGAACCTGAAGGCTTTGCGAAAGACAAAGCAATATTTGCCTTTGGTGCCTTTTCACGAATCGTCGCTGTCGCAGCACTCAACAATTGCGTAATGGTAGCCCAATCAGTTTGAGACAAGAAATTTTGGCCCATCTCATTTCCAACCGTAACCATATCGGGCGTTACACCGGCACTTGCCAATTGCGCTAGTGAATCAGCAGTATAGTTCTTCACCTTTGCCGTCAAACCATCAGCGTCCGTTGGCCAACCCTTAGGCAACTTTTGGTTATTATTTGATGTCATTGCATCTGAGTACAAGAAATCAATATTTACCTTCAAGCCGGCTGCCTTTGCCAACTTAGCCGTCGCAATCGCGTTCGTTAACGTTGGATTTCCTGCACCATAAGTGTGTCCCTTATCATCTGAAGGGTCTACCGCAACCTTCAAATTAATATAATTAACACCGCTGTCAGACAATAATTTCATCAATCCTGCGCCATCAACACGCTTACCATCGAAATCGAAGTACTGAACACCAGCCTTTGACTCAGCTTGATAAGATGTTAAATCTACACCACGAATTGTATCCTTTGTAACTGTAGTAACTTTTCCAACAGTCGCCGCTTGCTTACTTGCACCAGTATCAGTACCGTTAGCATAAGCATCAGAAATAGAATCTGCATGCACCAAAGCAACATTGGCTGGAGCTGCCACTAACGACAACATTAGGGTTGCTGTCATTAGACCGGCAACAATATTGCGCTTACCCATCAATAAATCTCCCATATCCTTTTTCAAAACAACTAAAAATCTCAGCAGTTTTTATGACAATAGTAAGTTTACCACATTGAGAGTAATGCACACCTTTTGTACTAATTATCGTATTTTTAAAAAATGAATATTCCAAAAGTTCAGACATGCAACGACATAAAAAAAGAGCACTTACCCGAGAGTAAGTGCTCTTTTTAACCGATTAAAATCGAATTAGTTGTTACCTTCAACGATTTCAGTCAATTCTTCGATTGAAGCTGCCTTGTCAGCACCTTCAGCTGCGAAGTCATCTGCAGAAACTGCGTCTTCACCTTGGTTACCCTCGATGATAGCGTCAGCCATCTTAGCAGTGATCAAGCGAACGGCACGGATAGCGTCGTCGTTTGATGGAATCTTCACATCGATTTGGTCAGGGTCGGCGTTCGTGTCAACCATAGCCACGATAGGAATGTTCAACTTGTGTGCTTCTTGCACAGCCAATTGTTCCTTGTGAGGATCAACGATGAACAACAAGTCAGGAATCTTAGGCATATCTGCGATACCACCCAAGAACTTCTCCAACTTCTCGCGTTGCTTGTTCAACAAAGCAACTTCCTTCTTTGGCAAACGGTCGAAAGTTCCATCTTCTGCCATTGCGCGCAATTCCTTCAAGCGTGCAACACGCTTTTGGATCGTTGACCAGTTAGTCAACGTTCCACCCAACCAACGGTGGTTTACGAAGTACATGTTTGCACGAGTTGCTTCTTCAGCAATTGCATCTTGAGCTTGCTTCTTAGTACCAACGAACAAAACCGTAGCACCGTTAGCAGCTGCGTCGCGAACGTAGTTGTAAGCTTGGTCAACCAACTTCACCGTCTTTTGCAAGTCGATGATGTAGATTCCGTTACGCTCCGTAAAGATGTATTCTGACATCTTTGGGTTCCAACGACGAGTTTGGTGTCCGAAGTGAACACCAGCTTCAAGCAATTGCTTCATTGAGATAACTGCCATGAGTATCTGCCTCCAAATGTTTTTCCACCTAGCCTCGCATGTAATTCCGCGACCCTTTGCGGGCACACCGTAGAACTATTGAGAACTAGTGAGTAATTTTTTATGGTCTAAGACCAAGAACAAATGATACATGATTTTGGGTAAGTAGTCAACTACTAATCCCGCTTTGCCGGTTCAAAATCCGTCACACCATGTTCCTTCAAAAACGCAACTTTATCAACGCGCTTTAACTTCTTGAAAGCTGCTTCAGCTTTCAATGCGTCCGACTTATTATCAAAGGCTTCTGCATACAGCAGCTTCAATGGATGCCGACTAGCCGGGCGCGTGTACTTTGCCCCTTTACCTGCCTCGTGTGTCGCGAAACGTTTCCCAACATCATCCGTAAAGCCACCATAAAATGTGTTGTCAGCAGTCAACAACACATACATATAGTACGGTTTAGTCATTACTCTTGCCTTCGTAGATGTCCCAAACAGCCTTCGTGTACGTATCGTCGTCATTGTGCGTCACGATTGGTGGCAAAATCGTTGCCCCCGTCAAGGCGCCGTCTTTAATCGCATCAATCAACAAGACATTAGCCGGCTCACCAGCTTTTGGATACACAAATTGAATACGCTTAGGCGCCAAATGATTCTTTTGCAAAGACTCAAGGATCTCAAATAAACGATCTGGGCGGTGAACCATGAAAAAGTGTGCTTTATTCTTCAACAACTTCTTGGCAGTGTAAGTTACCAAGTCCAAATCAGCCTTAATTTCATGACGTGCAATCGCATAGTGCTCATCTTCGTGCATCACCGTATTTTCATTGTCGACTGTAAAGTATGGTGGATTTGAAACGACCATGTCTGCCGAACCTGGACGAATATCTTCGAAGATATCACGCATATCTTTATTGATAATTGTAATTTTGTCCGTCAAATCATTCATTTGAACTGAACGTGTCGCCATATCAGCCAAACGCTCTTGGATTTCAACGCCAACGATTTGGCCTGCCACCTTGTGCGCCATAAACAATGACACTGCACCGTTACCAGCGCCCAAGTCAACGTTCAAGCCACGGCCGTTTTTACGCGGTTGGGCAAAGTTCGCCAACAAGACGGCATCTAGCGAGAAGGAAAAGACTTCCTTACTCTGAATAATATGTACCTCATCGTTATAAAGCATGTCGACCCGCTCGTCGGGTAATAATTTCACGTCCATGATGTTCTCCTGTTAGTTTGCCAAGATTGCCTAACCTGTGGGATAATAAATCGTTATTATTAGGAGGATTAACCAAATGTTCTATACATTTATTCGTTATGTCGCTGCCGGAGTGGTATGGCTAATTAACGGCCGTTACACGTTGACAGGTCAAGACAAACTACCTCAAGGCAATTATATTTTAGTTGGCCCACACCGCACTTGGTGGGACCCAATTTTCTTCGCTCTTGCTGCTTGGCCACACAAGTTTAGCTTCATGGCTAAGAAAGAGCTCTTCAAGAATCCTATTTTACGCTGGATTTTGGTTCACGCCAATGCTTTTTCCGTTGATCGTGAAAATCCAGGTCCATCAGCGATTAAGATTCCAGTGAACAACCTAAAGAAAACTGAACTTGGCGTTATCATGTTCCCATCAGGAAGCCGTCACTCACAAGAGATGAAGGGTGGCGCGATGATGATTGCAAAGTTGTCAGGTGCACCACTTGTGCCGATGGTTTACCAAGGACCCGTTAAGTTTGGCGACTTGTTCAAGCGTAACAACGTTAAAATGGCTTTCGGTGATCCAATCTACGTCGACAAGAAGATTAAGTTGACCGACGAAACAATGGCCGAATTTGGCGACACGTTGACTAATGCTTTCGATAAGATCGACAAGTCAATCGACCCAACTTGGGTATACATTGATCCCAAGCCCAAGACAGAACAAATTGAATCAAAGTAGTACAAAGCGCTGGTCAACTTTTGACCGGCGTTTTCTTTTTGCCATCACGCAACGCAACAAAAAAACACGACCTGCCGAAGCAGATCGTGTTAACCATTTGTTATTAGATAGTGTGGTAAGCCAATGGTTGTCCCCAAACTTGGTGAACACCGGTCGTCATACCAGGTTGTGGTGCGTCGATCATTTGACCGTTACCAATGTACATACCAACGTGGTACTCACCACCAACTGAACCCCAGAACAACAAGTCACCTGGTTGTACTTGTGAGGCTGACTTTGGTTGTGAACCGTGTGAACGCAAGTATGCAGCTTGTGCATTCGTCGTGCGACCCAAATCAGTCAAGTGCGCGTGTTGGCGAACCAAGTAAACGAATCCTGAGCAGTCAACACCGTATTGCGTTGCCCCACCGTAAAGGTAAGGAATTCCAAGCCAGTGGTTGGCCTCCGCAATCATACGAGCACCGGCATCGTCGTCACGCAAGTAGTACGTACCATCATTACCGAAGAAGTATGACTTACCGTCAATTACGCGTGTTCCTTGAACAGCACGTCCTTGTTCGTCAGTATAATACTTGTATCCCCATGCCTCACGCCATCCTGCGTTTTGGCGAACACCGTTAACAAACCAGTAGTACGTTCCCATGTAGAATCGGAAGCCTGTGTAAACAGTTCCATTTTCATACCAACGGTAACCACCGTTTGCTGGCGAGCCATCGAACAAGTAACCTGATCCGTTACCACGCAAGTAGTAAGTACCGTTGTCTCCAAAGTTGTAAGCAGTGCCGTCAATTACGACATTACCTTGAACAGCGCGCCCTTGATTATCAGTATAGTACTTCAATCCCCAAGCTTCACGCCAACCAGCATTTTGACGGACACCGTCAACGAACCAGTAGTATGTTCCCATGTAGAATCGGAAGCCTGTGTAAAGCTCACCATCCTCGTACCAGCGATAACCACCATTATACTGAGACCCATCATGAATGTAACCCGTTTGGCCGGCGGCTGAAACTGAGTGACCAGCATCAAGTCCCATCGCAAACGTGAAACCGGCAACGACTGCTGCGATCAGTGCCAATGCCTTTTTAGTTTTCGTTTTAAACAATGTCATATAAACATAACCCCTGTTGTTGATGTTATTAGAATACCAATTGAATGTGACACGTTCATTACAATAGGCGCCTTAATATTTTATTAATTTATTACAACGTGAAACAATACACAATCATTTCACATTTTATTCAAAAATATAGAATTTCCGCCACGATTCTCGTTCCATAGTACGCAAAAAAGGACTGAATCACGCGATTCAGTCCTTTAATATATCCTTACTTCTTTGAAGAAGATTGTGCCTTCATTTGAGCCATCATTTGGTTCAAACGCTTTTGAGAAGGCTTTTGACCCATTGAAGCCATCATTGACTTCATCATCTCTTCTGAGATAGGTGGGTTGTTCTTCAAGTACGTTTGCATTGAGCGACGTGCCAAGAAGAAACCTGCAACTGCACCCAAGACTGCGGCAAGGATGACAATCAAAATCCAAATACTAGTGCTCATGATATTACTCCATTATGTTATTCGTATATTATTGTAGCGAATAAACGCCCGTTTGACTAGGTTATCCTGGGTTTCTTCCCAAAATATTCACTAGTTATCACGCAATCCCTTATCACGTTGAATGTCCTTAACCTTTTCAGGTGTAACTTCATTACCGTTTTCATCGAAAACTTGCAACATTTCAACTTGTGAACGGAAAGCAGCCTTGAAGTTCTCCAAGAACTCCGTACGCAATTCTGCACGCTCTGCGATTTCATCGTCAGTCAATCCTTCAGGCGTCTTCGCCTTGGCTGCCAATTCATTAATGCGGGTACGAACAGCCATCATACGTTCTGTTTCTGCCATGGTTTTCACCACCTTTATCTGCTTTTGCATCTATTTTAACACGAAAACGCAACCATTCCTGTCTTACTTTGTTTCTTATTTTAACAGCCCTCTGGATCGCCTCTCCGAATCTACCACATAAATCAACGATAGATTAATCATCTTGCAATCTTATAGAGGAAATATTGTGCTAACGCATAACAGTAAAAAATCAATAAGCTACCTTCACACTTTTAAAAAACATCACGATTCTTCCTTGTGTTGGAACAAAATCGCCAAAATGATTGGCACAGAAACCATAAGTGGCATTACATAACGCAAATAACCATCTACCGGTGATAACATTCCAACACCGACAGAACCTAACGAAAGTGCCGCAAGTAGTATCGCGCGTTTATTTTTCGTTTCTACAGCCAAAACTAACATCAATAAAATAGTGACTCCCCAAAATCCCGTTGTCAGCATAGTCTTCAAAATCGGCACTGTTCGTTGTACATCAGACCAGTTTGACAAATTTTTGCGACCTACCGAATCTCTGTAATCTAATCCCTTGAATAAGGTAGTATTTTCATAATCTTCAAATCCACCTCGATAAGACAAATCAAGATTAATTTTCATATCTCCAAAATAAAAGTAATGATAATAGTTAAGCAAGTAGGCCTGTACATATGTGGTTGGTGATTTTATCAAGCCATTAAACCATACTCGAAAGTACTCCGATTTATTTTTTACAATAGGCGCATTCTCCAGTAATTGCCGAGCCTGTTCATAACTTTTACCTTTCTGCCAAAATCCATCTGGATAGTAATAAAACGTATGCTTAACAGGATCATATGCGCCATCGGTGTATGCTTGTTTCATCGCACCGAGATCCGCTACTTTTTTCAATACCGTAAGATCCCGCTTAGTATATGCCTTCGGATTATGAATTAATGTATATGCAATTTGCTGACTTGGAACTGCCAATGCTTCGACAGGCTCCGTGGGAAGAACTTTAACTGCGGGTAACATAACCTTATTCCACCCAATAAAAATAACAAGCGCGATAGCGGCAGATAGATATATTTTTTTAGGGGCAATTTCAAAATTGGAACCATTAACAGCAATACAATTAATAATATTATCGTATCGTTTCTCACCAAAAGCAGGATTGTTGTCGCTGCTGTAAACGAAACAATATGATTTTTATTTTCACTTGATATAACGCGAAGCAATGATCCAATAAATAATGCATAAATCGCCAAAAGTAGCGCTGTCTTATTAACATTAACTACAACCAACGGAAATACGGGAAATAACGCAAAAAAGAAAAGTGTCAATCTCAAAAATGCCTTTTGCCATTTTTTTATAGCCATTATTAAATACGTAATACTTAAGCTCATCAAAATATATTGACCTAACACCACGGTCGCAATAGCCCCATTTGCATTTTGGAACACTGTTTTTCCTAATGAAAAAAGAGTCGCCAAAAATAAGCTAGACATAAAAGGATGATGATTTGTTAAATAGAATTGCTGATTTGGAAAATTATAATTTGTTCCATAAAAGTGAATAGCCTGTTTAGGCATGTCCACTTGGAAAAAAGCATTTAATTGATCCGCACCATCCCAACCAACCACTCCTGGAAATGCCAGCATCACATATGGCGCCCAAAAAATTAAAAGCAGCGCCCAAACCTTCCACCATGGAAAATCACCTTCAAGATAAGTAAATCGCTTTTTATATAGTTGTTCTAAAGCGTAGATTATCCCAGATATCACAATCGTCATAAACAGGAACAAAAATACATTACCAAAAATTAGGTCGCTGTTCATAATACCAGCAAAAGGATCCCCGGTTTTAGAAATCGAATTTGCCATTACCCAACCAGCGCTAATAAATAATATGACCACAATTTTTAAAACAACATTTTTCTTTTTTATCATTTTCCCGCCTCAGAATTAATTGCATTTTTCACTAACCATTTCATTCTACCAAAAACCCTTACCGAAAATCCTGATTTTTTAAAAATAAACTTCAATTCCATTCCTGCCCCTACTTTATTTCCACCCGAATTAAAAGTAAAATAGATAGTAATATATTCGAATTAGGAGGTCCTTCAGCTTATGGCCGAAAAAGAAAGTAATCAAATTGCGATCCTCCGTTTTGTTTACGAGAAACAACTCGAAAAAGGGTATCCGCCAACTGTTCGTGAAATCGGTGAGGGCGTTGGTCTTTCATCATCTTCAACGGTTCACGGCCACTTAAGCCGCTTGGAAAAGAAAGGATACATTCACAAAGACCCTGATAAGCCGCGCGCTATCGACGTCACACCAGAAGGCATCAAGGCACTTGGACTACACGAACCAAATAAAACCATGATGCCCATTATGGATGAGAATGAGCCCATCACATCTGATGAGCATCTCAATAACCATATCGTCGATTACTTCCCAGTACCAGATGATTTGATTCGTTTTGAAGGTGATTTGTTCATGATTCGCAATCGAGGCAACGCCATGATTAACATTGGGATTCTAGATGGCGATTATATGATTGTGCGTCGACAAAATGATGCGGATAACGGTGACATTGTTGTCGCAAAACCTGATAACGGGCAAACGCAAATCAAACGTTTCTTCCGTGAAGCATCACAATATCGATTGCAACCAGAAAACGATAACCACGAACCGGTCATCACAACTGACATCACTATTCTAGGTAAAGTTGTCGGTTTGTATCGCGATTCAATTTATTAAAAAATAAGGACCATCCGTTCAAATTTGAACAGATGGTCCTATTTTTGTTAGTAATTCATCAATGCCAACAACTCGTAACCGTCAAGACGATCACGACCGTGCAAAGCGTTAAGCTCAATCAAGAAAGCCAAACCAACGACTTCACCACCAAGGGCTTCAACCAACTTAATCGTGGCTTCAATCGTACCACCAGTGGCCAACAAGTCGTCCGTAATCAAAACCTTATCACCAGGCTTGATAGCGTCCTTGTGCAGTTCCAAAGTTGCTTCACCATATTCTAGCTTGTAGCTTTGGCTAATAACTTCGCGAGGCAACTTGCCTGGCTTACGGGCTGGAACCAATCCAATTCCCATTTGGTGGGCAACTGGTGCCCCAACCAAGAATCCGCGTGATTCTGGGCCAACAATAACGTTAACACCACGCTCCTTAGCGAATTCAGTAATTTGACGCGTTGCTTCCGCATAAGCGGCACCATCAGCCAACAAAGGCGTAATGTCGCGGAACGTAACCCCTTCTTCTGGGAAGTTAGGGATTGAGGCAACGTAATCATGCAAATCCAACATCTGCTTAGCTCTCCTGCTTACTTAGGTTCGTGAGCAATGATTCCAATTCAGAAGTTGAACTGTAAATCAATTGCTCTTCAAGTTGCCGACGAGCCAGGAATTGCTGATAACTAGCAGTTTCCTCTAACGCCATTGGCGCTGGCTCAGGTACGGCATTTAAAACACCATCAACTATTGTAACAAACTTTGCGTCCAAAAACACCTGTAATATCAACGTTAACATTGAACGTTCCATCCCCAAGTGCGCCAAAACCGCATCATATTGCGTTCTCAGTGCGATATCTTGGAATGAACGGGCAAACTTGTACACCTTCGCAAAGTCGGCTTTTGAAGGGACTTTTTGCAAATATGCCGGTGTCTTCGCATAAAAGATTGGTGCCAAACGACCCGCTGGCACAAACTTTAGCAAGTCGGCCAATTGTGACATATCGTCAGGGATATCCACAAAGGCCATTGTGCCGACGCTTGTTCGGTTAAAGGCATCTTCCCAATACAACGCTTCAGCCGGCGCCTTAATTGTTGGCGCTAGTTGTTCATAATGCTTCTTGTTAAAGAAAATATATGTGGCTGGGTTGGCAAACGTTTGCGTCGTCAAACGCGTCGTACGCCAATCTAACAATGAAGATCCCTTAGCTTCGATATCCGTGAGCATCATTTGATATGACACATCCCCACGGAAACTATTTTCACTCATCGTCCCGACAATGCGAATTGACTCAAAACGGCCCGCTAGATCTTCAGCAAGCGGCCCACGACCAAATGCAACTACCGGCAATGTACCGGCAGATGTTTCAGCCGTAAAGCGCAAGTGCTTGCCTTCACTCATTGTCTTAACGTTCTGGACACCTGCCAAATTAACGGCGAATAATGGCTCAGGATTCCCTTCACCAAATGGTGCCAGCACCTGCAATTGCTCGTAGTTTTGACGGTTAAAGTCCTTGGCTGTCACTTCAGCGGCGATTCGAATTTCTGGCAAACCAGCTTCCGCCAAATGTTGATTGGCTGCCTCTTCGCGCAAAACATCACGTACCGCTTGCAAGTTGGCCGTGGGAATCGTCATACCAGCCGCACTGGCGTGACCACCAAACGCAGTCAACAAGTCACGGTGCCCGTCCAACGCAGCGAACAAATCAAAGGCCGCCACTGAGCGACCAGACCCCTTCATTTGACCATCTTCGTTATTCAAGACAATCGCCGGCTTACCCGTCGCTTCAACTAACTTACTAGCAACAATACCCAGTACACCTTCGTGCCAGCCACTACCGGCAACCACCAATACTGGATCAGTTGTTAGCTCGGCCGCTTGAGCAAGTGCTTCTTCAGAAATCGATGCCACCAAGTCTTGACGCTCACGGTTCAACTTATCAATGCGCTTGGCTAGTTCACTGGCTTCCTCAGGGTCATCTGACAACAATAGACGCACACCATCTGTTGCATCAGCCATACGTCCCAATGCATTCAAACGCGGACCAATCGTAAAGCCGATAGTCATTGAGTCGATATCCGCCTGGGCAGTGCCAGCAACTTCTAACAAAGCCGCCAAACCAGGGCGTGGATCTTCTTTCAAGTTCGCCAAGCCCATCGCCACAATCGCACGATTTTCATCGACCAACTCCATGACGTCAGCCACTGCACCTAAGGCCGCTAAATCCATCACCTCATCGGCTGGTTCTTCTAGCAACGCTGATGCCACCTTAAAGGCGACACCGGCACCAGAAAGTCCGCCGAATGGGTAATCACCTTCCGGGTGACGTGGGTGCACAACTGCAACCGCATCAGGTAATTGTTCTGGTAACTCGTGGTGGTCGGTCACAATAACATCAACGCCATTGGCCATCAACCAATTCACTTCTTCACGACCAGAAACACCGTTATCGACCGTAATCAACAACTGCATGCCTTCGCTAGCCAAACGTTGATATTGCGCCATGTTAGGGCCATAGCCATCATTAAAGCGGTTCGGCACATAGTAACTCACATCAGCGCCCATCAATTCAAGCGCCCACGTCATAATCGCCGTACTGGTAATTCCATCGACGTCATAGTCACCGTAGACCACAATCTTTTCACCGTTGTCGATAGCTGTCATAATGCGGTCAATCGCCACATCCATGTCATGCAACAAAAACGGATCATACAACGCATCCATCCCCGGACGCAAAAAGGCATTGGCACTTTCAACAGTGTCATACCCTCGATTAACTAAGATTTTAGCGACCAAATCTGAAACACCGAATGTCTCAGCGATTTCTTTGGCAGCCCCTTCATTGGCTACAGCTGGAAAATCCCATTGATAGCGTGGTGAAATCATCGTTTGGTCCTCCTATCCTTCTAGTTCTTCATCATCTACTGGTGTTAATTTAATTGGCTTGCTGTTGCTTTGCTTCCCGAATGGAATTTCAAAGACATCAAAGTCATTCACAACTCGCGTGTTTTCAAACGTCGTACGCGCTTGATAGGCCAACTCATTTGCTGACTTACCCGCATAGCGCGCTGAAATGTGCGTCAATAGCAAACGCCCAGCACCAGCTTCCTTCGCCACATCAGCTGCCTGCATGCTCGTTGAGTGGTAGTGATTACGGGCTTGCTTCCCTTCACCCTTACCGTAAGTTGATTCGTGCACCAAAACATCGGCATCACGTCCCAAAACAACTGAATTAGGTGTTTTACGCGTATCACCCAAAATCGTCACGGTACGGCCCTTTTTGGCTGGTCCAATAACATCAGCGCTCTTAATTGTGCGTCCATCAGGCAACGTGACGTCCTTACCACGCTTCAACTCACCATAAAGCGGTCCTGCGGGCACGTTCATCTCGCGCAAACGGTCAACCAACAACTCGCCGGCGTGATCATGCTCCACCACGCGGTAGCCAAATGACAAAATCTTGTGATCCAAAGGCAAAGCCGTCACCGTAAACTTATCCGTGCGCAACACTTCGCCACCTTCATTAGGCAACTCCACAAACTTCAGTGGATATGTTAGGTGGGTTTGAGCAACGCGCAAACTCGTTTCAACGAATTGCTTGATACCATGAGGCCCATAGATAACCAATTCATCTTCACCGCCTTGGAATGAGCGTGATGACAACAATCCTGGCAGTCCGTAAATGTGATCACCGTGTAAGTGGGTCACAAAAATCTTATCAACCTTTCGTGGTCGAATCGTTGAACTCAACATTTGCATTTGCGTACCTTCACCGGCATCAAACAACCAAACGGAATTAATTTCTTCAAGCAGGCGTAGCGCGATACTCGTCACATTACGAAAACGCGCTGGAACGCCGGCACCAGTTCCTAAAAACTCGATTTGCATGGCTTCGGAACTCCTTATCTTTCATCTTTACCAAATAAAAAACCGTCAAACTGACGGTTTACAGCTAACTATTAGTTTACCATTTTTAGCAAGGCTTTTATAGTCAATCACCCAACGGTTTCCGACTAGAACGTCACGGTCATCGCACGCGTTGGTTTCGTGACCTGTAAGCCATTCGAATCAAACAACGCTGAGAATTGCAAATCCACGCGATTCACTTTTTTGCCGTATTCCTTTGGTACCAAAGCAGTCATCATGGCTGTTGATGACCCACCGGAAATAACACCAGAGGTCGTCGCCAAACCACTATTCACCAGTCCTGTCAGCATTGACATGGCAACTTTGTTTTTATACGTCGCAGCGGTTACGCCACGTGTCACAACGGTATTCGCAGAATCGTTTGCAACGGTATACGAAAGCGTCAACGTATAGTACTCAGAGGATAATCCATGGTCGTTGTACAAACGACGGGCGATTTGCAAGGCATGGTTGTCACGGGCACGCTCACGAACCAACGCAACGCCAGTAATATGATACGTGAAATCACCATCGGTCATGTACTTGTTCAGCGTCTTCATCTTCACCAGCTTCTGCTCAATACCATCAGCAGTTAATCGATATTGCCCCACCTCGGTCAATTGCGCAGTCCCCACGAAGTTAGATGACGCTTGATCAGTAGCCGTTGGCTGGTTACCAGCGCCACTCATGCTATCATCATCACCAGTCGGCGACTTAAATTGTTTTGTGAACTTCTCTTCAGCAATCGTATTTACACGCGTTTGCATATGCCCGGTGAAATAAAAAAACACCATCACACTACCAACCACGACCAATAATAAGCTAAAAATCAGCCATCCTAAACGTTTCTGCATGTCTCTCTCCAATTAACCCAGCACCAATTGCTCCGCCACCACGCGGTAGCCAAAAACAGGGTGCAACTGTTGTGCCTCATCGCGCACAACCAGGTTTAAATTATTATCTTCTAAGGCAATGACATCCGACAACGTCACTTGCCGGTCAACATCGGTACCCAATATCAATTGATCACCATCAATCCCGACCAATCGCAATGGCACGATGTCACCATCAACCCTAGCTGCCAACAACCGGTCAATCGGCATACCAGCCGTCGACAATTTAAAATCTGCTAGCAACATGTTTATCACCTTTTCCTATTAGCCTATTTTGCCATAAAAAAAGATGACGAACCTTAAACGGTTGCCATCTTCCCTTAAAATTCTGGAGTATTATCACAGCAGCTGTTGGTCTAAACCCCCTGACTGAAGTCAGGGGCAGACCAAAAACGCACCTGATAAGGGCGACTTGGTCACGTCGAAGGTCTAAAACCTCCGACATTCCCAGTCTACTTTATCCGAAGAAGCCCTTCTTGTGCTCGCCATTCATCGCAGCTTGGAAGGCTTCAAGGGCCTTCTTTTGGTCCTTGTTCAACTTCTTAGGCACATCAACGTAAATTGTCACAATGTGATCACCTTGACCACCACGCATAAATGGCGCTCCTTGACCACGTAGACGGAAGTTCGCTTCAGTTGGCGTTCCTGCTGGAATCTTCAACTTCTTCAAACCATTAACTGTCTTAACCTCAATTTCACCACCAAGAACAGCTGTGGCATAATCAATCGCAACACGTGAGTAAATCGTGCCACCATCGCGCTCAAAACCATCCTTTGAAGGTGCAACACGGAAGACCACGAACAAATCTCCGTAAGGACCACCGTTGTAGCCGGCCTCACCTTGACCAGACAAGCGCATTTGTTGACCGTTCTCGACACCGGCTGGCACCGTCACCTTCAACTCCTTGCTTTCTTGGCCACCGTTCTCCGTTGAACGCGTGTATGAAATCGTTGTTTCCTTACCAAAAACAGCTTCCTCAAACGTCAAGTTCATGCGATATTGCAAATCTTGACCCTTGCGAGGACGGTTAGGATCTTGGAAGCCACCGCCAAACATTTGGCTAAAGATGTCCCCAAGATCTGAGAAGTCGCCGTATTGGCCACCACCAAAGCCACCGAAACCACCTTGACCGCCAAAGCCACCAGCTTGACCATCAGTTGCACCGTATTGGTCGTACATGGCACGCTTTTGCTCGTCACCTAGCGTCTCATAGGCTTCTTGAATTTCCTTGTACTTCGCCTCGGCACCTTCCTCGTGGTTGATGTCTGGGTGATACTTCTTTGATAGCTTACGGTAAGCCTTCTTAATCTCATCTTGTGAAGCGCTCTTATCAACGCCCAAACGCTCGTAGAACTCTGTGTTGTTCATGAGGCCAATCCTCCCAATTTTCTCAATATGTATCACAAAGCGAGGCATTGCGGCCTCGCTTCGTGTCACTCAGTAACCATAGGGGTAGTTAAGAGTGTGTTTTTAGTTACTAAATTACTTCTTGTCGTCAGAAACGTCTTCGAAGTCACCGTCAACCGTGTTGTCATCGTTTGATGCAGCACCGTCAGCAGCTTGTGCACCTTGCTCAGGAGCAGCTTGTTGATACAACTTAACTGCCAATTCTTGGGCAACCTTCTCCAAAGCTTCCTTCTTTGTCTTCATGTCATCCAAGTTGTCAGCTTCCTTAGCAGCCTTCAACTCAGCAACTGCGTCTTCAACTGGCTTCTTGTCAGTATCAGGCAACTTGTCGCCAACTTCTTCCAAAGTCTTTTCTGATTGGAAGATCAATTGGTCAACATCGTTACGCAAGTCAACTTCTTCCTTACGCTTCTTGTCGGCCTCTTCGTTAGCCTTGGCGTCGTTCATCATACGCTCAATTTCTTCTTCTGACAATGAACCTGAGCTTTGGATTGTAATCTTTTGCTCCTTGTTCGTTCCCAAATCCTTAGCAGATACAGAAACGATACCGTTACGGTCAATGTCAAACTTAACTTCGATTTGTGGAACACCACGTGGTGCAGCAGGAATGTCAGTCAATTGGAAGCGACCCAACGTCTTGTTGTCGGCAGCCATTGAACGCTCACCTTGCAAAACGTGGATATCAACAGCTGGTTGGTTATCAGCGGCCGTTGAGAACACTTGTGACTTTGACGTAGGAATCGTCGTGTTGCGGTCGATCAACTTCGTGAACACACCACCCATCGTTTCGATACCCAATGACAAAGGTGTAACGTCAAGCAAAACAACGTCCTTAACATCACCAGTGATAACACCACCTTGTACAGCAGCACCCAAAGCAACGGCTTCATCAGGGTTGATTGAGTGATCTGGCTCCTTACCAGTCAAGGCCTTAACAGACTCTTGCACAGCAGGGATACGTGTTGAACCACCGTTCAAGATAACCTTGTCGATATCGTTCATCGTCAAACCAGCATCCTTCAAAGCGTTGCGAACTGGCTCTTCAGCACGCTTTACCAAGTCAGCCGTCAATTGGTTGAATTGGGCACGCGTCAAAGTCGTTTGAATGTGCAAAGGACCTTCGTTCGTTGCCGTGATAAACGGCAAGTCGATTTGTGCTTCGTTAGCTGATGACAACGTCTTCTTTGCCGTCTCTGCAGCATCCTTCAAACGTTGCAAGGCCAACTTGTCAGCCTTCAAATCAACACCGTGCTCGTTCTTAAAGTTCTCGGCCAACCAGTCGATAACCTTTTCGTCGAAGTCGTCACCACCAAGGTGCGTGTCACCATTCGTTGACAAAACTTCGAAGACACCGTCACCCAACTCAAGGATAGAAACGTCAAACGTTCCACCACCCAAGTCGTAAACAAGAACCTTTTCATCGCTCTCCAACTTGTCCAAACCGTATGCCAAAGCAGCAGCCGTTGGCTCGTTGATGATACGCTCAACTTCCAATCCAGCAATCTTTCCGGCGTCCTTCGTAGCTTGACGTTGGGCATCGTTAAAGTATGCAGGAACCGTGATAACGGCCTTATCAACCGTCTCACCTAGGTAGTCTTCAGCGTACTTCTTGATATATTGCAAGATCATTGCTGAGATTTCTTGTGGTGTGTAGTCCTTACCGTCTACAGTTACCTTGTAGTTGGCATCACCCATGTGTGACTTGATTGACAAAATCGTGTCTGGGTTTGTGATGGCTTGGCGCTTTGCCGTGTCACCAACTTGCACTTCACCGTTCTTAAATGAAACAGCTGATGGTGTCGTGCGACCACCGTTAGGGTTAGTGATAACCTTTGGTTGTCCACCTTCCAAAACGGCAACAGCTGAGTTTGTAGTTCCCAAATCAATTCCAATGATCTTTGACATAATTACTTTACCTCTTATTGATCAGTTTTTTGTTTTAATAAATAAATGAATAGTTGTTTAGTTATAAACAGCTACCATTGCTGGACGAATCACACGGTCCGCCAACACATAACCCTTTTGAAGAACCTGAGCAATTGTATCTGCCGGGTGATCATCATCCGCCGGTACAGATTGAATTGCTTGGTGGAAGTTAGGGTCAAACGGTTCACCTTCGGCTCCAACAGCCTTGATGTCGTTATCTTCCAAAGCAGATACAAGCGTCTTGTACACCATCTCGACTCCCGTCTTGATTTGTTGTGCCGCTGCATCATCTGCTTCAACTTGCAAAGCACGTTCCAAATTATCAAGCGCTGGCAAAACTGACTTTGCCAAGTTTTGACTAGCATACTTCACTGCCGTCGCTTGTTCCTTTGCATAACGTGTTTGCATGTTTTGCATTTCTGCGTGAGCACGCAAGTACTTGTCTTCTGCTTCAGCGATTTTTTCTTCCGCTTCTGCAATCTTCGTTTCTAGCGCAACGATTGGATCTACATCCGCCGTTGCGTCGGTGTCAACATCCGGTGTCTCAACCGTTTCTTCTACAACTTCTTCTTCAGGAGTTTGCTTATCCTCTGCCATGCTAACACCTCTTTTCTAACGATAATATTCTAATAACTGTGTTGATAATGTACTGCGGTAGGCATCTACCAAATTAACAACATCCGCGTAACGCATTGCCGTCGGTCCAAGCACTGCCAGCGCACCGACACCATGCTGTGGCACGCGGTATGTGGCTGAAATCAAACTGTATGGTGACAACAAGCTGTTCCCGTTTTCATCCCCAATTTGAATTAACACCCCATCGTTTGCGTTCCCCATTACCTGGCGCATTGCACTTGGTGCATCAAGCAATTGCAATAATTGCTTGATTTCTTGCAGCTCCGTGTCATCCGTGTAATCCAACACATTTAGTCGACCACCAACAAACACTTTATCGCGAATCGAGCGGGCCAAAACATCACCGAACAATTGCAAGAATGCAACTGGTGTACGAATTGTTCGCTCCATCTTTAATGGTAAATCTCCTGACAATGTTCGCAACACATCCACAATCGGTTGGTTAACCAACGTTTGATTAATGTAGCGCACCATGTCATCCAGACCACGTACATCCATTCCCTCGGGTAGTCTAAAACTCTGACTCGTAACCTGACCGTCATTTGTGACGATTATCGCCATCACTTGTTGACCGTCGACCGGTACCAGCCGGAACCCAGACAATCGCGTGTCAACTGATTCCGGCTTCAATGCAACCACCGTGTAACCTGTTATATTTGCTAATTCAGTCACCATCGTCTGCATCAAATCGTCAATTTGCTGAAAATTACGATTGAAAACACGTTCAAGGGATTGTTGAGCAACCTGGGTCATATGTTCACTACGCATAATCTTATCTACATAGTAACGATAACCACGTTGTGAAGGTACCCGCCCCGACGATGTATGTTCCTTTTGCAACAAACCTTGCTCTTCCAATGAGGCCATCTCATTACGAACCGTGGCTGAACTGACTGCCAACCCTAATTCTTCAAGCAACGTTTTTGATCCAACAGCTTTACCGGTTTTTGCGTAATCTTGAATTATTGCGGCTAAAATTAACCGCTGCCGTTCTGTTAACATACGCTTCACCTCTCTTAGCACTCTCAAGTACTTCGTGCTAACGATTATTATAATACACGTCTCATACACCCTTGTCAACATTTTTAGCACTCTAAATTTCAGAGTGCTAAAAAGCGTCGCAATCCCTTGCGACGCTTACATTTCTATTTTTTAATTCTTAGCACAATGCGAATAAACTCAATCGTTGATTCAAACATTCTTTTACCAGAGAATAGCAAGACTTGGTTAGTCGCCTTCGCAACCGGTGTATCGAACGAAACAACCACCAATGCATATACAACTAATCCAACCGCCGCTTCTAATGCTGAATACTTTGGATAAGCAGGTACACCAGCACGCACCATCGCAATCAACACAACCGCTGTTACAACGCCAGCTACAATGTAACGCCAGACGACTGCTACCAAACGCCATAAATGAATAACGTGGCGCAATGAGAGCAATTGCAACACCAACGCCACAATTTCACTCACGAGCGCAATCCACGCAGCGGCCATCACACCTAACCACGGAATCAAAGCTAAGCTCAACACCACATTGAGACCAGTCGCAATTTGAACTGGCATCGATAAATTGCGGAAACCACGTTCAGCTGCCAATTGTTGCAACGCTAAACTGTAACGCCATGAAGCGACCACAATTACGAACGCAAGCACATGCAAAATTGCCCCCACTTGTTCGTAGTCAATTCCTAAGAACCAATACACAGTTTGTGACCCAACAATTGCTACACCGACCGCAATAATAATCGCCAACGCCGTACTATTCTCCACAGCATCATAGAACGATTGCTGCACGCCTGATGCATCTCCTTGACGTCGTTGTTCAACCACTCGGCCCATCATTGCAATTCCGATGCCAAGTACCAATGCAATCCCGACTTTCACCATCAACTCAGCACTATAATAAGATGCAACCTCGTCAACGCCATCATGCCAAAACAACAACACTTTATTCAAGTACAACGCCAATTGGGGCAAAATAGCCGCCAAGAAGAACGTTGTCATCAAGCGCATATGCCGCCGAATTGGAATGCGCGCCACATCGACACGCACTAGGGTCTGTGGCAACTTAAACCACATCACCACATTTCCAATAATCGTCGTAATCGCCAACAATAAAATGAACGCTGCCAAGTCATCCGGACTTTTAACGAATATGATCAACGGCACAAAACGAGCCATTTGGATAATCGCATCACGACGCACAACAATCCGTGTCTTATTAATCCCATTGAACAACCATGAAATATCTAACATCGCCCCAACATAGAACAATAATTGTAATCTGATTGCCCCTTCGTACGGCAAATCAAACAGTTGCACGAATCCATAGGTCAATAATGCTAGGACTGCGAAAGTTAAGACCTGAATTGACCAAACACCCCAAAAGAAATGCGAATTCCCTTTTTTATCAGGCGGCATCTTATTCAATTCAGTCTGCGCATAAAGACGAATAGCGGTTGAAAAGATGCCAATTGTTAGCATCACCAGCGCATACGTCCAAACCTGAATACCAAAAGCATGTTGTCGTAAAATATGGGCAATGTAGGTTAAGAAGAAAAGCGGCACCAGCTCAGTCGGCAACCGCATTCCTGTTTCTTGTAAATAAACTTTTAATAATTGCATGTGAAACTCATTTCTGCACTCTAATATCTGTTTCTAATGATAACAAAAAAACTGGCAGTTATCGCATAACTCCCAGTTTAATTACAGAATATTACTATTATCGACAGTTCAGATTAGTACCAACCATGTGAGCGGATGTGACCCCATGCATTTTGGGGGTTACCGTAACGGTTTGCAATGTAAGCCAATCCAACACGTGCTTGTCCTTCAACAGACGTATCTGTAATACCCGTTGTTTGGAAGAAGCCGAAGTATTGACCGTTTTGAGCGTATTGGTTCCAACCTGATTCATAACTAATCAACAAGTTCAAGTAGTATTGTTGATTGTGACCCCAACCATACCATGATTGGGCAAAGTTATTCATTTGGTCTTGCACTGAAGCAGAACCCGTACGCGTTACAACACCATTGCCATCAGCTGAATACGTTGCCCCATTCAATGAGAATTGCGTGTTCTTACGCATGTTAAACGTACCGTCATTACCGAAGTAGTATTGCTTACCACCAATGTTTACCAAACCTTGGGCAGCACGGCCGTCGCCACCAACCCAGTATGTGTTACCCCAAGCATATTCCCATTGGTTATCTTGACGCACACCATTTTGGAACCAGTAGTAGGCACCCATGTAGAAGCGGAATCCTGTGAAACGTGAACCGTTTTCCATCCACAACCATTGGCCGGCCGCTTGATCAAATACATAGCCATTTGAGCGACCACGCATGTAGAACGTGCCGTTGTCACCGAAGTTATATGCAACACCGCCAATTGAGTAGTGACCCTGTACTGAGCGACCATCGTTACCAACGTAATATGTCAGTCCCCATTCTGTTTCCCAGCTGTTTTCTTGACGCACACCATTTACAAAGTAGTAATATGCCCCCATGTAGTTACGGAATCCCGTATACTTTTGACCACCTTGGAACCAGTACCAGCCTGTACCGTCGTTCAAGTAACCTGTCTTTTGTTGTGATTGAATTGACTCAAGTGTATCGGCAGAAGCTTTAGTTTCAAGCATGTTACTGTTCAAAGCAACCAAACCCGCTGTCGCCGCCATCGCTGTTAATGATAACTTTACTCGTTTACTAACCACGTTCATCTCTCCCGTTTTTCGGTCTCTATTTTTAAATTACAAATTAAATCCTAATTACATAAAATTGTACCGGCCTAAAATAACAGTCCGTTAGACGTTATTTCGCAGTTTTGTGTCATAAATTTCACGTATGTAACAAAGGACCCAGAAACTAGGTTCCTGGGTCCTTTGGTGTCTATTTATTGTTTTTAAAGAACGACGTTTTACTTAGATAATTATCACCAATTGAGCTGTCATAATTTATCAGTTCTAAGTCATGCCAAAGCTTTTGTTGATGTGTTGTCAACTTATTCAACGGCTTTTCTTTACCATCAACCACAAACAGCGGATTACCTTCCGCATCATGTCGGTAAGTAATTGCCGTTGGCAACTTATTCGCTACTTCCGTTTGCAATGCAAAAAATGGCGTGACATTCATATTATTCACTTGCAACATCATCGAATTAAATTCATTTGGCGACACAACCGACTTATCAACCGTTTGCGATCCGTTTGCTGCCTTCGCAGCATCGTTCTGCCAGATAAAGTATTGTGTCTTATGCGCCTTGATTTCATTTTTCTTCTCAGAAGCTCTCACGAATGTAAAAATGCCTGGCCAGTGATCGCCATACCAAACTACAGTAACAGGCCGGTCCAATTCATTTAACGCATTAATAAACGAACGTGTTGCAAGATCGGTGTTGTACAAACCATTTAAGTACGTTGTGACTTGCTCATTGGTATTTTCTCCAGGCAAAGCCTTCGTTACCTTAATCGGTGCATTCTCTCCGGTATACGTCCCGTCGTAGTATGGCAAGTGATTCTGCATTGTTAGCAATTGCAAAAACTGACTCTCATCCTTACTCTTGCTAATCAAATCTAGCGTATCTTGGTAAGCCTCCGAGTCCTTAACATTACCCCCTTGGAACCAAGTGCCTAGGTGATTAAGTTGCCCATCAGTTTCCTTATCCGTCGTTAAAAACTTTTGCATGCCCATCTGATGGTATGCCCCCCGGCGGTTATACAAGCTACCGTTATACGGGTGTACTGTCACACTCTTATCAAAGTAAGACAGAATGCTTGGCATTTCGTTAACGTGTCCGGTCAATTGAACGTAAGGTGTATCCACTGCCGGGCTAAACGCAGACAGTGGCGTACCGGTTAACGTCATGTACTCAACATTCGCTGTTCCAGCACCATATCCTGATGATAACATTTTCCCAGACGCTGGCGATTCAGCTGAAATGTCTTCAATATTCGTTAGCGGATCTTGATTGATTTTAAGGCCCGGCACATTTTTAGGGTTCGTCAACGATTCCGACAAAACGTAAATAACGGTTTGACCATCAAAATTCGCATTACCACGACTTTCGTTAATCGCAGCCGCTTCTTTTTCGTACTTGTCGGCCAATTCTATCATCGTCTTTTTGGAATAATCGGCTGGTTCCGTCATAATAATTGCCTTTAAATTAGACGTGAACGTCATAATCGGACCATTGTACGCCGCATCTGCCGATGACGACCATGATTGTCTTGAACGATCAAAAACACCATAAAATTCTTCATACGATTCGGCTGGGATAAAGAAAGGCGTGACCACAACAGCCATCGAAACAAGCGACACAGCAATTCGTGTTTGTTCTCGTTTAAAGAACTGACCACCTACAAATTGAAAAAAACTTTGAACAGCTTTGGGCATAGCCGACAAGCGCCCTTTATTAATCAATCTGGCGACAATTAGCAGCACAAACATCACAATGATGACGGCACCCAAACTAATCAGTGTCACTTTTAAAATCTGAGGATCAATCATCTTGGCTAATTTTGCACTTGAGCCAATCTCTGAAATATCAGCCGGAACAATTCCTTCATTTCGTAAACTTATTTTTTCATACTCAGCCACAACGAAAGCGACACCACTGGTTAAAAAGATTGCTAGCGATACAACAAAGCGATTGATAATCCCAACTAACATGGCAAAAAACGCAATAAGCCACAGCACTGAAAACCACAGCACCCTAGATTCAAAGAACATTGACCACGCCATCTCTTTTGCTTCTTTGTAGTCAGAAACAGTGTGCGGAGCACCCCACACTTGCCAAACTGCCGCCACTTGCAATGCATAAGTCAACGCCACTGCTAACAAAAAAGCGACAAGTAGCATAATAAACGCTCTGCTTTTAAGTATACGAACTACTTGTTTTCTCACTATAAAGTCTCCAATTTTGAAATTTAACAACTACACCGTCGAGTCATCTGCGCATCAACGGTTGCGAAAAATTCCATTTTTCTTCATTTAAAAAATAAAATATAAATACATATTATTCTTTTCAGTTAACGGTGTCTTGTTGATGGTTTTGCAATGTTATTACGAAAAAACAAAAAAGACCGGCCGGAGCCGATCAATTCATCTATTAACGTAGGTAGTATGTGCCGTCATTTCCAAAGAAATAACGTTGGCCATCAATTGTTTGCCATCCTTGAACTGCACGTCCATCCTTGTCAGTCCAGTACTTATAACCCCAAGCAGTACGCCAACCTTCATTTTGTCGAACACCATCTACGAACCAGTAGTACGTGCCCATGTAGAAGCGGAAGCCGGTGTACAATTGACCGTTCTCATACCAGCGGTAACCACCGTTGAACTGAGAACCGTCATACAAGTAACCACTCTTGGCACTGCTTGCGCTACCGTTATAATCACTTACATCACCAGTAAACTTCGATCCGTCAGCATTACGCAAGAAATAAGTGCCATCATTTCCAAAGTAGTAACTTTGTCCATTAATTGTTTGCCATCCTTGGACAGCACGTCCATTAGCATCCGTGTAGTACTTGTTACCCCATGCTTCACGCCAACCAGCATTTTGACGAACACCGTCAACGAACCAGTAGTACGTGCCAGTATAGTAACGGAAACCGGTGTAAAGGGTACCATCTTCGTACCAACGGTACCCACCGTTAGACTGTGATCCATCGTACAAATAACCGCTAGCTGTACCACGAAGGTTAAACGTACCATTCGTGCCGAAGTTGTAAGCTACACCATCAATGATGTAGGCATCACCTTGAACTGAACGACCGTCAGCACCAACGTAGTACGTGTTGCCCCATTCCTTCACCCAACGATTTTCTTGGCGAACACCATTGATGAAGTAGTAATAAGCACCATAATAGCTACGGAAACCGGTGTATAGTTGGCCATTTTCAAGCCAGCGCCAACCATCTGACGTGTTTAGATAACCTGATTCACCGCCACGAAGGTAGAAAGTGCTATCCGTTCCAAAGTCATAGGCCACGCCATTGATTTTGTAAGCCTTCCCTTGCACTGAACGCCCATCGGCACCGACATAATACTTCTTGCCCCATTGTGATACCCATTGATTTTCTTGACGAACACCATCTACAAAGTAGTAATAAGCACCATAGTAGCTACGGAAGCCGGTATAAAGCTGTCCATTCTCAATCCAGCGATAGCTATTATCCCCCATTTGAATGTAACCAGATTCGTCAGACTTGTATCGCTTATAGTACGTATTGTTATCACCGTAGTAGTTAACTTGTCCATTAACAACAACATAACCCTGAATCAACTTACCATCTGCACCAGTGTAGTAAGTCTTGCCATTTTCGGCAACTTCGCCAGCTTTCTTAGCTAGCACATTGGTCTTAGGATCGAACCAATAGTATACACCGTTAATCTTGGTTTTGCCGCTAGCTAGCGTAACGTTGCCTTTATCATCTTTCATACTATATTGGACATCACCGTTATCCAAAGATTGCCACCCAACTGATTGATAATTACTCGTTGTATCAGTTTCAGTGTTATCCTTCAAAAGGCCGGCATTAGCTTGCAAAAACTCAGCGACAACTGCTGACATCTTTTGATAAGTTTCGGCTGTTGGGTGAACAACCTTATCTCCTAGCGCATCAGGCGAACGGTCAATATCATACTTTGACCAGTCCAAAACCGGAATGTTAAAGCCTTTGTACACATCGGTCAATGCATCAGTTAGTTGGTTGTAACTGTATCCACCACCATGAACAGTATTGAAGTCACCGCCCAGGTAATCTGCAAATGGCAAAATACCATAAATCACAATGTTAGGATTTGCTGCTCGTAACGTGCGGATATTTTGTACCAAACGTTGTTGCACGTAACCTAAATTATTTCCGCTGTAATTTAGATCGTTAACACCTAGTTCAATAATGACAATTGGTTGTTGCTCAGCCTTAAAATCCGGATCAGCAATAACATCTGCAACTGTTTTCGTAAAATTGATTGGATTTGTTGAAGAACTTGGTCCAGAAATTTGAGAACCTGAGTGTGAATGTCCACGCTTAGAACTTCCATAATCCATTACCGGCTTCAAATTTTCTTCTGATGACCAAGAGTCGACCGTATTGCTGCCAGTGTAACCGACTGACAAAGAATCACCCAATGCCCATAGGTTTCGACCATCAAATGCTTGCTTAGTATGTGACGTATCATCAACCGGAACTTTTTGATCAGCATCTGGTTGAGTTGGCAATACTCCTTCAATCGCTTGTGTCGTTGTCAAACTTTCACGTGGCGTTGTACCCTCATCCGCAGATGCCATCTGCAACGATCCATTCACCAATAAACTTGTACTTAATGCCAACCCAGCAAGTAACAAGTTTTTCCCAACTTTTCCCATAACCTAACAGACTCCCCTTTTAATTAATGCTCTTATACAAAGAATAACAAGCAACGGATTAACGTCAACCTATTGATAAATTGTACGTATTTTTCATTACCATTTCGTAACAATTGCTAAACACCTATTCACACGGAAGTAAAAAATAAAGAACAGCACGCATGCTGTTCTTTACTAAAACCCTTAAATTATCGTAGGAAGTATGTACCGTTGTCTCCAAAAAAGTAACGCTTGCCGTCGATTGTTTGCCAACCTTGCACTGCGCGACCGTCCTTGTCAGTCCAGTACTTGTATCCCCAGGCTTCTCGCCAACCTTGGTTTTGACGAACCCCGTCAATGAACCAGTAGTATGTGCCCATGTAGTAACGGAAACCGGTAAATAACTTACCATCTTCATACCAGCGGTAGCCACCATTCTTCTTTGATCCATCATACACGTAACCAGATGTACGACTACGCTTATAGAATGTCCCGTTATTACCAAAGTCATAAGCAACGCCATTAATCATGTAGGCATTTCCTTGAACTGACCTTCCATCGCCACCAACGTAGTATGTGTTGCCCCATTCTGAGACCCACTTATTTTCTTGGCGAACGCCCTTCTTAAAGTAGTAGAACGCACCCATATAATCACGGAAACCTGTGTACGGCTTACCGTTTTCATACCACATCCAACCACTTGGTCCGTTTAGGTACCCAGATGCTGCACCTCGCAGGTGGAAAGTGCCGTTTGTACCAAAGTCGTATGGCACGTCATCAATAAAGACTGCTGAACCTTGCACTGATCGACCATCAGCACCAACGTAGTACTTGTTACCCCATTCTGAGACCCACTTGTTCTCTTGACGAACACCGTTGATGAAGAAGTAGTAAGCCCCCATGTAACTACGGAATCCAGTGTACAATTGGCCCTTTTCGAACCAGTACCAACCACCATTCAATGGTTGCAAGTAACCAGTTTGGTCATTTTGGCGCTTGTGGTACGTACCATTGTTACCATAGTAGTTAATCTTGTCATTAACCATCACTAGACCTTGAATCAACTTACCATCTGCACCTGTGTAATAACCCTTACCATTATGCGTCACTTCACCAGCGCGATTAGCCAATACACCTGTTTTAGGGTCGAACCAGTATGTGACGCCAGCAATTTTTTGTGGACCGGCTGCTAATTGCGTTACGCCATTAGTTCCCTTACCCAAACCATATTGCGCTTGGTCATTATCATTGTATTGCCAACCATTAGAATAAAAATATTTATTCTTATCCGTTTGAGCACCAGCAACTAAGGCATTGGCATTCTTATCCAAAAACTCAGCGACAATTTCAGACATGCGGGCATACGTACTGGCAGTCGGATGAACCGTCTTATCACCAAGTGCATCCGGTGAACGATCAATATCATAATCAACCCAATCCAAGACCGGAATGTTGAAACTTGTATAGACTTCCGCCAAAGCATCAGTTAGTTGATTGAAGCTGTAGCCACCACTATGAATGGTGTTAAAGTCACCACCTAGATAATTTGCAAACGGCAAAATACCATAGATAACAACATCCTTGTTTGCAGTTCGTAACGTTCGAATGTTCTTTGACAGTCGCTCCTGCACATAGCGCAAATTATTTGAGCTATAGTTCAAATCATTAACGCCCAATTCAATCATCACAATTGGTTGCTTTTCAGCTTTAAAATTTGCATCGTTGATAACTTGTGAAACTGTCTTCGTAAAGTGTACCGGCTCTGCTGAACTTGTTGAACCAGCAATCTGCGAGCCAGAATGCGCGTGGTTGTTGTACAGCTGGTCAAATGTCATATTATTGGCAAGATTCACTGACCACGATGGCACGGTTGACATACCATCATAGCCGACAGATAGTGAATCACCCAACGCCCATAAATTACGACCAGCAAAAGCTGTCTTTTCACCCGACTTGTTTGCAACAGTTGCTTGACCCGAAGTTGATGCAACAGCCGTAATCCCTTCAATCGCCTGCGTCGTCGCTACTGTTTCAGTCGCCGGCACAATCGTGTCAGCAAATACTGGCTGACTCGTACCCGCAAGTACCCCACCAGCACTCAATACCAAAACAGCCATCAGTAGCTGTTTGCGTGTATCTCCCATGACTAGAAAATACCTCCCTAAAAATTCGATATGTATCAGAATACGGGGCGGTTTTAACCAATTTTCTATCAATATGTGAATATTCTTGGTTGCTTACAAAACGAAAATGAACTGAAAAGGCATGTTAGCAAAACGCTAACATGCCTGAAACATAATCTATTTATATGACGTTGCTGTTACGCGCGGTGAAGCTTCCCCTTCACGAAATCAATAATGATACCAGCGAAGTTCGTCTTCAACACCACGATTAAGACTGCATAGATAATACCACCGATGGCAATTTCAATCATTGACCACAAGGCCGTTGCTGGCATCGCCAATTGAATCGGCCATACGACGATGAACATGGCTGCGCCCGCAATGAAGTACTTCCAAACACCACCAAACAATTGGTGCATGTCCAAATCTTTACGGACAACCCAAATTTGATAAACCGTTACGATCAACTCTGACAAAGCCGTCGCATAGGCCGCACCATACAAGCCCCACAACGGAATGAACCCGAAGTTCAGCACAATATTAACAACCGCACCTAATGTTACAGACACCGTGTAATCACGTACGCGGTTAACCGGCATCAAATATTGTGTGCCAATCACATTACTCCATGCAATGAACAAGATGATTGGTGATAAGAATGCAATCGTCACACCAGTTGGCGCAAACGGTTGACCCAAGAACCACAAAATCAACTTTTGTGACACAGCGGCCATACCGAACATCAAGGGCACCGCCAAAGCCGTCACAAAGTCCATTGAACTGTAGATTGCCTTGTTAACGCCCTTATGATCACCATTCGCAAATTGGTTCGCGACACGCGGCAACATCACCGTCCCCATCGCCGTAACCAAAGCCAATGACACCTTAACAATCTTATCAGCATTGTCATAGAAACCTGACAAGTCAGCTGAACCGTGTGCCAACATTGGCAACATCGTCTTGTTCAGTTGCAAATAAATTTGTGTGGCAATCGTTGGAATGAACATCGCCACTGTTGGTCCCAAGTGGCGCATGATTTGCATGTCAGACCACTTTGGCAGCTTTACCTTACCAGGCAAGTAGAACCACATTGTGATGTTTCCAATCACTTGCGTCAATGCCAACAGCAAGATGTACTTGTTAACGTCGTGACTTGACTTAACCAAAACGAAAATCAAAATCACCATGGCAATTTTAACCAAAGAATTACGGACAACCGTCTTCTTAAAGTCTTCAAGTCCCATGAAGTACCATGAAATATCCAAGATACCTGAGACAATCACCCACCCTTGTAGAATCAATTGTGGATAATACTTATGGAATTCGTTAGTCATCACTTGTGACATGCCAAATATGAACACGAAGTAAATGATTAATGCAATGACTCCGACGATGATATGTAGGATTTGGATTTCCCAGAAACGCTTATCTCGTTCAGCGACATCATCACGAACATACGCAATTTCACGTTGACCGTACAGGGTAATTCCCAGCGTTGCTAGCAACAAGAAGTACGTCACAACGGAATTTGTCCAAGCTTGGATACCAACACCTTGCGTACCCAAAACGTGCGCTAGGTAGGTCATCGTAAGCAACGGCGCGATCACCGTCAACAACTGATACCCTACGTTGTACAAATAATTTTTAACAATTTGCATGTTATTCACCTAATTTACATAATTAAAAACACTTCTTCCAGTTTAGCACGGAAGAAGTGTTTTGAGTATGCTATTCCAATACCCGCCTAGCCTTGCACACGGCGTGTTGCCCATGTGTCAGCGATTGACGCCCATGAATAACGTGCATCATGTTGGTTAACGATATCATTCAAGTGTGACACGCCAACCCCACCAGTTGGTGAGTTTGGCGAATCATGCAAGAAGTAGCCGCCACCAAGGTATAGACCCACGTGACCCAAACTACCGAAGAAAATCAAGTCACCACGACGCAAGTTACCCCAGTTAACGCCACGGCCACGGTTTACTTGTGAGTAAGTCGTTGTGTAACCAACCGGCTCCAACGTTAACCCTGCGTTGGCATATGACCAGTGCACGAATGATGAGCAATCAAACTTGCGACGCGCAATTGACCAGTCGTTACGCCCACCACCCCAAACATATGGCGAGTGACCAACCAACGTTGAACCAATGTTGATGGCGTTATCAATTGTCCAGTCGACTGTCACGTGTCCTGAACCATTTGCCCAGTAACGGTTACCGTTTTCATAAACGTGTTGGTTAACTGCCTTGGTGAACGTGCCACCGTGGAAGTAGTACAACTGACCGTACCAGTACTTGTATCCTGAAATCACACGTCCTGAGCCATCAAACATATACCAGTCGCCCCAACGCGCCAAGTCATATGAGTTCGTGTGCTTTGTATAGGTATTATGGTCGAAGTAGTAGTATGATCCAGCCCACTTCACCACGTCAGTCAAGATGCGACCGTCACCACCAAACATGTACCAGTCACCCCAGCGAGCCAAATCATATGAGTTTGTGTGCTTCTTAAACGTGTTGTGATCGAAGTAGTAGTACGTACCGGCCCAGTGATAAACATCAGAAACAATCTTACCGTCTTCACCGAACATGTACCAGTTACCATCTTGGGCTTGCACGTAATTGTGCTTCACCATTTGCTTTGTGTTGAAGTCAAAGAAGTAGTACGTACCATCAATCTTTTGACGACCAGCTTGCTTTACACCGTTCTTGTACAAGTACTTTGTCTTCGTGTTGTCAGCCATGTAACCGTTGGCTGCAACACCATTCACGTAGTATGTGTTGCCGTTATAGCCCGTCAAGACCACCCCGTTTTGGTAGAACTTACCATCAGAGTGCTTCCCTGTTAGCAAAACACCGTTCTTGTACACCTTGCCGTTCTTCGTACCGTTAAACTTAGCACCATTCGCGTACAAAACGCCATCCTTCGTACCATTGAACTTCACACCGTTCACGTACAAGATGCCGTTCTTTGTGCCATTATACTTGGCACCGTTTTCGTACAAAACGCCATCCTTTGTACCATTGAACTTCACACCGTTCACGTACAAGATGCCGTTCTTTGTACCGTTGTACTTGGCACCGTTTTCGTATAGAACACCATTCTTTGTGCCACTAAACTTCACACCGTCAACGTAGAGTAATCCGTCCAGCGTACCGTTGAACAAGACACCATTCTTGTACATCTTCTTATCGACTGAAGAAATCCCTGACAGCAACTTACCAGCCTCATACATCTTGCCATCTGCTTTGGCGATCCCCGTCAATACCTTGCCGTCTTGATAGTACAAACCGTCTTCCTTATTCACACCATCAGCAATTTCTGGCGTTGAAGGCACTGTTGGATTCTCTGGTGTTGTTGGGTTTTCTGGTTCAGCCGGCGCCGTTGGCACAACTGGTTGCGTTGGCACTGACGTTGGCGTTTCCGCTTCATCATTTGGTGTCGTTGGGGCGACATCCTTTTCCTCTTCAACTGGTTGGCTTGGCACCTCCGGTGTTACCGGGTCCGTTGTCGGCTTGTTAACAAGTGCCGTTTCCGTTGAAACACCTTGATCAGCTGATACGGATGCGCCACCAGCTAACCCAATTCCGGCAATCGCTACTGCGGCAGCAACCCAGTGCTTGCCGACCTTGTACATCTTTTTACGCATGTTCTACTCCCTGAAAATTAAAAAAATACTCGATACGTATCAGAATACGCACCGAGTATTAAAAATTATCAGTTAATATGTGAAAATTTTAAGGCATCAAGCGGTTAATCACTGGAATCTTTTGCAATGCCAACGTAATTGCGATTGACAATACCCAGACAAACCATGGGAACACAATCATGTGCCACCACGATCCCGCTTGTAGGTGGTATGTGTTTTCCGCGATGTAAATAATAAACTCGTGGATAACATAGACACCGAGTGATGCACCAGACAGGCGCTTTAACCAGGCTGCCATCTTTGGTGATGGTTCCCAATTTTCTAACGCATCGCGAACATATACCCAGATACCGAGTGGCAAAAAGAAGCCCCCAATACTGAAGATGCTGTAGACTGCGTTAATCGTCTTACCGGCTTGGTGTGACATATATACGGTCAACCCTAGCATAAACAAGAATGCTAGCACACTACCAAGTGCATACCACTTCTTTTGTGACTTTGCTGGTGGAAATTGTTGCAAATACCAACCGGCAAAGAAGAAGCCAATTCCCGTCGACATAATTAATGGCATGTTTGAGAAGAAGGAATCAAGCGGCGTTGCACGCAACGAATGCGTGTAACCCACGATACCAACGCCCAAAACAAACCAAGCGATTACGTACAATACCGTCTTCTTATTCTCGCGCGTCGTAATCAATGACAAAAACGGCACTGCGAAGTAGAACGGAATAATAAAGTAAAAGAACCAGAACACTGCTTGAATTTGACCATGCATCAACAAATCAAAAAAGTTACGGATACCCCAATCATGATTCAAAAAATAGAAATGATTAAAGATATACCAGATCAAAGACCAAGCTAAGAAAGGTACCAAGACCTTCCCTAAACGCTTTTTAAAGAACGTCTTCGTGTCATATCGCTCTCGATAATTCAGCAAGTTAGCGCCTGAAATCATAAAGAAAATCGGTACGGCCCAAATAAATGCGATTTGAATAACAACCGCAACACCCCAACGAAGTGTTGGCTCATAATTAAAAGCAAATTCGGATGTGTGCAAGAACATCACAGCCAACGTAGCGATGATGTTCAGTACATCCATATAATAATACCGACGCTTCATTGGCAGACTAGGCCTCCTTGGCGTTCGTTGCGTGTTCAACTACTGGGTTGAACTTACGGCCATCCTTAACACCCTTTGCCAAAATCTTTAGCTTAGCTGATCGGTCTTCAACACCAGGTGTAACAGCCAACTTAATCCATTCCATCGTGATACGTGCATTTGACTTCATGTGGCCCACGAAATCACGCTTGCGACCATAATAAACCTTGTTACGGTATGAGTAGTAGTAACGTGGCGTACGGTCCTTCGTGTCGTTCAAGATGTTTGATCCAACGTTTGTGGCCATCTTGTGTGTTACCTTAGCCTTTGGAATAAAGTAACCAGGGTAAACACGTCCAGCACGTTCTGTGTACTCAATGTCATCGCCCCAGATGAAAAAGTCCGTGATTGGCAAACCAATCTTGTCGACTACTTCACGGCTCATCAACAATGACACGAACGTTGCATTACGCAATTGTTCTGGTTCCGTGGCATCCTCAGGGATAACACGCAAACGGTTCATTGGTGCCGGTTGATTCATCAAAGCACGGTGACCATCAGTCCAGCGCACGTCTGATGACAAGAAACCAAACTTAGGGTTTTCAGCAGCGTATGCCGTCAACTCAGTCAACGTGTCAGCATGTGGCACAGTGTCGTCGTCCATCAACCACACGTAATCGTCAGTCGTGTTTTCCATGAAGTAACGGACACCGCGGTTGAATCCACCGGCTCCACCAAGATTTTCTTCCAAGCGGACATATTCAATTTGGTCACCCAAGCTCGTCAAGTATTCCTTCGTGTCTTCGTTTGACTTGTTATCAACGATGATGATGTGATCAACAGGTGTTTCAGAAGCTTGCAAAGCGGCAATAACTTCCTTCAACATTGGCAAACGATTATATGTAACGACGACAGCACTAACTGACATGTTAAGTTCCTCCTATTTGAATTACAGTGAATTCAAGCAATCTCTTCTTTATATTTTTCGTTTAATATTTTTTCTGGTAACGAGGACTAAAACTCGTTAAGGGTCTAAAAAACCACCGTATTTAATAATACCATTAAACACGGTGGTAGTTAAAGCTAATTTAGCTTAGTATTTTTTTAACATTCAATCCGTTACTCGTGATATAAATCATCCTGGACTGTGAAGCGTGGTCGACGCTTTACTTCCGTGAAAATCTTACCGATATATTCACCTAAGATTGCAACTGAAATCAATTGGGCACTACCAACGAACCAGATTGAAATCATCAATGACGACCAACCCGTTTCTGTATTTCCCGTAAAGTGTCGAACCAAGGCCATCACGATTAACACAAAAGCAACAATCACACCCAATACACCCAGCCCAAAAATCAGCTTCAACGGTGTCGTCGAATAAGATGTGATTCCATCCAAAGCAAATTTCAGCATCTTTGACAAAGGATACTTTGACTCACCCGCTTCACGTTCCAAGCGCGTGTAATAAACATTCGTTGATGGGTAACCTACTTGTGGCACCATACCACGCAGGAACAAGTTACGCTCAGGGTATGACAAGAGTGTTTTAACAGCACGACGACTCATCAAACGGAAGTCCGCGTGATTAGGAATCGTGTGTGTGCCCAAAGCCTTCATCAAGCGGTAAAACGCCATTGCCGTACCACGCTTAAATGCAGTGTCACTATCCCGATTATTGCGAACACCGTATACAACATCGTAACCGTCGTGATAAGCATCAACCATTTTTTCAATGGCATTGATATCATCTTGCAAATCAGCATCAATTGATACCACCATATCAGCATCCTGGGCTGCTTCCAGCCCAGCTAGAACAGCGTTTTGGTGACCGAAATTGCGAGAAAAATTAATTCCCGTAACCAATTCGTTCTCACGATGTGTATTCTCAATAATTTCCCATGTCTTATCACGAGACCCATCGTTCACAAACAAGACACGACTTTCAGCCGAGATTTTCCCCTTGCCAATCATGTCTGTTAAAATGCCGGTCATAGCCGGAATCGTGACAGGTAACATTTCCTCTTCGTTATATGCAGGAATTACGATTACCAATTTGTCAGTCATATTCTCTTTCCACCTTACTCTTATTACTCATACCCAAGGAGCGAATAAAAATGACTACCGTAAAAACGGTAATTGCAGCCCACAGCAACAATTCAAATCCTAGCATCGCTGTATACCAAACTGGTACCGGTGTTTTGATTTGAATATCATTTTGTCCTTGTTTTAACTTTAACTGCATAAAGCCAGCGTCGTTCGTTTTTGGTGCTATACGCTCACCATTCAACATAACGTTGTACTTCACACCGTCATATTTAAATACTGGCAATGTTACCAGCTTTTTTTCATTAACACTAATCTGTGCACGAATTCCGTCACCCGAAACTTGTGTGACATGGTAACCCATCGCTTTCGCATCATTCAATGTCTGATACATACGATTACGCCCCTCGTCCACAGTTGCATTCGAATTAACAATGGCACTGTAGGCAAAGGAAGGCGCCAAATTCATTAATTCATGCTCGTAGTTTTGATCCGTATATTGGAAAATAGCTGTACTTGCAGTTGCCTGCTTGACATACGCCCCGACGCTTGTATACGTTTGCAACGACACTAGACCAAGTGCAATGACAAATAGCCCAGCTAAAATAGTATTCGTCGTTTTCTTGACCGGTGCTACCGTTAGGCTACTTCCAACAAAGATTGCCGCAAAGAACACAGCAGGCAATAAGAGACGACCAGGAAATTGAAACACACCTAGTCCCAACTTTGTTAGCAATCCCCATGGTGCCCAAGTCGAGCTTAAGAACCCAAACACAACAATGCCGATAAATGACATAATTTGCGTTTTGTTAATCTTTTTGAAGTTAACTACTGAATAGACAAGCGCAATAACCACAAAGATTACGACAACCAAGCCGGGATTCCAATCGGTCGTTCGATTAGCCTGCCACAAGCTGCCAGAAACCATGGTTTGCCAAGCGATTCGTGGGTGCACCGCCAATTCAAACATACTACCCCAATAATCAGATGGAATGATGTGATTCTTCATGTGAATCATTCCGAGCGTCAACAACGGTAGCATCGATAGTAAGAATGACAAAACAGCCGCAAGAGCTTCCAAAATCAGCGTTTTAAGATCAAATTTAACCCATACCTGATGGATTGCTTCCGCTATGGCGGCCAGAGCGACAACTACTACTGTTGAAAGTAAGTGTGAATTAATCGTTAACGCCACTCCACTGGCCAACCAGATGATTCCCGTTTTCTTGTGTTGCCAGATTTGTACAATTCCAATTGCAGCCAAAGGTAACATTGCATAACCCAGTACCTCGCCCACTGATTGTCGTTGATACAACTCAATTAAGTGGTACGTTGAATACAAGTAAATCATGCTACTGAATAGAGCCGCGATACGTGTGCTATTTAATGTACGTACTAATTTGTACATACCGATTGTCGTCACCAAATTAATGATGTACATGCCCACCGCGTATCCAGTAACTGACCCAAACAACATTTGTGGAATGGCAATTAATAGTAACGTTAGCCATGGATAGGTCATATTCACCGCAAATCCCATGTTGCCTTGACCAGCCCAGTCAATCCATCCAGGAACAGTCCCAGACTGCATCTCAGTTAGTAAACTTTGTAATCTAGAGAGGTGGAAGACCATGTCGTTTCCAGAAGTCGCCAATATTCCAAATCGGAAATAACTCATCACAACAAACGCAGGCATTACCACCAAGATAGCGTAAACAAGCCAATTTCTATATTTAGTCACTTAACCAGCTGCCTCTCTATTTAACTTTTCGTGCGACATAAAGCGGACGCTTCTTCACTTCTAAGTAAATACTTGAGATGTAGCGACCAACAATGCCTAGGCTTAATAGTTGAATACCGCCCATTCCGAGCATAATCACAACCATAGATGGCCAACCGAACGCAGACGTGCCAGGGATAGCTAGCGCACGAACAATTACAAACGCAGCACCAATCAAGGCTAAGATGAACGAAATCAATCCGAGCACCGACACCAGCATCAATGGGAATTGTGAAAAGGCAACAATCCCTTCAATTGAGTACTTAACCAGCTTCCAGAATGACCAAGACGTTTGTCCAGCAACTCGCTCAGTGTTCTTATATGCCAAGTACTTTTGACGGAAGCCAACCCACGTAAAGATCCCCTTTGAAAAGCGGTTGTACTCAGGTAGTGACATAATGGCGTCAACAACTTGGCGTGACATGACACGATAATCACGAGCGCCGTCAACAATATGGTTACTTGAAATCTTGTTAATCAACTTGTAAAAGAGCTCACTGAAAAACGTACGAATTACCGGCTCACCTTCACGTGTTTCACGGCGCGTTCCAACGACATCCCATTCACCACTTGCGACACCGTCAACCATTTCAGGCAACAATGCTGGCGGATCTTGCAGATCGACGTCCATTACCGCGACGTAATTTCCGGTTGCATGTTCTAGTCCAGCGTAAAGCCCGGCTTCTTTTCCAAAATTGCGTGAAAATGAAATGTAGTGCACATTTTCATCATGTTGCTGAAGTTTCTCAATAGATGCAACGGTGCCATCTGTCGATCCATCATCAACAAACCAATATTCAAATGCAAAGTTTTTTAAAGACTCACCGTGAATTTTTTCCACTGCATCATAAAACAGCGGCACTGATTCTTCTTCATTAAAAACCGGCACGATAATTGAAAGCATATCAGCCATTTGATTCTCCTAGTCATCCAAAATAATCTAAATTCTAGTATACACGTTACAAACAGCAAGAAACAAGCCTTCCTTAGTGATTTAAAGCATAAAAAAACAGATAAGCGGCGCACCTGGTGCCACTTATCTGTATAAAGTCTAACGACGCTTTTTAATTAAGTTCACAGCATACAAAACCACAACGATTAACCATCCAAATAGTGCGCTAATCCATGGCAAGTAAAGCCATTTAGGTGTGACATACGAAACCGAAATTTCGTGTGTTCCTTTATCAACTGAGACCAAAGTTGTTCCGCGTTGACTTAATTTAGCTGGCACAGTCTTACCATCTACCTTCACAATCTCATTACCATAATGGAAGATTGGCACATCGACTTGGTTTGCCTTTTTCAATCGAATGTTGAACGTGGCATTGGTCAATGAATACGTATCCTGTGCCTTATGCTCCTTACCATCAACCCATACTTCATGTGCCATCACGTGGTGAATATACGATGTCTTCCAAACATCCTTTGGACCATAATCCACCGAACCAATGTAATCGTGACGCGATTGATTCAATAGCTTCAAATCGTTTGAATTAGCTTTGAATGATGTCTCTAGCTGAACATCTGGCGCATTAAACCGATCATTAATTACCAATTCAGCTTGATCCTTGCGTGCGTACATCAAGTCATAAATCTTGCTTGAAGTCATCAGAACTGAAAATGCACTAAACAACACAATCGTCCAACGACGTTGTCGTGGTGTGTTAAGCATTTCTAGCAAAGCACCAGATAAGTATACTGCCAAAAAGAATGACGCTAATCCGAACAAACGATACGGGAATTGAATCACATATTGCACGTTTAAATCAAGTGAACGCCACGGGAAAATAGTCGTTCCCATGATAAACAGTCCTGCACCAAGCATGCCAAATACGACATTAAGTTGCCACTTTTTCTTAAAGACTTGCACAAAAGCGATAATAACCGCTAAAACACCCAGCGGACCAATGTTTTGTGCTTTGGCATCCAATGAGTTTTGTAAATTCTCACCGAGACCACCAAAGAAAGCAACCGGCTGTTGAATTGTTGTAATGATTTCGGTTTGGTGCATTTGGTAGATAAATGGCACGTAAATCACTGAAACAAGTAACAACGTCAGCAGTATCGCCTTAAGCAAAGCGAAAATGCGTACCTTACTAAATTCAATTTTGCGCCCGATTAACATAATTAGCACTAAGAATACAAATAATACTAAAACAAGTAACGTACTTAGCATATGGGCGTATGAGATAAGCGCCAAACCGGCAGTTAGTGGTACCCACTTTTTAGCATCGCCAAGGAACACATTGTAAAAACCTAACAATGCAATTGGAATAAAAATATATGCCAATGCCTCGCCTAACACAAATTGATCAAATGCCAAGTAATTTCTGTAGCCAGCATAAGCATACAAAAACGCAAACAGCACACTACGGCCACGTTGATTTGAACTAAACGACATCATGACACGATATGCCACAACCAATGTTGCCAGCAGCATCAAGGCTTCACCAATATAGAAGGCCGTCACCAGATTCGGAACGACTATGAACAAGGCCGCAAAACCTAGCATAAATACGAATGGATAAAAGAAGTTAACTGCCGAACCTAAATTAGACAGTACATCAAACATTCGATACGGAATTGTTCCAGCTTTAAGTCCCTCGGCTAACCCTGTAATACGATTTAAGTGAAATAGCAAATCACCTTGACCATATATAGCGTTTGCTGTCTTCAACGGCATAATGGTAACGTATGTAACCACCAAAAACGTGACATATATTAATACGCTTAACCAGCGTGATTTCAAAAAATCCTTCATTTTATTCTTTGCTCCCCCTTCTATACAACACTACCAAACAAAAACGGTCAATAACCAAAGTGTTTCGGATACTGACCGTTTGTTTTTAATAAAATTAGTGTTCTTCGTCGTGAGCAAAGTTAAAGCTTGATGGAATCTTGAATTCCTTACGCACTTCATTCAATGCTGCGTTGAAGACTTGGTCCATGTCAAAGTAACGGTATTGTCCCAAACGACCACCAAAGATGAATTGATCCTTGTGTTGGCGCGCTTCCTTAGCGTATTCCTTGTACAAGTTCGTGTTCTTCTCGTCGTTAACTGGGTAGTAAGCTTCCTTTGAACGATCCCAAGTTTGTGGGTATTCCTTCGTAATGATTGTCACACCATCGTCTGACAATCCATCGAAGTGCTTCCACTCCATCACACGCGTGTATGGCGTCTCAGCATCCGTGTAATTGATAACTGAGTTACCTTGGTAGTTATCTGATTCGATAACTTCGTGCTCGAAGCGCAATGAACGGTACTCCAATTCACCGAACTTGTAGTCGAAGAATTGGTCGATCATTCCCGTGTACAAGATGCGTGGGAATTCGGCAATGTACTCATCCTTGTGCTCGAAGAAGTCTGAGTTCAAACGAACGTCAATCAAATCGTTGTCCAACATCTTCTCAAAGATTTGCGTGTATCCACCAATTGGAATACCTTGGTAACGGTGGTTAAAGTAGTTGTTGTCGTAGATGAAACGAACTGGCAAACGCTTGATGATGAACGCTGGCAATTCAGTTGCCTTACGTCCCCATTGCTTTTCAGTGTAACCCTTGATCAACTTCTCGTAGATATCAGTACCGATCAATGAGATAGCTTGCTCTTCCAAGTTACGTGGCTCACGGTCACCCAAGTCAGCCAAAGCAGCGTTCTTTTGCTCTTCGATCTTAGCCTTAGCTTCTGCAGGAGTCTTAGTTCCCCACATCTCGTAGAACGTGTTCATGTTGAATGGCAAGTTGTACAACGTACCCTTGTAGTTTGCCACAACTTGGTTTTGGTATCCGTTAAACTCAGCGAATTGACGGATGTAGTCCCAAACTTCCTTGTTATCAGTGTGGAAGATGTGTGCACCGAAGTCGTGAACCGTAATTCCGTGCTCCGTGTGTGTGTACATGTTTCCAGCAATGTGTGGGCGCTTTTCAATAATCAATGAGCGCTTACCACGCTTGGCCGCCTCGTAGGCAAAAATTGAACCAAAAGGTCCAGCACCGACGATTAGGTAGTCGTAGTTCTTATCATTCAAAGTCATTTTTGATGATTCCTTTCAGAATATAAATCTTCCTATTTACTTTACCATAAACTACCCGTCAATGGGTTAAAAAGTTAGTCATAGAGCACAAAACACCGCAGATTTGAAAAAATCTGCGGTGCTTCATTCGGTTTAGAAGTGAACCTTGCGTTCGCCATTCTTGATAAACTTACGCTTCAAAAATTGCGTTCCCTTATCCAACCAGTTTGTCTTTTCAGTTGTCACCACTGGGTACTCCTTAACACGCAAGTTTTGCGTGTTAACCCAGGTGTCCATCAAACGTTCAGCCAAGAAACCTAGTGAACGGCGATCTTGCCCTTCGTACTTGGCAACGTCGATGCGTTCATCAACCTTACCCAATACATCAAACAAAAAATCCGTGTATGCCTGGAACTTATCTTGACGCATCACACTCATGTTAAATAAGTGCGCCTTCGTTGACTTACCCAACGCATCGAATGCTGGTACATAGTCTGGATAGAACTCTTCCAACACTTCACGCATTGCGTAATAAGGCTCGTTAATGTGAGCATTCAAGTAGTGCTTTTCTTGCGTTTCGATAAAGTAGTTACGTGGCTTTGGCAACAAAATATCGGCCTCTGCCAACCCCTTACGAATATCATCTTCAGACAAGATATCAGCCAAATCGTGACTCGCCTTACGTCCTAAATAACGACGGTAGTGCGCCAATCCAAGGATATCCTCATCTTGCAAGTTGTACTTAGCCCAATACAAGGCTGTCAACTCATTGTAAAAACCATTCTTATCAGACATGTTTTGGCCAGTGTTGTCAGGCGTATATCCATCAATTACCTTGTCATGCAAGGCGGCACCCACCATTACTGGTAAATAAATATCTGAAGTTGGCATTTGATATGGCTTGTGGGCCGCAATCAAAATCTTCATTACTGTAGTACTCCGTTATTCAAATCATCTTCCGCCATGTGGATAACACGCCAATAGAAGAATCCCATTAGCATCATTGGCCAGCCCGTCGCATTAGCTGGTGTGATAGAAGCCACAACGATTACCAAGAACACAGCAACGAAGAATGACTTCACCGTGACACGATAGAACATCGTCTTAAAGTTGGCGCCTGAACCCAAGCGCTTCAGCACGAGTGCCGCACGCTTTAGCAAACCAGCCAATAACCAGAACGCCATCAAAACAAACACCAACCCAAAACGGGTCAACCACCCCAACATATCATTCAAAATTGGGTACGCCGTCTTCTTATAAACGTAAATATATTCCAAATTATCCTTAGACCACTTTGGCAAGAACTCATTAATGTAGTGACTTTCAAAACCAAATCCAACACCCAAAATTGGGTGGTGCAACCAAGCTTGCAACAAACCGATTGTTCCGCCGAGACGATTGTCCGTCCCACTCTTTTCGAACAACCACGTGTTCAATTGGTGGGTTACCGGCGGTACAAATTGGTAAGCCAAAGCGACCAGTACCAAAAAGGCAACGGCTGCTGAACCAAACCAAATCTTTTGGGTCTTTGGTGCTGAAACCAAAAAGATTAATCCAAGTAAACCAATCAACAAGAAACCAGTCGTTGTCTTGGCCAACATCATCACGACTAAGATGAAGGCGATTAAGCCCCATCCAAGCCAGTAAAGCCACCGCTTGTTGCGGAAGTTCTTGATTGGCTCTTGCACCAGCATAATCAGCGCTGGTGAGAAGACCATCCCCAACAGCAAAGCCAAGAATGATGCTTCTGGCTCAAAGCCGTTCAAACGGTGCAATGTCGTCACATATGAACCGTTGTCATAGAAGTCACGATCTTGCCAGTGACGTTCAAATACCTTTGCCAAGCCATTCACGTAAAAGTCCAACTGATGGAAGCCAACCATGACCAGCATTTGTGGTAAAACAATCAACGCCAAGTAGACTACCAAAGCAATCAAACCTGACTTCGCAAACTTAACGGCATCTTCAAAGCTTTGCAGTGACATCTTTTGAATCGTGTACGCTACCCAGATAACTAGCAACATCGTCATAAAGGCTACGAAGCCGTGAATCAGGCCGTAAACCTGTACAGACTCACCTATCTTTAAATACTCCCAGCCCATCAATGCGAGCTGAACTACAATAAAAGCACCCCAAATACGTAGAGTGCTTTTCTTTGGCAGAACTGTCTCCAACTGAGTTGGTTGCAGATATAGCTTCACCAAAATGAACAAGCCGAAAAGTGGCAAGGCCAATTGGGCAGAGCTATCAAAGAGATAGTATGTGTAAGTCTTTGGTAATAGTGCGATTGGTAATAACCAAGAAACCATCACCATACCCCTTTCTATACTCGCTTAGGCAGTTGCCTTCATATTCTTATAAATTCCCGTAAAGAATGCCAATACAATACCGATTAGCAAACCAGCAGCGGCACCGAAGACCAAGGCCTTCTTTGATGAGCCACCTGGCGTCGTTACAGCAACGGCCTTCTTAGGTGCTGAGAACAATACGGGTTGTGGCATAGCTGACAACTTTTCAGGCGCAACCGTCTTAAAGGCCTTTGCGTAAGCATTAACGTACTTAACAGCCTTCTTGTTTGAGTTAGCCGTGGCACGCACCGTCATCAACAATGTGTCCTTCTTAGGTGAAACATGAACTGCATCTACCAAAGCGGCTGGCTTAATCTTGATGCCATCGGCCTTTAGGTCTGCAACGGCCGCATTAACAACCGCATCGTCCTTTGCCAATTGTGCGTACGATTGCAACAACCATGAATCCGCCATCACACGAGAGTTAGGATCCTTTGCGTCAGTGTTGTTCTTGCCAATGTACATTTGACGGGTCGCCTCGTACGTTGTCGTCGCAACTTTGTTCGTTAAAACAAACATCGCTGCACCACCAACAATTCCTAAGACAATAATCCACCAGGCATTGCGCAACATGTGCTTGAACAATGCGCCTACGGTAAATTGATTTTCCATGATATCTACCTCAATACATATTTAAAAATTAAATCCGTTTTCAAGTATACCGTAATAAAGGCCGGATTTACAGCCTATATCGTGTTTTTACGAGATTAACCCAAACTTAAAATCCCATAGAAAAAGGATTGCAATAATCTGCAATCCTTTCTTAATCATTATTGATTAAAACTTTGCTTATACACTTCGTAAACTGACATGTTTTGTGCTTGACCAATCTTAATCAATTGTTGCACATCCCCATCACCCAACGTTGTGTCGTCCACACCGTTTTCTTTCAATTCAGCACGTGCTTGCGTGACCGTCTTAGCAGTGATAGTTTCACCAGCATCAGTGCGGTTTGGGTTAGCCCAATCGCTGTTAGCATCTGCTTGAGCTTGCGCTGATGAACTTGATTCAACTGGTGCCGCTTCAGAAACGGCTGGTGCTGAAGAAGATTCAGGCGCAACTTCACTAGAACTTGATGAAGAAGATGACGAAGAAGAACTTGATGATTCGCTCGACGTTTCCTTCTTTGCAACTGATGAAGATGACTCCTTCTCAGGTGCGCTCTTGTGCGTCATAACAGCGGCAGTCACCCCACCACCTACTACGACTAGCACAGCAATAATGCTGATAATAATCTTTTTCATGTCGAAACCTCCTGTGGTATCAAACCCCTATGCCTTTATTTTAGCGTAGGTAGAACGTTCCGTCAGTACCAAAGTTATATGTTTGGCCATTGATGTTAACGTTTGAGCCTTGAACCGTACGTCCGTCAGCACCAACGTAGTACTTGTGTCCCCATTGCTCAACCCATTGGTTCTCTTGGCGAACACCGTTTTGGAAGAAGTAGTAGGCACCGTAGTACATACGGAAGCCAGTAAACTTCGCACCGTTTTCGAACCAGTACCAACCAGTACCATCATTTTGGTAACCAGAGTATGGTGACAACGTTCCGTCTGCTGCTGCACGGTACTTAATAGCTACGCCACCTTCGTTACCCGTCGTCACAATTTGGTTCTTACGAGCAAAGTATGTGCCATCGTTTCCAAAGAAGTATTGCTTACCATCCACTGAACGCAATCCTTGAACGGCACGACCTTCGTTATCTGTCCAGTACGTGTAGTTCCAAGCTGAACGCCAGCCTTCATTTTGGCGAACACCCTCAACGAACCAGTAGTAAGTGCCCATGTAGAAACGGAAACCTGTGTACAATTGACCATTCTCGTACCAACGGTAACCACCATTGTATTGTGAACCGTCATAGTGGTAACCAGAGTTAGGCGTTAATGAACCATCAGCGGCTGCACGGTAATCAACGTTATCAACCTTCACGATTTGGTTCGTACGTAAGTTGAATGTTCCGTCGTTTCCGAAGAAGTACTTCTTGCCGTCAATCGTGCGAACACCATCGTACGCACGTCCATCTGAACCTACGTAGTACGTGTTACCCCGTTGTGAAACCCATTGGTTTTCTTGGCGAACACCTTGCTTGAAGTAATAGTAGGTTCCCATGGAGAAACGGAAGCCAGTGTACTTCACACCGTTTTCAAACCAGTACCAGTTACCATCCTTGTCTTGCAAGTAACCTGTCATGGCACTGCTTGACAACTTACCTGAGTAATCCTTTGAAACGTCAAAGAATCCGTTCACGCCTGGGAACTTAGTAGCTGAATTCCATTGCCATGCGCCATAATTTGTGTACCACAAGTTGTTCTTGTTTGGTGCAAATGGGTATGACGCCATCCAAACACGGTCGTTACCGTAACTTGAAACGTTCAGACCAGTTGCGCTCATGTATGAAGGATACGTGTACAACATTTGATTGTTGTAGCCATTAGCTGACAATTGATCCTTAAATGCATTGGCGTTGGTCGTTGATCCACTACCACTCGTTGATGAGTCTTCCAAATCATCAACCATCAACGTTGACTTTGACAAGCCCAAAGCCGCTACTTGCTTGGCAAAGTAGTTAGCTTCTGACTTCGCACCGCTTGCGTTTGAGAAACGTGAATAGTGATAAACACCCACGGCCAAACCAGCAGCTTGTGCATTCTTAATTTGCGTTGAAGCGTATGGGTTTACGTAATTCGTACCTTCTGACACCTTGACGATGACAGCCTTAACGCCATACTTCTTCATTGTGTTGTAGGCACTGACTGACAAGTTTCCTTGATATGATGCCACGTCGACAACGTCCATCGCTGGGACAGTTGAATCACCAGCTGTAATCGTTGGGATACCATCCGCCGCAAAGGCAGATGAGAATGGCACCAAAGATACACCACTCACGGCAACTGTCGCAGCTGCAGCCCCAAATAGAACCTTCTTAAAGTTCATAATTTCCTCCCTAATCGTTCTGACTCTCCCGTTTTATAAGTCCAAAGTCAATACTAACCGACATCAGTTTCATTCTTGTTACAGACAGCTCTTAACCGTCTTACGAAACTTTAAACAAGATTGGTTTATTGTTTGAATTTTTTATATCTGCAAAAAAACGTATAGAAACGCGCTGCTAAAACACAAAATGACGACTCGAATCTCGAAGTCGTCATTTTACTACATTGCACCGTCACCCTTGAAGATGGCGAGTACTGTCATAAACAAAATTTTAAAATCAAACCACAGGTTAGCATGCTCGACGTACGAAATTTCAAGGTCGGCACGCTCTGGGTATTGAATATCACTACGACCACTTGCTTGCCACAAGCCCATCGCGCCAGGCTTTACTGACAAAAATTCATCAACGCGATCGCCGTATTCCACCAACTCGCGTTCAACAACTGGACGCGGTCCGATAATACTCATGTTCCCAATCAAGATGTTGATGAATTGTGGTAACTCATCCAAAGATGTCTTACGAATAAACGCACCAAACTTGGTGATACGTGGATCTTCTTCGGTTGGTAACTTATAGCCATTCTCAACGAACTTAGCATATAAGTCCTTATCAGCGTATAGCTTCTCTTCAGCGTTCACCACCATTGAACGGAACTTGTAAATACCAAACTCCTCATGGTTTTGCCCGATACGACGTTGCTGATAGAAAACTGGTCCTTTGTTATCGCCAAACAAGTAGAACAAAGAAATAACCAAAAAGATTGGTGAGAAAATCACCAATGCAAACAACGCAGTTGAAATATCCAAAAAACGCTTGGCGAATAAATAACTCTTACTTTGCTTCGTCATAAGCGCTCCTTTATTACAAGTACTTGGCATCGAATTCTGGGTCTTGACTCGTCAAAATCTTTGGTCCGTCATTAGTAATGGCAATCGTGTGCTCATATTGCGCTGACCATGAACCGTCTTCAGTCGTTACAGTCCAACCATCTTCTTCTGACGTGTCAACCTTCCAACCACCAACGTTAACCATTGGCTCGATTGTAATCGTCATACCAGGCTTCAAACGCAAACCGTGACCGGCAACACCGTACGCTGGTACCGCTGGCTCCTCGTGCATCGTTGGTTGGATACCGTGACCGATGTACTCGCGTACGTTTCCGAAACCATTTTCGTCAGTAACGTACGCATCGATAGCTGCACCGATATCACCAATACGGTTACCAACCACCGCTTGGTCGATTCCCAAGTACAACGCCTTCAACGTCACATCCATCAAACGCTTGATTTCAGGTGACACCTCACCAACGGCGTATGTCCAAGCTGAGTCTGAATAGTAACCATCAAGATCAACAACCGTATCAACCTTAACCAAGTCGCCATCCTTCAAAATCAATCCCTTACGAGGGAAACCGTGGGCAACTTCATTGTTAACCGAAACAGTCGTCGCAAATTCAAAGCCCTCAAAACCGATTTGAGCAGCGCGTGCGCCGTGGTCTTCAATGTACTTACGACCAAATTCTTCAATTTCCCAAGTAGAAATACCTGGCTTGATAATGTCGCGCAAACCCTTGTGCATGCCGGCAATGATGGCACCTGACGCCTTCATACCCTCAATTTCACGATCTGACTTAATAGTAATCATCTTGATTTCCTTCTTTAATTCGTAAATATCAAATTCATCCCGAATGTCTTCAGAATTACACATAATGATAGTATAGCGCAAAATGGCGACATATTATAGAACAACTATATTTTTTTAACGAAACAGCCGTGTTCAAATATCGAACACGGCTGTTTGCATAACCTGAAATTATCGTTTTTTAAGTAAAGCTAACTGCGTGTAATTCCCTATTGTATCAATTGGTGCATACGATTCAGATGCTTTCACAAATTTATAATTCGTCAATAGTTGTGGCGGAATACGCCCCATCACTTCGCGTGTATTTTCAACATTAATCGGGGTCATACCGCCCCAATTGAGGCCGACCACAACGTAGTCAGCGCGCTTGTTATCAATGACTCGCTGCACATATCGCGTTTGTGCTGGGAACTTTGAATCATCAACATTAGTGTGTTCAAAGTATTTAAAATGCCCTGCTACTGCCACGTCCGTGTATCGTTCCACGCCCGCATCAAGCAAATTATAGTAAATCAAAGACTGTTTACCTGGTGTCTTGTCTATGTAACTCGCTAAAACTTGCGTACCAAGCGTGTCATTGTTCCAGATGTATGGTACGTGACCAATAAACGGATTAGCCCACGCCGTTAGCGTAATTGCGACAACAGATACAGCAAAAGCAAACCTGCGATTATTAAGTGTTTCACCGAATCCTTGCAGCATCAACATCACAATCATGGCTGCAATCAACAAAAATGAGTAAGCGTTAAAACGTCCAACTCCGTATGTGATGAGATAGGCCGTTATTACTGATACAACGAGCATCGCTGAAAGCCTATTAAATTTTCGCTTGAACACCAATGCCAGCAGCGCAATCAGTCCCATGACCAAAAGCACGGCATAATCTGACCACAATGATGTGTTAGCGTCACTCAGGAACGCCAACCTTTTCGCAAACGTAACTGGCTTCCCGTACGCACTCAGATTGACGCCAAAGTAAATCGTAATTAAATCCTTTGCCCCGCTAAATAACTGGAAAGCCAGTACAATCAGCGCACTAGAACCAAGAAACGCAACTAAAGCTGACGCTCCGAATAAGATGAGTTGCTTAAACTTTTTAATTACACCAACGACGACTATGACTAACGTTGTCCCAATTAAGGCACCAAGCAGTGTGTACTTAATCCAAAAAATAACTGCAATTGAAAGACCAAATAGTAGCCCCAACTTCCAATTCGCAATCTCTGATGAATCATCCAAAAACCGATATGCAAGCAGTATACCTAACAATGTCCATAAAATAGCGAATTCTTCTGGCGCACCACCGTATTCAATTGCCTTACTTACTAGCAACGCAATCGGTAACAACGTCGCAAATCCTTTCGCAAACAATCGATTAGGAATTTTGTCGAGCAAATTGTACCCAACTAGCCAGATACCAATTAGGTTTAAAAATTCAATGATGAAGATACCAATGTAACCTCGTGAACTAATTAGGTTCGCCACGAGGTAATAAAAGAACAGCACTGGACCACGTTGTTCAAACACATCTCGATACGGCAGATAACCATGCTTCCAAGCGCGTCCGACTTCCAACATTGCGTTTGTATCAGTCCAGGCATCCCCTTTGCTTAATGGGCTAGAAAACAGCGTTACCAGTGCAAAGACCCCAATCAACGCTACCCAAAAAATATTGTTTTTTGCTACTCTAACCACAATCCTATATAACCCTTCAATTCACTTTCAGCCTTATAAACACCATATTCGAGAATATCAAAACCTGTCATTATTGGCAACGTCCAGTAAATACCACCATCAAAATTTTCCAGAACATGTCATACGATAAAAATCCCCACACAAAATGTGCGAGGATTACTTACTTTATCAATTCTTCGATTCTTCTGCCAAGTGAATCACACGCCAGTAGAAGAAATACATCAATAACATCGGCCATGAAAACGCGTTGATTTGCGTAATGCATGACACAATCAACGTTAGCGGCACCATAATCGTGAATGATCGCAATGCAATACGATAGTAACTCGCGACAGGGCGCTCATCTTGTAAGATTTTTTGGTAAGCGCGCACTGCACGAACCACCAAACCACCTAGCAACCACAATCCTGATAAAACTACTACAGCACCATAACGTGCTAGCCACCCCAGCATATCATTCAAAACCGGATAAGCCATCTTGCTGTATACATTAATATACTCACTGTTGTGCTTACTCCATTCTGGCAAGTATTGTTCAATGAAGTATCCTTCATTACCGAAACCAACCCCTAAGAATGGATGTGACAAAAACGTCTTTGCCAAGCCGATTGTACCACCCAAACGGTTGTCAGTGCTTGACTTGTTAAAGGTCCAACGATCCAACAAGTCGTGAACAAATGGTACAACCATGTAGGCAGCGATTACAGCAACCACACCGGCTGCCATAATTGATAACCAAATCTTGCGATACTTACGTGGCGCTGAAGCCACCGTAAAGAATCCAAGCAACGCCAACATCATATAACCACTTGAAGCACGGACGCTTAGGAAGACAAATGTTAGCAACACCATCAAAAACCACGTCATGTACTGCAATTGACGACCGATTCGCAACCGACGCAAGATTGGTTCGTGAACGATACCAATCAAGACCGGTGAAAAGACCAATCCCAACAGCATCACCAAGAACGGCGCTTCAGGTTCGAACCCGTTTACTCGGTTAATCGTGGCAACGTAACTCCCATCGTCATACCAGCCACGATCCGCCCAGCGACGTTCGAATAGACCAGCCAAGGCGTTTGTCCACCCGGTAAACGGCAAGTGTAACGTTACCAGCAACTGTGGCACAACCACAAACACCAGGTAAACCGCTAGTGTCACAACCAATGATCGAATGAACTTCTCAACGTCGATGCCGTCACGGATAAACACTTTTTGAACTGCGTAAGCAGCCCAGATAATGATCAACAGTTGGACAAAGGCCATCCACCCGTGAAGCAACCCATATGTATGGATGCTTTCATTGTGGCGAATAACTTGCCAACCAAACAGAATAAATTGGATGCCGACCATGGCACCCCAGATTTGCAACGTACGTCGTTCCGGTACTAATTCGTTAACTAAGGCTGGTTGTAAGTACAGCTTTACCAACACAAAGATTAAGAATATCGGAAAAGCAATCTGCGCCATGTTTTCAAAGAAGAAATTCGTAAACGTCTTTGGAAACATCGCAACAGGTAATAACCAGTTAACCATACGCCACCTTTTATGCTTGTTGACGGCGCATGTTACCAGCGATTCCTGTAAACATCGCTAGAATGACACCAAGTCCCAAACCAGCAGCACCACCGTAGATAGCAGCCTTCTTGTTAGACAACTTCTCACCATCAGTACTTGCAGCTCCCTGAATAGCACGCATCAAGCGTGGTGCAGGCATACCGGGAACAACCTTTGGCCCATTGGCAGCAAAGGCATCTGCATAGTTGTTAGCAATCGCGATGGCTTCCTTCTCATCATCATTCAAAACGTGAACACGGACGATCAAAGTCCCCTTCTTTTGCTCCAACACAACGCTTTCACGCACTTCAGCGACCGTTACTTTTGTAAATCCAGCTTTATGCAGGCGTTGTACAGCATCGCTGGCGATAGCCATATCTTGTTGCACAGCAATGTACGTCTTAATTGCGTTCAAATCAGACTTCAATGATGACTCTGGATCTTGTGACTTGTTGTAATTTGCATGCCCGATGTACATCAAACGAGATGCAGACCATTCTGCAGAAGGTCCTGCGTGGCGATTAGCCATAAACATCACACCGGCACCGATTAGTGCCACGATGATAATCCACCAGGCATTCTTCAATAGATGACGGACCAAGCCGCCCAAAGTATTTTCTTGCTTCCCCATAACTAAATGCTCCCCATTTTTAATTTGCTAAAATCTCGTGTAGCTTAGCTAATGAAACCGTTGAATCATGTGGGTTATAACGGTCTGCCAATCGCACTACACGTTCAGTATCATAATTTTCATAGTCGTCCAGCATTTCAGCTAGTGACGCTTCGGAATGTGCCACTGGCAAATCTAAGTTTTCAAAATTGATATAAAGACCGCGCTTATTCTCATATTCCTTAACGTCTGGTTGGAATAGATATATCGGACGATGCAATGGCGCATAATCAAATAATGTACTTGAGTAATCAGTAATCATAAAGTCCGCCACAGCCATCAATTTATTGAGCGACAGCTTGTCCGCAACAATGAAATCATCCGAAGGGCGCATATGATTAAAGTAATGTTCGCGATATAGCACTGTAAACTTATCCGATAGTTGCGCCAAAAACTCTTCCGAGCAACCCGTTTGTTGTACTGTTTCATAACCTCGGAACGTTGGTACATAAAGCATAATCGGCTTATGCCCCTTGATACCAAGCTGGCGCTTCAATTTCTCTTTTTTACGCTTCAATTCACGTTCAAGTGTTTGTTTACGAAGTTGACCCACTTGGCAATAATTCTTCGTCCGCGGGAAAATACGCTTCATCTTTTCCGTGTCATAGCCGCCATAAGTGAACAAGTAATCAAATTGCACTTTCTTATACCAGTTACGAACCAACGGTGACAATCCCGCTTCATCCAGGCCTAGTTTCTTCATCGGCACACCGTGCCAAAATTGAATATAGACGTTGCGTGGATGTGAAAACGGAATCAAGCGATCAATCGTTGAATTTGCAATCCAGTACTTCGACTTCAACAAGTGATAGAAGTACAACGGCGTGTTTGCACGCACGATATGATCAACATCAGCGTTAACAAAGTCATCTGGGTTATTAAACGACCAAACGAATTTATAGTCCGCAAACGCCGGATCCTTACGAAGTTGCAAGTATGCTTCCTTCGGTGAATCAGAGTACTGACGGCCACTATACGAAATGAACAAAATTTGCTTTTGATTTGGTCGTACAAAAATCTGTAAGAACTTAATCCATGACAAAACAATCACGTAGTACATCAACCCAAAAGCAGTCGATTTTTTGATCCTGTTTTTAATTTTCTGTACTAGCATGAAACAACCTCACTCTTCTCTACTACTTTCTCTAGATATGCCAACGCATAATCGTCTTTCCCCAAGACATGTTCAAATCAGAATCAAATGCCTCGATAATGTCGGCTACTTCACGCACATCGCGTACGTTTTGAACCAACAGTTCCAAACGCTCTTGCGCCTCTGGATTGTTAGCTACCAATTCAATGGCATCTTTAAAATCTTGAACAGTTGAACGCGTTGTACCGACCAACGCAATTCCCTTTTCCAAAACCATACGAGTATTAATGGCTACTGGGTGCTCTGATACGCCAGACAAAACAACTGATCCGCACGGCTGAATCAAGTCGATAATTTGATTAATGGCATCTTCAGAGCCACGTCCACCAACCGCCTCAATTGCATGGTTAATAACAACGTCTTCCGGTACATCATTAATCAAATAAGTATCAGCAAATGTGATGTAATCCAACTTTTCAGCATGCTTTCCAAAGACCGCAATCTTGCAGTCTGGGAACATTACATGGGCAACCACGGCCGTCATGTAAGCAACGTTTCCGTCACCCCAGATACCAATCGTGCCTTCTTGCGCCATCATGCTACCTTGCAAACGACGCACGGCTTGAACGGCAACTGAAACAACTTCAAAATAAGCGGCCATTTCAGGGTTGATATGCCCCGGAATCTCTACCAAACGTTCAGGTTCGATATCGACGTATTCACGCATAAAGCCATCTTCTGTTGAAGACGCAAACGTTGAAGAACGTAGATAATTTTCTGTTACCTTCTCGTGCTTTTCTTTAGCGTTCGTAGGCACCATAGCAACTAGTGTCCCAGTTTTAAATGTGCCAGTTTGATCACAAACGACCACACCCACTGCTTCGTGAATCAACGCAAGAGGCAAGCGCTCAGCTAAAACCTTTGCATCACGAAGCCCAAGATAGTATCGTTCATCGGCACGGCAAATTGCCATATTTAATGGTCGAACAATGACTTCACCCTTAGATAAGTCGATTTGTGAAGTCACGCGCTCAATTTGCTTGATGCCCGTCAAACGATACACATTATTAAACATCCATACTCTCCCGAGCGAGAATGTCAGCAACGCGCAAATCGAACGGACGCGTTACCTTAATGTTGCTTTCCTCACCTTGCACAATGCCGACTTCGTAACCAGCCAACAACATAACCTTGGCTGAATCACTTAATGACATGCGTTGCTCTTCTGACATTTGGTTGTAGAAGTCACGGAACGCAGCCACATTTACTGTTTGTGGTGTTTGACCTTGGTACATCTCATCACGTACTGGAATGTCATTAATAACGCCATCATTGGCACGGACAATCGTGTCAGTTGCGCCAACGACCGTATCAACTGCCTTAAAATCTGCTGAGGCAGCGATATTGTCCGCAATGATGCGGGCCGTGATAAACGGACGCACTGCATCGTGCATCACCAAAGTGTGTTCGTCGCTTGCACCGTAATTCTCTTCAATGTAGTTGATTGCGGCCATCACAGTGTCATTGCGTTCAGCACCACCTTCAATCACAACAACACGTTCGTCTGAGATGTACTTGGCGACCAAATCCTTTGTGTATTGCACCCACTTAGGATGTGATGACACGATAATCTTTTCAAAGTCAGCCGTTAACGTGAACTTCTCTAGTGTGTGAATAATAATTGGCTTACCAGCCAAGTTCAAAAATTGCTTTGGGCGTTCAGTGTTACCCATACGCTTGCCGGTACCACCGGCCATAAATTGCGCAAAAATCATATTTTCTCTCCAAAAATTCTCTTATCTTATAACATATCGATGAAGCGTTCGCGGAAACGCAAATGTACAATCGATCCAACCAGTAGCATAAAGAACGTTAATAGCCAGAAGAAAACAACATTCGATGAGTTTTCAAAAAACCAAACGTTATAGAGCAATGCATCACGGAACGATTCAATCACGTAATAGAACGGGAACATCTTGATAACCTTCACTAGGACGAACGGCAACCCTCTCTGATCTAAATTAATAATCACTCCAGACGTGAAAAACAGCACTCGAAATAGTGCGTTCATCGCTTGCTTATAATCAGGAATCATTACCGCCAACGTTGAATTAATCAAATTATGTGCCAATACCGTAGCAAACATCGCCACGAAACTGTAAAGTAATCCAATCCACGTAAGTGATGGCACACGTCCGAATGACAAGACTACAACAATCGTCAATCCGGCCATAACCAAGAATCGTCGCAACTCCTGCAACATTGGCATAACAGGCGCCACACTCACAGGGAATTTTGTCTTTGTTAACAAGCGCAACTGTGAAGAAATACTTGTTAGCCCCTTATTAAATGATCCTTGAATGAAATACCAAGGAACTATTCCAACCAACAACCAAACGATATATGGCGTGCCGTTTACAGTTCCGTTATAAAGCCCTAAACCAAAAACGATAAAGTATGTCGCGATGTAAAGTAGCGGCTCCAAGTAGTCCCAAATTGATCCAAGATAGTTGTCCGCAAATCGTGATTGAACATTAAAAGCAGCAATACGACGAATGATAGGCAGGTTAGTCCAAATTTCTTTTAAGACTTGAATCAAGCTTTTCATATTACTTGTCCTCCTTATGCTTTTCATCTAATTCGTGCAGTTTATCTGGCGCCCAATTCGTAATCATGTGCGTTGGATTTTGCATGATATTGTGCATACCAAGATTCAATGCGATTTTATCCGCAACAAACAACATTGCTAAGATCACAAATACAATTAGGAACTTGTCAAATTTTGACCACACTGCGACGTTTTGCTTAGTGTGCACAGCTTTGTAGATGGCCGTCGCTTCCTCGTCGCTTGGCTCATGGCCACTCTTACGCGCCTCACGAAGTTCACCCGTGTAAATGTCGTCAAGTGAAAACTCTTCTTGTTCGGCACGCTTTTCACGACGATAATCCGCTTGCTCTTTAGCGTTCAAGCCTTTAAATTCATTGACAAACTTATCGTATTCATCCATGACAGTTTTCGTATCGCCAAACATGCGAAGCTCACCATAGTGCATCCATAAAACTCGGTCCGCCATTTCGCGAACCTGTCCGAGTGAGTGAGAAACGAAAAAAATCGTCTTCCCTTGCTTTTGGAAATCTTTTATTTTATTTACAGACTTTCGATTAAACGTTGCATCACCAACCGATAAAGCCTCATCGACAATCAAAATATCCGGGTTCGTATGAACTGAAATTGAAAATCCGAGTTTTGACTTCATACCAGACGAATACGTCTTAACAGGTTGATCAATGAACTTGCCAAGCTCTGAGAACGCAATGATGTCATCCATCTTTTCGTTAATCTCAGCATCAGTCATGCCCATCATCAACCCCTTAAGCCTGATGTTTTGACGGCCTGAAATGTTTCCTCGAAGTCCAGCGTTAATTGCAATCAATGATGTTTCACCGTTGATATTAATCGTTCCTGAAGTTGGTGGCACAATGCCTGCCACCATCTTCATCAACGTTGACTTACCTGAACCGTTAGTTCCAACGACGGCAATTGTCTCACCTTCATAGGCTTCAAAACTAACACCGCGAACCGCCCAAAACATCGGAAAGTTCGTCTTGAAGAACACACTCTTCGCTTTATCTATTTTTGTAGGAGCTGTTTCATACTGCTTTGTCACGTATGAAACGCTCACCTTTGTCTTACGTGTTTCAACCATTCTCTTTTTCTCCACTCGATTCGAAGAATGCTGCGTGTTGCCCGAGTTGTTTAACTGGGGTACGCCAATCTCCAAAAATTTGCGTCAGGTATTGATCAACGTTGCCGATGATTGCTACCTTGGTGTTTTCAAATTGAGCGATTTGCCACATCTCCCAATTTTCACGAACAAAAAACTCTCTTTTCCCATGTACACCGTTTATAACGCCCAATTGTGTCCCGTTAACGTTGCTTACCCGCTTAGCCAAATTCGCTTGCGCCAACGCCCATGTATGCGCGTTAGTGTGCTTAATTACTGGCCAAAGCAGCCGTTTTATATGCTTTAACTTGGCATCGTCCGGCAGAACGCCTGTTGAACGAGCCATGTTGCGCATAATGTTTAACCCTTTTTGGGTGGCAAATATCAATCGACTTGACAATTTTGCCGTATCAATGGCATCGATTGGGAATATATCGATGAATACGCCATGATTCATGTTGTAGTATTCAGATTCAGCCTTGGAAGGCACGTACACTAACCTTGCGTACGGCACCCAACTGTCAGAATCAAACTCCGTCATTAACCTAATTTGATTATCTGAAGAAACAAAATCATCGATAAATTGATCGTAGTCTTGTCGCAGCAAGCCTAGGTCCATATCATCATCCCAACCAAGCTGATGACCTTCCCGTACAGCACCCAGCAATGTGCCACCCAACAAATACACTGGCACATTTTTAACCGTCAACTGCGCCATTAGCTCACCAAGCATTTTGTGTTGAATTTGTTGAACTGATTCAATTGTTAGTGCTTGCTTATTCATTACCCGTTCACTTTAACCTTCTTCATATCGACTTCTTGCAAATCCTTTTTAATTTGCGTTGTTGATATGTCGGGGGTCCTTTCTAGATAAACAACTTCAACCCCTGTTTTTTCGGTTAGGTAATCAAACTTACCTTCCCAGTCGTCACCTATAACAAAGGTAACCACATCGTTGTCTTTGATATCGTTAATCTTTTGTGCCCAATTTACTTCTGGGATAACCTCATCCACATAACGGATTGCTTGTAACAAAGCTTTTCGCTTGGAATAAGGAAAATAACTCGTTTTCTCTTTTTCGCGATTAAACTCATCTGTAGATAGCCCCACAATTAAGTAATCACCCATTTCACGTGCACGGCGCAGCAAATTAATGTGGCCATAATGCAGGAGATCAAACGTGCCATATGTAATGACCTTTCTCATGTCACACCGACCTCTTTCTCTTTTTTCTGCTATTACTAATAGCAAATGAATACGAAACCCTACTCAGTGCTGTTTCTATACTTGATTATTCTAACTAAAGATGACTGCCTGTTTTGGTGCTATTTGTGAATATTTTGTGATTAACGAAAAAGAAGTGCACCCTACATGGGTACACTTCTTTTTATCTAAATAAATATTCCATTGCTGCCAGCATCTTTTAGTACAGAATTCTTAACAATGTATTTAATTAGCTGGTGAAATTTACAAAACTTCACCGTTACATCCTAATTGCAAACGATCTAATTCTTTAAGAACTCTTCCCAATATTGATTGAATCGATCTTCTGAAAAATTCTTAGCAATGTATTGAGCTGCTCTTTCTCCCATTTGTTCTTTGCCTTTTTCACTTAGACGTGCGAATTTCATAGCCGCGTCTGCTAAATCTTCAGGAGTGTTGCCAATCAAGTATCCATTCACTTCATCTATAACAAGCATGGATGGCCCGTATTTTACATTCATCGCAATAACAGGGATTCCTTGTTCTAACGCTTCTGCTATTGAAAGCCCCATAGCTTCATACCTCGAAGCTGATACAAAAACATCTATTTCGGATAACGCTTTAGAAGTATTCGTGCTATAACCCAAAAAAGAAATGTTTTTTAATCCTGATTTAGCAATTAAGTCTGTCAGATACTCTGTTTCTCCACGTCCCCAGATTTTCAATTCGAACTGATCCTCCGGCAACTTCTTCATTGCATCAATCATTTTATCGAAGCCTTTGCCGCGTGTAATTCGAGAGATTGTTCCCAACACTATTTTGTCATTTTTAGTTTTAGGATATTTGTTCTTCCTGAAAATTTGATTCGGTATAACTGAAGCTTTAACATTTGGAAAATCAGCAATAACATCTTCGGCCTGTTCTTGTGTGAAGAACAGTACGTCATTAAAGATGCCTGAGTCTGCATATTCAAACATTTTTTTATGTAATGCTTCAATTCCAGTATAAAACTCTCTATTTTGGAAGTGACTTGTATGAACAACTGCAACTTTCCGGAGATTATCTCCCTTTACCTTGGCTAATTTATCTACTTGCACTTCATAATCAAGCAAAAAAACTACCTGATTATCACTGTCCGATTGTAGTGCAAGTTCATTAAGCCAGTAAACTTGAAAATCTTCCACGGATCCAAACCGAACACCCTCTTTATGCAAAAAAACGGCGCCTGTTTTACCATCATTTTTATAAAACTGTGTCATATATGGACTACCCTCTATGTTAAAGAAAATAGTTTTATAAGTTTTCCCATTTTTTAAGTAACTCGCCGAAAAAACACGATTTTTTCTGTACTCATATTTGATTTTTGGAACATCATTATCGATAACCAAAATAAAGAGACGGTTAGAGTTGCCATCAGGTCGTTCAAACTTTGCAACATAATCCCCAGTTGCTTTATCCAAAAAATACTCTATGTCATTATTTTTTACAATATCTGACTTTGACCTGAGCATTTCAATCAAGTTTTCCTCGTTGATTTGCCCGCTTCGAGATTTCTTCTAGTAATACTCATTAATATTAAGGATTACATCTCCTTCTTGCATTTTTTTCTGATCAATTAAGGACCTTCTGACATTATCCACATCAGTTGTTGGAACGTTAAACGATAAGACTGTGTAATCAACACCAAGTTTTTTAAACATCTTAAACCGAGCTAACACAGCTGATGTCATTCCTCCCGGGGTGGGACTAATTCCCCCCATTACACTATATACCTTGTGCTTCATTTTTAATTTGCCCTACAAGCAGGCCTGCAAATGTGCAAGCACGCTCGTCTCTCCCTTTTATAATAATCTTAAAAGCATTCTAAATGCCTACTCTATTTGTCCTCCAGCGGCTACTTCGTTATCAGAGCCCCAATAAAACGCATAGACAAAAAGCTTATCTGAAACAGGTCACAGTCTAATGCGACTTAATTAAACTTAACGAAATTGGTCTCCAATGCATCCACAAACCTTTTCGATGCTTTACCATCTAAGTCATCAAAGTAGTATTCAAGGAACTCATCTAGACTTCTAGCGTCGAACTCATCTACCTTCTTAATTTCAGTAATCAGTTCATCATTGTTTCGAACAATTGGCCCAGGGACAAATTCCTTGTAATTCACGTAGAAATCACGTGACGCCGTGTATTCTTCAAGATCCGGAACGAAGAATATTGTCTTTTTCCTGAGCAAGCTATACTCAAAAACTACTGACGAATAATCTGTAATTAACGCATTCGAAATTAGTAAAAGATCGTTTATTTCTCGGTATGACGAGACATCATAAAAAAAGTCTGCGAATTTGTCTGGTATATCAACCTTGTTTTTGACAAATGGGTGAATCTTAAAAAGCATGACGTACCCTTTTGATTTGAGATTTTGATATATTTTTTCAAAATCAATCCAGTCAAAGTCATAATAGGCCGATTGCTGACCATTCCCACGAAACGTCGGAGCAAATAGAATAACTTTCTTATTCTTAATAAAAGGCAGATCTTCATTAAGCCGAGTAACAACATTTTCTTTATACGTTTCATCAAAAAAAGCATCTGTCCTTGGCGCCCCTAATGGAAGCACCTTTTCTTCGTCAATACCAAACCCTTCCGCGTAGAATGGGGCCACGTTCTTTGAAGAAACAATCGCCCACGTATAGTTTCTGTGGTTTTTTGAATCTTTTTTGGGGCCACCTGGCAACCCTACACGGCTAAACCCAAAGGTCTTAAAGGCACCTACCGCATGCCAGACCTGAATGAGGTTAACTCCATTTCGAATCTTTAATGGATACACCAATGGATAAAAATCATCCAGTAAAACGTGCCGACTAGTTGCGATTAACCAAGCTATTTTCGTGTACTCTCGTAACGTTTTCTTAGTAGAATTTGTCTTTTTGAGCATATAGCTCATCTGCAAAGATGATGCACGGGAATTTATTTCATTCTCAATATACTCAAAGTTTCCTGTCATGTCAGAACGGGAGTCAGACAGAAACGCTACTACATTTTCTCGTATTGGCATTAACGAAAAAGCTTTGTACACTATCCTAAAATAGGCTTTTTTGACTTGTTAAGATATTTTTTAGTTTTTATTAACTTTTCTAGTTACTTTAACTAACATTTCTGACGGTTCACTTTCATTACTTAGTCAATCGCTTAACGATGCCTCTAACAGCTTTCTTTCGAAGTGCGGTTAACTTTGCGTCATTAGATACAAAATTTTTATTAGCAGTCAAATATCCGGCAGCCGTAAGCAAACGTGGAGTTCCATTATTCGTCCATTCAACTGACTGAACCGCAATTTTTTGTCCACGCTTGGTTTTATTCTCAGTTCGTTGCGAACGGTCAAATGACAACGACTTATAGTAGTATGAGGATGCCGTAACAACAACATTTGCAACGTCCTTGTACAAATACTGATCAATATCATCTCGCATCGTCGTCACAAAGCGCTTATTAGCCGTAATATATCCCAATTCTGTTCGAAGTCGTGGCACTCCACGTTCACTCCAATCAATTCCGGTAACGGTCAAAATTGTAAACTTTGATAATTGAACTTTACTCTTAGAATTTTCTGTCCACTTCACGCTTGCATACGTTGGCTGATCAGCCAGTAACACCACTTCTACAGGGAATTTTGTAGGAACCAAGTAATTTTCTAAATCATTGACAGGGAAATCACGAACGGACTTTTTAGCTGGCTTTAAATTGATGTTTTCCACCTTTTTACGCAGTTCGAAAGCCTCACGTGCTTCATCAGATGATCGACTTAGAGAAATATCCAGATTTTTTGTCATCTTCTTCAAATCGGCAATAGGAGTATTCAATACTGTTTCTGCATCTAATTCAGGAGCAAACTCCTGCACTTGGTCATACATAGCTACATTGTCTTTATAATTTGCAAAGACAGATGTGATAAATTGATCCTCCGGATGGTTGAAATAGTAATCATACTCTGTTTCACCAACGAATCGATCAAAGCGCTGCGCATCTTCAACATGAAGATCTGCGTAATCAGAAGCGAACTTCTGTATGTTCTTAGAAATTGTGCTATGGAATTCATTCCATTGCGGAATAAACACAGGTTTCACACTACCATCTTCCGAATATTCGTAACCAGGAATGCTTTTGTATGGAGTTGTTGCAAATATTGACTCAAAATCACTAAAGTTTGCTGGCATTGTGGTATAACGATGGCGAATTGAATGTCCGATATCATTCGTAAAGTTTCGAACATAGTAAAACGGATTGTCCACCTCGCGACCTGCAGCATCAATTAACAGGCGAGTTAAGGTATCTTGAGTGTATCCACGGCCCCAGAATTCTACAAAAGCAAAATTCTCATCAAAATCAATTTCTTGTTTCAAATACTCTCGTACAATTTCCCGACGCTCCGCTGCAATTTCTAATAGACGTGCCTTGTACTCTTCGGAATTTTCAAATATTTCGCGAATTCCAATAGCAATGTCTCCCTTTAATGTCGGTTCGTTTCTATATCCTTCCAACTCAGGAAGCATTTGTAACAATTCATCTTCTGGAAGTTGGCTTGACTTCACCAGATCATCAAATCCATCCATAGATGAAAACATCCCAAACGGAGTAAATGATGCCGGATCAACTTCATTGATAAACGAAGCAACACGCCATGCTTTACGTGAACCGTAAATGAATTTCGCCGAAATCGTAAGATTTTGCTTCGCTATTAGCACATCTGCAATTTGCTTCAAGTAGTATCCGTCACGTGATATGAAGTATACAGTTTGATATCCACGATTAATTGCATCACGTAGTGCCCAATTTACGTATGGAACCAACGTAGGTCCGATAAATGAATATGCATAATAAGCAGATTCATCAAACGTCATTTCTTCCCCACTCATTAATTCCCAACGTCGGCGTTGGAATAGAGTGGCTAATCTGTAAGCGTCGTATTTAAATGTCCAATTTGCCTTATCGACAAACCACTTCTCATTTTCCAAATATGAATCCATATCGTGATTGATTGTTGTAATTCCTAATTTACGCGGAACCACACCATCTGCATGCTTGTTATCTCCGTGGTGCACCCACTTTGAATAGTGATAATCCGTCGAGAAGAAAATATGTCTAAACAAGCGACCTGTCGACTTCTGATAGCCGACCTTGCTAGAAAGATACAATGGTAACTCACTTAAACGTGAATCCGCTGCATTTAGCATGTCCTTAATTACAGTCTCAGGCAAGTACATATCAGAAACCAACATCACATCGTTTCCAGCCCCTAGTAATTCGAAAAGCTCTTCTATTCTGAACGAAATTGGTTCAACTGCCTTTACCTCTGCTTGCGTTTCTTGATCATAAAGAAATGCTACTTGTTCATTGGTCAAACTATAATTATTCTTCAAACGATCTAAGATTTCGTCTAGAGTAACTTCTATTTTATCGGTATTTCGTTCATACGTCGTTTTCCTAAAACTATCTCGCAAATCAAATTCAACTTGGTTACGAATTTTTGGATAATTTTCCGTCAAATAGCTTTCAAACTTCAAGTTTGATGACAACATGTTCTTTTGAACAAGTGCAAAAATACTATGCGGATGCAGGGTGTTACGCTTAATCAAAGTATCAAAAATATCGAACGTATGTAGCTCAGGATATGATATGTTCGAAGGCTTAGAATTATCAACACTCTTAATCAGGTCATTTAACGTATTTGTTGCCTCAAACCCGAAGAAATAGTCCATCAAATAGTCCTTACGTTCGATATTCTCAACTCCAGTTGAAAATAATTCTAGCAATCGTTCAAACGTGTAAGCGACTGTTCCATCTGTCAAATCGAAATAATCACCAATCAATTCTCGTTCAGTGACATACTCCTTGTAATCCGGAATAAAACGAATAAACTTAGACACTCCAGCTTCTAGCAAATCATAGAAAATAGATGAATAATCTACAACGCCCACTGTAATTCGATGCATAATCTCATACATGTCATCTTCATCTTGCCAGAAAAGGATATTCTTGTTCTCAGAGTACTCTTCTTTTGCTGCTAAAAAGCTTTCATCTGATTGCATCTGTGGATGCAACTTTACTATGAATAACGAATCCGTTTTCTCCATTTTAGATACAACTTCTGCTAAATTTGGAATTAACTTTTTGAATTCACCTTGGCTATTCGAAAAGCTACGATATGTCGGAACAAATGCATAGACATCATTGTAGGAATCCAAATCATAGCCACTCACTTTAAGCTTCTTTTCTAAAGAACTTTCCATCAATGAGTAGACCACATTGCGTGGATAAGGTCCTCTTACCACTTGATCATTGGAAAGCTTCATGTCTGACTTAAAATGGCTTTCCATAGCCTCGGAAGTGGTTAAGAACTTTACATTGTTTTTGAAAAGCGAATAGTTTCGAGCCCATTTACGGACGATGTTATCTGCCACATCTACTTTCTCATCTAATCCAAGTTCTACGTGTTTTAGTCCCACTCCATGCCACAAATTAAGCACAATGACATTAGGATTGATTGTTTCAGGATAACTTTCGCGATAATTTTCAGTCACGTACACGTCTGCGTTTTCAAATAAATCCTTTGGCTTTTTTCGAATTAATTGATACGGAATTGTATCCTAAATTCGCAATATAAGCCGCATCTTCCTTATTATCAGCAATCCACCAAACTTCATGTGTATCTGCAAAATTTGACTGCATATACATCATCAACGCTTTTGGATTCCCCTGCCATTTATATGAACCAAATAACCAAAGCTTCATCTTCTTACTCCAATACCTTTTGAATTAACTGAATGCACTTAAACAATTAGATATACGTTAAATGTTTGTAACGTTGGACCCGTATAAGGGACTAAATCTTTTAAAAGTCTAAATACCAATGCATCTACGTAACCGTTCTCTAAATTCTGAATAGTCAAACCAATAGATTAAATACAATGGTAGTTTTCTAAAAAATCAAACATTCATATATATTCCGCTTTATCTACGCTTTTTATGCACTTATAACAAGTTAACTATAATTTATGACCTTTTTTAGTCCAACAAACGGTTATCATACGAAACGCCCCTTTCAATCATTAGAAAGGGGCGTTAAATCATATTTTCAGTTTTTTCTCAATGATTTAATAACATAAATCAGTACAAAGACAACTCCCGCGCTCCAACAAATAAGACTAATAACAAAACCTACCAAAGTAGGTTTCATCGGAGTATAAGCAACATTCAATTCATTAATTCCTTTTTTATCAGAAATAGATATAGCACCAACGTTATTTCTGATTAGTTCGCTATTTTCTAGTCGCTTCCCATTCAAAGTCAATTCCGTACGCTCGTACGCGACAATCGGCACCTGACGATTTTTATGTGCTTCTTTGCTCTTCCATTGCAGCGTCATAGTTCCATCCCCATTCACAATGTGTTGATACGGACGCCATTGCTTTGAGAAAGCGTTCATGTACGCATCATATGTTGGCTGATGCGTCTCTTCAGTTGTATCAACTGGCAAGTAGTCTGGAGTGCTACGATCCACATGATAGATCAATTTACCTAAATCGCCTTCGTGGAACAATGGTTGTAGCTGCACAAACGTATGAATATCTGGTGAATACACATTCTTAGTCGTTACCTGTAATCCGGCATACAACGGCGTTTTTTCATTCTGAACATAATAAACATTGTTAGCTACCTTTTGTGTCAACAGCAACACTGACACAATTGCAAGAGTAACCGGCAACGCCCCATGTGCCAAGCTTTTCTTTGGTTGCGATTCAACAAACAATTTTCCAACCGCAATTAATGACAAGCTGTAGCCTACTAATGAAATTCGTCTTGGCATTTGCAAGAACGAACGCAATCCTGGGTATGCAGTCTCTAGCGCATGCCATGGCACTAGAGATGTACCTGCAACTAGATACACAATCGCCACTGCACTCACAAACCGAGTAAAAACAGTTAATTTCTTCCAGAACGCAAACATCATCCCCAAAAGCAAAAATGCCAAAATAGACATCACAATATCGCTATTAGAATTAACACTTGAATACACCGGCCTAAACACACCACTGGTTTGAGGTATCATATCCATTGCAACAGGTGAAATCAACGTATTTCGATACACTTCGACCAAAGGCATGATTGCATTTAAACTCAACACAATTGCCATAACAGCCGATAAACTAACGGATGCAAGTAACTTCACCTTTTCTTTGCTTACCCACAATCCGTGTACGAAAAACGGCACGAGCATTGGTAAAACAATAGCGACAGTTAATACTTGAAATTGTCCTAATAGCGCAATACCGCCACCCAAGTAAACCGTTCGGCGCCAATTAAATCGTCCCTCAAATAAATGTAGCAAGCTTGGAATGACCAGTGGCACAATCGCCAGCGCAATCGACTTCCAAGTCGCACCAAACACGAATCCATACACTGCGGCAGATGAAGTATAAATTACACCTAACCCCAACGCCCACTTTTTCGTTAGTCCTACCTTAATCGCAGCAAAAGCCGTAGTTAGGATGCCCAATGCATAAACGATGTATAACGTTACAACCTGAAATTTAAACCAAGTTCCAGCAACCAATAGTAATGCACCGAATAAGTATGTCACCAACGGACTATATACTTGGTTTACAATTCGACCAGATTGCTGAAAAGTGTATAAATTCAAAAAACTAAAATTGCGATCGCGTATTTGCATCGCTGCTTCAAAAATACGGTTGTAGTGGAAATATCCGTCTACCCCCAATAGCGCCGTATCATTAAACAATATTGGACTCATAATCACTAGTGGCACAACCAATACCACGCCTAGTGTCTGCCAATCAACCTTCTTAAACATCCCTTTCTCCTTTTAAAGCTAGTGGTTTTTAATACGTGAAGCATCAAAAATCCTCCCTTACTTGTAGCCCTAAAATATAGAACATCCCAAGTAACTATCTAACTATACAAAAAATGTTCAATTGTATTCACAGTTCCTTCACGAACCGTTTTTCACTAACAACGCCCTTAAAATGGTAATTCAATACAAACCAAACAATCAATACCGGCCACGCAAATACAGAGAACGTAAACATTGACGTCACTATCGCCAACAGGACGAAATACATGTATGCCCAACTAGCAGCGCTTTGATTCTGCCAAGCCACTTTAAATCGCTGAACAACAACATACAGCATCGGAAATACCAAAACTAGTCCAAACCGTGCAAACCAACCAAGAAATCCAGATAGGATTGGATAGCCGTAGATTGCATAGACATTTTGATACTCAAGATTACCTTTTGACCAATTCGGTACGTTTTCTACTATATATGGTGACTCAAATCCGTACCCAACTCCAAACAACGGATGTTGCATGATGGTTTTCGATAACCCAATTGTGCCACCGAGCCGATTTTCGGTACCGTGTTTCTCTAGAAGGAATCTGGTAAACATATCGTGAACACCTGGTAAATATTGATATAACCCATATCCGATACCGGCCCCTGAAACTGCAATAATGAGCAACCTCACTCGTTGCATCCCCACACCAGTAACCAGCATCAGCAGTACACTCACAAATACCAGTAACATCCCTGTTGTGGTTTTAGCAGCTAACAATACCAACCATGCGGCGATCAACGTCACCCATAAAAGTAACGTATTCGCCACACCCGGTCGTCGCCAGATGATCAATGACTGTCGAACCCCCATCATAAAGATTGGCAGAAACACCACACCAATCAAAATAGCTAAAAACGGCGCTTCCGGCTCAAAGCCATTCAGTCTCATTTGAGTCGTGACATAACTACCGGCTTGATAGAAATCATCACGACCAATCCAATGACGTTCAAACAGTTGCGCCAATCCATTCACATAGCCAACCGTCTCTGTTCGACCAATCATCACCCAGAACTGCGGTACCAATACCACGATGAAATACATCCAAAAAGCAGCGTATGCACCACGGACAATCGTCATAAAGCTTTGCCCACTTAACTGCACTGTTGCCCAGGCTAGCCAAACAACAATTAATAGCTCCACAAGTCCAATCAATCCGTGGAGCATGCCCGCTGTTGTCGTATCAATACCAACCTCATTGTATGAAATTAGTACCCGTACTGCTTGTACGATAAACACCGCTACGCCGATCATCAAAGCGCGATTACTCGGCACAATCTCTCGCCACCGCCCTTTAATCGCCTCGATAAACACATAACTACCAAACACTACCATCGGTAACTGCGTAAAGACATCCAGCCACCAATACGAATGCGTTTTAGGAAACAGAATTACAAAAAACAACCAAAACGCCATACGCTAGCCCTGCACACGTGACGTTCTGGTACGACGTTGTTGGCAGGTTTCACGCACGACGCGACGCCAAAACATAAACACCAGTCCAACTGCCGCGCCAATCGTGCCACCGTATACCAGTACCTTCTTCGTCTCATACAACGCCACATTCTTCGCTTCAGATGGTCGCGTGGCTGACAGCAATTCTGGATGTGGCATGTCCGCCATCAATGTTGGTGCAACTTCCGCGAAAACTTCAACATACGTGTTTGTTAAACTGGCCGCTAACTCCGCTGTTTCTGCTTTCGCTGATAGATCCACAATCAACGTATTTAAATCTTGTTCAAAGGTCACCATTTCACGTAATTGTTGTCGTGATAGATGTGCCCCACGCTTTGCCAGACGTCCTTGCACCTCATCAACAATTTTTGAATCCTTCGCCGCTTTCAGATACGACTTAATCAGCAAGCTATCCGCATTAAATCGACCAATATCCCCAGTTGTTTGTTTATTCCCGATATACATTTGTCGCGTCGCCACATAGCTATCCGGCACATTACGCGTCGCTAGCCACAGACTTGCTGCGCCAATCACGGAACACACCACTAAACAAACGCCCCACTTTATCATCCCCATTGTCTATTTCTCCCCTACATTTACTGACAAACTGTCATTATTTAAAATAACCCTTCGCCACTGTATCAGAATAAAAGACAAATAAAAAGCGCACACCATAGACAGTCTATAGTGTGCACATATTTTTTAGATGATTAAATTAACGCAAGTAGTACGTGCCGTCGTTACCGAAGTAGTAACGTTGTCCGTTGATTGTTTGCCAACCTTGCACGGCGCGACCTTCCTTGTTAGTCCAGTACTTGTAACCCCATGCTTCACGCCAACCTTCGTTTTGGCGAACACCGTTAACAAACCAGTAGTACGTGCCCATGTAGTAACGGAAGCCTGTGTACAAAGATCCCTTTTCGTACCAACGGTAACCACCGTTAGCTGGTGAACCATCATACAAGTAACCTGAAGCCTTACCCTTCAAGTTAAACGTACCATTCGTACCGAAGTCATATGGGACACCGTCAATGAAGCGAACGCCTTCAACAGCACGGCCATCGTTCCCAACGTAGTATTGCAAGCCCCATTGTGAGACCCATTGGTTTTCTTGACGAACACCGTTAATGAAGTAGTAGTACGTCCCCATGTAGAAGCGGAAACCTGTGTACTTGACACCAGATTCAAACCAGTACCATTGGTCATCTGAATCTTGCAAGTAACCCGTCTTGGCTGGCTTGTCCAACTCAGTCAAGTTGTACGTCTTGATGATGTTAATCAACTTTGACCCATATGATGGATCCGTCGCGTACTTACCCGTCAATGCATTGGCAGCATCAGCATAGGTCTTGGCCTTTGACTTCCAAGTACCTGAGTAGTAACCACTATCCCACGTCAAACCATTACGCAACAACTTGGCATTGGCTTCCAATGAGTCGTAACGTGAGGCATACTTCACAAATGGTGCCTTAATTGTCACCCACTTACCGTTTGACCATTCCAACGTATCAGCCCAGTAAGTTGGGTTATTCGTGTTGGTTTGCTTAATTCCGAAGTAGTTGTTGGCTTGTGTACTTAGGGTACTTAGCCCCCATGAACTCTCCAAAGCCGCTTGCGCCATTTGAACTGAAGCGTACAAACCGTACTTGTTCGTCACATTGATAACGTCAGCGCGGTTGCTATTAATAAACTGTTGCACTTGCGATGATGTCGCAGCTGTTACATCTAACGGTTTAGAAATCGCCGCACCACCGGCAACTGCAGCTGTTCCAGCAACAACAACCGCCATTGTCTTCTTAATACCCATTTAATATTCCTCTCAAATACGGACAGTCCCCCGTTCACAGCCTGTCCGATAATCCATACTACTAATAATGTATCAGTTTGTATGGCTCCTTGCAATTCTGACTATTTTCTGCACTTCTAAAAAAGCATTAGGTATTAAAAAGTATACGCAACAAATGCCATCGTTACCAACAAAACGGGTTTTTATGCCAAAATTGCTCATATTTTTCACCTATCGTCAATTATTGTTCATAAATTAATAGTGCCTCACGCATAAATCTCCCCTATAATAATCATCGATTGACATTTAAGGGAGAATTGACAATATGAAAAAAGTATTGCTTTGGATACTAGGAATTGCATTGGCTGGTATCGTCATTATCGGTGGCGTGGCGGCCTACAAGATTCACAACACCACGTCTAAGATTTACTCAAACAACGAGCAAATTTCAAAGACATCAGATAAGAAGACCGGCGACAAGAAGCCAGTTGCTTACCTATTGCTTGGTACGGACACTGGCGCACTTGGCCGTGATTACAAGGGTCGTACCGACACCATGATGGTGATGGTCGTTAACCCATCAACGAAGTCATCAACCATGATGTCACTCCAACGTGATACTTTGATTTCATTGAACGGTCAAAATGCGAAGTTGAATGCTGCTTATGCATATGGATCAGCCGACTCTGCCATGGAAGAAGTTGAACAATTGCTCGACATCAAGTTAGATGGTTACCTATTGGTTAACATGAAGGGTATGAAGCAACTAGTTAACGCCGTTAATGGTGTTACGGTTAAGTCACCTTTGACGTTTAGCTACGAAGGATACAGCTTCGTTGAAGGTCAAAGCTACCATGTTGACGGTACGGAAGCCCTTGCCTTCTCACGTATGCGTTATGACGACCCACGTGGTGACTACGGTCGCCAAGAGCGTCAACAATTGGTCATTAAGGCCGTGATGGATAAGTTGCAATCTAACCCAACGACAGTGATGTCAGATAAGTTCCTTGGCGCCGTTGCTGATAACGTTCGTACTGACGTGTCACTAACGTCAATTAAGAACTTGGCATCAAACTACCGTGAGGCCGGTAACAACGTGAAGTCTGACCAAATGGTTGGTACTGGTACGATGATTGATGGTGTTTCATACCAAATTATGGATGAAACTGAAATCAACCGTGCGCACAACGTAATTGAAAACGCACTTAAGACAAAGTAAAACCAAAGCGGCGCTCCCGATTCATTCAGGAGCGCCGCTTTTAGTTTAGTTTTCGAATTCTTGCTTGGCCTTGAAAATAACCAACTTACTCAAAACGTAGTTCGATACAATCACGAAGACATTTTGAATGATATTCCAAATCATATCGTTTTGGTGCAACCAGCTAACCCCGATCCACATAATACCAGATCCGATAACACCAGTAGCCAAACGTGCCACATAGAACTTGACGATTTCATCGAAGTACTCGCGTGGCGTGCTAGCTTGACTGTTAAAGACCCACTTGCGGTTCGTTAGGTATGCGACCAACACCGTGATAAACCAGGCCAACCAGTATGACACTTGCACTGGCATATCCGTCATACGCAACAAGGCGTACACCACAATATTAACAACGGTCGTTAAGACACCAAAGAATAAGTACAAAATTTGAGAGCGGAACTTGACCAGCAAGTCCTTAACCATTTCGACCATGAGGACATCTACTTTCTTTTTATTCACTCAAATTATTGTACCACACCGTTGCAAGCCTAGCTGTTCACAACTTGACGGCGCTCGCTCTGCATCATAACGCGGTCAAATTGTTCAATCAACGCTGGCACAATCACTGACGTACGGCGACGGACATAAGCCAGCAGCAACGTGCACGCTTCAGATGTAATGCGTGGATTCAAGCCCGTTACTGTCATAATTTTATCGAGACGATATTGAATCGTGCGACGGTGGACGTGAAGTGCGTCACTCAAAGCGCACATCGACTGACCAAACGTCGCATACAACCACAATGTCAGCATCACCTCATCATCCAAATGATCATGAATGAGCTGCTCCGTTTCTGGATAGATAACTCCAGCATCGATGATGGTAGCTAAATCCATCATATGCTCGTAGTACAGCGTTCGCATCTCATCGACCATTGGGTGAGTCATCGCCAGTGCAAAAATCCCCTCTTTCACACTTTCTTTGATGTCATCATGTGGCATCCCCACCCCAGCCAACGCGCGCTTTGGCAATCGTGGCAAGAAGTCATCGACCTCATCTGCCGGCAACACATAGACGCGTCGCAAATAATCTAATTCAAATGCCAAGCGCTCATCTGGTAGTTGCTGCTTGTCACCTTCGACCACAACTGCAACATACTTTTCACCGAAATCGACGCCATATGCGCGCGCCTTATTCACGAACGACTTATCTGCGCTGATATCGTTCTCCGGCAAAGCCAACCAGTTTTGCATAAATGTCTGAAGCATAAATTATACCCTCCCAAAATTCATGAAACTCTTCATGCCTACAATTTGAGTATACCGAATATCGGACATTAAATTAACTGGTTAAATGACTAACCTTTTAAGCGCTTACATGAAATTTTAGCTTGCTTTTTTATCGATTAAAAATTTTTGGTGAGTCAATCACGCCAAATTGGTTGCGTCATGCAGCGAGGTCCACCCCGTCCACGTGAGAGTTCACTCGACCGCACTTCATGTACAATGATGCCGTGTTCTCGCAGCAAGTCATTGCTAACATGGTTGCGGTCATACGTAACAACCTCGCCCGGCGCAATGGTTAATGTGTTTGATCCGTCATTCCATTGTTCGCGTGATGCAGCCACTGGATCACTATCACCAGTCAAAATCAAATCCAGCTCAACTTCACCTGTCACTTCACGCAACGTGGCAAGCAAGTCCGTCCGACGCCCCAGTACGACTTCTCCTGAAGATTTCTTACGTGCCAATACCATCTCGATTTCATTTCCGTCAGCTAATATGCCGGGATACATCGTGAATTGATTGGTATTCACCATCGTAAAGACCGTATCCAGATGCATGGTGGCGTGGCTATGCGGAATCTGCATCATCAGAACCGTATCGATTTGACTATCGGCTGATTTAAACAACGTTTCCTCCAACTCTGACACCGCAGCCTGCTCCGTCCGTTCAGATAGACCAACCGCCAACGTATGCGCATTCAAAATCAACACATCCCCACCTTCCAGGCAGGTTTCGACGTCCCGCGACCGCCAAATATTCACATGCCCAGCAAATCTGGGATGATGGGTCATCACCAATTCCGTTAACAATGACTCCACCTGGCGTACTGGATAAGTCATGCGATTGATCGTTAAACCGTTTCCGATGACTGATTGTGGGTCACGAGTAAAGTACGCATTTGGTAATGGTTGCATCAAGAATGGTGTCCGCATCGGCTGTTCTAAGCGATGATCAAATTCATCGACGCGCACCCCGGCATATAGCTTCGCGACAAGGTCAGTCACATTGAAGCCACGTAAATACCCCATTAATGCCGTAAATGCTGGCGTATCGGGCTGATGACCTTGTTCCGCAATGAACTGTGCGACGAACTGCGCTCTAATGTCGGCATCCGCCAATACGTCGGCAACTAACTGCTCAATATAAAGCGTCTCAATACCTTGTTCACGTAACGTCGCCGCAAATGCATCGTGCTCGGCCTGGGCAATTTTTAAGTACGGTGTGTCATCAAACAATAGGTCAGTCATCGTTGCCGGGGTGATGTTTTCTAATTCGTCCCCAGGCCGTTTTAACAAAACGGTTCGTAAGCGCCCAATTTCAGAATTCACTTGTAAGGCTGGTTCCATCTTGCTCATTCCTCCGTTTCAAATAATTCCGCATGCCCTAACACGCGCATAAAATGACGCCCCGTGCGCAATTCTTCTCCCAAGTTGCGCGCATTTTCAACCATGCGATCCACCTGTTGTTCAGTCAAAGCCTGAATCTTTGGACCTAATTCATCAATCCGGTTTAACAAAATGCCACAACGATATTGGGTGATCACATCCGCAACGGCAGACCCGCGCCAAGCAATCAGCGGCATCCCCAAACTCAAATAGAAGGACGCCTTGTACGGGTAGTTATACTGCGTATACCGACCGACGCGTGACAAGATTGGCAAATTATCACCATCCCAAATCAAGCCAAATCCGGTTTCAGCCATTAATTTCTGGGTTAAGTCAGCATGCGCAAATGACCCATGATAATTGAGACTCTGATTAGTGGTGATTTCTTCTGAAACATTTGGGCCAAATACTTCCAACGACACTGCGTTTTGTTGAATCGTCTTTAAAAACGGTCCTTTGTTCAAATTCCCCGTGTAAAACACCTTGTCACGGTTGAACGTGGCACGCGGAGGCATTTCATGGGTTGGCTTGATTGGATATAGACCCTGATGCAACATCGGTGTCGTGACACCCATATTGATAAATTGATCCCGCATTTTGTTATTCGGCACAATCAACACATCCGCACTGTTCAAAGACTTTAATTCACCCTCACTGCAGGCGACTTTCTCACGCAGAATCAAACTGTCACCGACAAGTAACACCACTCGTGCACCACGCATATGCAACGCTTCGATGATGTCGACCTCATATTTACCATCAGTCTCAATCGATAAGTAAAATGTTGGATAAGCCAGATATACCACATCCCCCGCTTGAATCGTCAACGCATCCGACCAATTCAAGAGGTCTTCCGGACAGTCCAAGCAGTTAAACCCTAATTCAGTTGCAAAATGTCTAATCGCTTCATTAGCCGGATTCAGTGCGTTCTGATCCGTAAATGCTTTCGTGATGACCCAGCGTTTCGTTGGTCGCTTTGGTGCTTCATCCACCGTTTTCTCTAATACCATTTCCATCGCAATAGCCTCCTTAGTTGGTTACCTCTACTATAGCTAATTGCTGTCCGGCTGGGCAGTCGTCACCAACATAAAAAGACCAAACGCGCAAACGTTTGGCCTTTTTGCTAATGATTCTTCTTTGTGGCTGCGTTACCCGTTAGTTGGTAGAAACGCGTGCTTGTGATGTCGATTAATTTATCAAGCAAGGCTTGCACCGCAACCGGATCTGGAATTGCATGCCAGACAAATCCCGGTACTTGATCAGATAATTTAATATTTGACACATACAAATCCGTATCGTTGGTGAAATATTTCGTGAAGTTCAGATTAACAGCATGCCAATCCATAATCCGTTCACGCAAAACACGCTCCAATGACGGCATATCAATCAAATCCACCGTTACCGTCACGACCGGCAAAATTTCACTGGCATCCAAGGCTATTACAAATGTGTTAAGGTACTCATTGTATAGGGCCTTGATTATTTTATCATGTGGCAGGTCAAAGTACGGCGCGATTCTTTCAAGCACCCGACGTGTAAATTCCGCGTGAATTGGGTAAACACGTTCTGAGAATTGTTTACGTGGCTGCGTTGAAATACCAGTCATGCGGAAGTATAGCAGACGCAAATTCAAGGCGAACAATGCCTTACGAATCACCGCTAATTCCGCTTCAGTCATCGACAAGCCAAAGAACTCTTCATAGGTCTTTGCAATATCTTGATAAATGTTGTCAAAAGTTTTCGCCGCCTTTGGTGCTAAATTATCAATGCGGTACGTCCCAAAACCAAGGCCAAGCGAGTACATCGATCCTAAGCCGAAACGCAACTCGCTCTCACACCACGGTTCATTCACCATGTACGCGGATTGCAAAGCCTCTTGTAATTTACCAACAATCATCTTGGCATTGGCCGTCAAATCTTCTGTTGGCTTGAAAACATCCGGTTCACTCGATGAAATCACATGACCATTGCGAATACGCGTCATCCAGATACCGAAGAAAATACGGAAAGCGCGCTTCACCGTCGCACGCATTGGCGTATGTTCTTCGACCAAGTGTTCCACCTTGGCTGCCAGCGCCCGAATGTCATCTGGGAATGGTGATGGTTGGTCAGCATAAGCCGTGTAAAGCATTTCAAACAAGAGAATACGAATATTGCGCTCATCACCAACCAATTGGTAGTCATTCGAAATGTGAATATCATACTTAGCCAGTTCATCATTCACTTCCACTTTTGTTACGCGGGCAACCGTCGTACTTGATGAATGGCGGAAGGCAATCGTTTCATTTGACTGGGCCACTTCAAAAAAGATGTCCATCAACACATCAAAGCGTAGTGAGTTTCGAATATAGTAACCCAACAATGCGGTATCACTAATCGTTTGTAGCTGTTCAATCTGCAAGGCACGGTTAGAATCCACCAGAGTCAAGTAAGGTACGTTGCCATCCCCTATCTGCTGGCAATCGATGCGCAACGTTTCCACGTTGTGCAATACCATGTATCTCGACCAACCCAAATCAGCCATAATATCTTTAATTAGCACCGCGTTACTTTCTTGCGCATTGAGGTAACGGTGCAATGACAAACGTTCTTGATTTTTTTTCGGTAGTAGCCATTCCATGATCTCTGTCTCTCATTTCCTTTTTGTACTAAATAACTTCAGTCTAATATTTTTACCAAATTGGATTAACGGAAATATTTTGCTTATTCAAAAAATCCGCTATTTGGGAAGTAGCCCATAAAAAAAGGCGACTCCATTACGAAGTCGCCACAAACCAATCTCACGTATACCATAGGGGTTACTAAATGGTACTGTTTCATCTTATCGCGAAGACGAAAATTGTGCCGACGTAGCTTTTAATGATTTACTTTTTTTGCGCCAAATTGGCCGGCGCATTCAATTCACTACTATCAAGTTATCTAAAGTACGCATTAATTGCAAGTAATAACACTTGGGATGCTTACCGGTACTGACGCCATAAATTATCAAACAAACTAATATAGCGGTCGACCAAGGTGTTTGGTCCGAGTAACACTTCATAGTTTGTATAGTAAGCATACAATTTACGAATCGCATCCACTGGGTTGTCAGATAAGCGCCGGTAAATTTCATACGAGGCCATACGCCAGCGCCAAGCCATATAACGGCTCGATTCTTCACGCTTCGGATTCGCATCAATGGCGTTGGTGACCAGCGTTTTAACACGTGCCCAGTCCCCTTCAAACAGCGCTCTGAAGATAGCAAATTCCACCGCGTCGATCAAACGATCAGTGTAAACACGCGTGTGGTTAGCTGCGTTTCCGTCATGTCGAATACGACGCAACCATTCCCCAAGTTCTTCCGGTTCTGTCACGTCCATCAAGCCAATTTTAACCAAACGGTATTCATTTTCATGCCACTCATCAATGTGACGCAACAAATCCGCCACGTCTTTAGCATGCATTTTGGCGTCATCGGATGCAATCCATGTGGTGTCATGCTGGAAACGGACAATCGTTTCCAGTTCATATGCCCCTTCCAAATCACGGATGTGGCCGGATTGCTCGTACTTCTGCCGTAATTCTTCCGCCGTTTCAACCAGCATCTGTTGTTGCACCCCGTACAAATTGTAACGGACGTCCAATCCCTTATCTGGCAGCATCGTGAGCAACGGGTCTAAATCACCCGTTTCCAAGCCCCCAATACGCATTAAATCGAGCATATCGTTCACCATTAGCGATTGTGAGTCCTCGTATAACCGATACATCTTTGACTTTGAGAAGCCCAATTCTGCCAACCGGTTAATTGAAATCCCTTTGTCGCGCACCGTTTGATGCATCAACTCGCCAAACGTTTGGCTAATTGGCTTAAACGACAATTGATCATACATAATATCATCAACTGGGCTTAATGATTGTGCGTGCAACTGGCTAATTTTATCCTGAATTTTACGCCAAGCATCGGTCAGTGACACACTGACAAAGTTCATTTGCAGTGTCTCCACCCCCATTTGTCGCGCAGCCAATAAAAACGTCGCCATCATCGCCTCAGTGACCATCGAATTGGTCTTCAAAAATGTCGCAATCAAATACGCATAACGCTTGAGCACCAACAATTCGACATTCGAATCCTGCACGGGGTGATTTTTGATGGCCGTTAAGATTAACCACACATTCGCGACTTTCGGTATGCGTGGCTTAATAATCAATAACTGAATTGCAGTCATATGAATCATCAAGCTGGTCTCGAACAAGCTCCGTGGCATATAGTCACGGAATACCTGGACGCTCTCGATGAACTTCTGATACAGCGTCAAAAACCGCTTAGGAGTTAAATCAATCCCGATTAGTGAGGTCACACACATTTCGAACAGCGAAAAAGATTTTAACTTACGAAAGTCATCGTAAAGCGCTTTGACATCATCTGCATAGTCGCTTCCCTGACGTCGGGCCAAAATAATGTTGATGACGTGCATCACTTGCATCCCCAACGGAAAGCGCTGGGCATCGTATGCATTGATCACCCGTTCACGTTCACGAATCAAGTCGGCATCTGGCAGCTTGGCCAATTCACCAATATTAAGTTGATACGGTTTTTCGGCAACGCCATCCATCAATTCAGAAAACGAAATCGAAAATAGCGTTTCAATATGCCATAATTCCACCGCCGTAAGCGACGCCTCACCACGGATAAACCGATAGTACTGCGAACGTGACACCCCAGCGGCTGCAATTTCATCGATTGTAATATTTTTCTCGGCACGAATCTCGTTAATTCGTGCCGCTAAACTCTGTGTCCCCATGATTTCTCTCCCAATCACTTTCACTACGTTAATCATACGATAAGAAAGCGGATAATTTATGAACAAATCCCCTTGTCGGCTATGCAAACCGGATTTTTCGTGTAAAATGAGAATATCTTAATAATAGAAACGGGGAATTCTTATGACTCTCGCAAATTTTGACGTTTTGTCACAAAAGTACGCTGACTTGATTACGTCAGTTGGTGTTAATGTCCAAAAGGGCCAAGACATTGTTATCTACGCTGATGTTGAGCAGGTGCCATTGGTGCACAAGATTGTTGACTCAGCTTATGCCCGTGGCGCAAACAACGTCATGATTGAATGGCAAGACATTCACATTCAACGTGAATTCTTGAAGCATGCTAGTGAGGATTCTCTAACGAACATCCCTGCATGGGTTTCAGTTCGTGCCGAAGAATTGATGGGCAAGCACACAACGCGTATTTCATTGATTTCTGCTGATCCAGATGGCCTTGGTTCAGTTGATGGTGACCGCGTGTCAGCTTACCAACAAGCCTACCAACGTGCTAACCAAGCCGTTCGCAAGGCAACGATGAACAACGACGTGTCATGGTTGGTTGTCGCTGCTTCAGGTCAAGCTTGGGCCGAAAAGGTCTTCCCTGAATTGTCAGGCGAAACTGCAACTGACCGTTTGTGGGAAGAAATCTTCAAGATTACACGTGTCGGTGTTGAAAACGATGTTATCGCCGACTGGATGGCTCACGTTAACAAGTTGAAGGAAAAGGCCCAATGGTTGAACGACTTGAACTTCAAGGAGCTCCACTACAAGTCAGCTGTGACTGATTTGACGGTTGGTTTGGCCGAGGACCACTTGTGGGAAGCTGCTGATTCAATCGACAAGGCTGGTAACATGTTCGTGGCCAACATGCCAACTGAAGAAGTCTTCACTGCCCCTGACTACCGCAACATTCACGGTACAGTTACGTCAACGAAGCCTTTGTCATACGCGGGTGTGTTGATTAACGACATCAAGTTGACGTTTGAGAACGGTCACGTTGTTGAAGCCCACGCCTCAACTGGTGAAGCTGTGTTGCAACAATTGATCAAGACGGACGAAGGTGCTTCATCACTTGGTGAAGTATCATTGGTACCAGATCCATCACCTATCTCACAATCAGGGATTGTTTTCTATAACACGCTGATTGATGAGAACGCATCGGATCACTTGGCACTTGGTGCTGCTTACCCATTCAACTTGAAGGGTGGTACACAAATGGACGTCGAGGCTCGTAAGGCTAAGGGACAAAACGATTCACTTGTTCACGTTGATTTCATGATGGGATCAGCTGACATGGACATTGATGGTATTACCTACGACGGACAAGTCGTTCCGGTCTTCCGTAATGGAGATTGGGCATAATCGCATTTTTGAAGTCATTCACATTTTGTGGATGGCTTTTTTGTTTGGAAATATAACAAAAAGAGGTCGCAAAGGAAATAACATCCTTTACGACCTCTAGTTATTATTAATGATTAACCTGCGATACCAACGAACGTTCCAGTTGCGGCATCGTATCCGAACCCAACACGTGAAATTGATGAGTTCAAGATCCAGTTACGGTGAGCTGGTGCAGCGGCCATGTTGGTCTCGTTGTACCATGCGTCGATTGCAGCTGCGCCTGATCCGAATTGGATAGCAACAACTTCAGGACCGTATGATTGTGACCAGTGTGAACCGTCAACTGAGCCAGCCATTTGGTTAGCACGCATTTGTGCCGTTGATGCCAAACCAGCATCGAACGTTACGGGTGCCAAACCAGCGCCTTGACGGATAGCGTTCATGCGGTTAACAGCTTCAGCGTATGAACCAGTAGCAACTGGTGCTGATGGCGTCGTTTGTGCTGGTGTGTTAGGCGTTGCAGCTGGTGCTTGTTGTGCAGGAGCTGCTGATTGTGCAACGTCTGATGAAACAGCCGTCGTTTGCGCTTGTGCATCTTGAGCAGCGGCTACTGAAGCGGCAGCAGCTGATTCTGCTTGTGCTTCTTGTGCAGCAGCAACTGAGGCAGCGTATGCTGAATCGGCTGCAGCTTGTGATGCGGCTGCTTCTGAGGCTGCAGCTACTGAAGCGGCGTATGCTGAATCAGCAGCGGCTTGTGATGCAGCGGCAGCTGATTGTTCGTCAGCTTGTGATGCAGCAGCATCAGCGTCTGAAACAGCCGTTGCTTCTGATGAAACAGGCACAACAACAATTTGGCCGTTAACAGCTTGACCAGCGATGATCGATTCTGGGTTAGCAATACCATATTGTGCTGAGAAGTCTTCAACTGACATGTTCAATGCCGTTGCCAAAGCCCAAACAGTGTCACCGTTTTGGATTGTGTAGTTTGAAACGTTGCCAGCTTGTTGTAATTCAGCAGCAACTTGGTCAACTGACTTTGCTTGCCATGAATCAGCAGATGCTGATTGGTTACCGGCGAACATAACACCAGCGGCTACAGCAGCAACTGCTGCAACAACCAATTGCTTACCTGACTTATACATCTTGTAGTGCTTTTTCAATTCCATGGATATTAATTCCCCTTAGATCTTCAATTAATTCATATACTGTTTTCCCTAACGATTTACAAGTATAGCAAAAGATTTTAACAACTTCATTACATCTTCAAGAAAAAAGCAACGCCTTTTCGACATTGCTTTACAAAAATAATTCATTTAGTTGCGTTTTGTAGGCGTTCTAATACCTTTGTTGCTAATGTAATATTAGCATCAGCTTCTTTGACTGAGCACTTCAAGCGCAAGGCATGATTTCGCGTATCAAAGGTCATTGGGGTGCCCTTCAGTTGCTGCTTAATGCGTTTAACATCATCTTCAGACAACTGGCTTTGCCCTTTTGCATTCAGTAAATCTTCAACGAAGTAACCACCATCAGTGATGGCGACCCGTTCACCAAGTAAACTAACTGTCTGATAGACATATAACGGCACTGCTTCGCCGGTATTGTCTAGGACATCCGTATCAATCCTAATCATCTCTGCCATAAATCTCATCCTCTGTCCCCCAGGGTAACAAGTGATGTCGAAATACGACAGTTTAGTTTTTTCACATCATTTAAAATTACGTGGAAAAGAGGCTGGTAATGGCGCCCCGATTGACTTCACTTCATTCGTGAACGGCAAAGGAATCTTAATTGAAGCCGCATGCAACAATAACCCACCCTCATAGTCATCCGTTGGATTATAAAGCGGATCACCGACTAGCGGATGCCCAATTGATTGCATATGTAACCTAATTTGATGGGTGCGCCCCGTTTCCAAATCCAAGCGGACAAGCGTGTTTTGATAAACTGTGTGCACCTTCGCCCAGTGCGTCACTGCAGGAACTGCGTTAGGGCCGTCTACACGGCGGGTTCGGTTATCGTCGGGGTTTTCCCCAATTGCCGCCGTAATCGTCCCTGAAGGCTCATTAATCGCACCACGGACCCAAGCCAAGTATGTCCGACGGATTGTCTTGTCACGCAACATTTGGTTCAGCATCGGCACAACAAACGGATTTTTAGCAATAATCAACGCACCAGTGGTATCGCCATCTAGTCGATGCACCATGTAGGCAGCCTTTCCTTGAGCTTGTAAATACGATTGCGCGAAATTCATCATCGTACCATCTTCACCCGGTGAATTAGGATGCGTCTTCACCCCTTTGATCTTGTTAACGACCATTAAATCATCGTTCTCAAATAAGACGTCGACTGGATGGCTGTCATCGGTCACATAATTCGATGTCGCCACTTCAAAATCGTGTGGCAACCACGTCATCGTTAACGTATCTCCTGGTTGTAGAATCGTTGATGTTGGCTGATACCTCCCGTTTAACAAAACGCGACGCTCCATGCGGAAATTACCGCGAATACGGCGTGGTACCAACCATTGTGTTAATTGTTCTTTAATTGAAATTGCCGGTTGATCAGACGGCAAGACAATCTGCTTTGTCCAAGAATCCATGGGCAACTCCTTTGATATGTATAACAAAAAGGCAACCTGTTTTACCAGGTTGCCTTTAAGCCGTTATTACAACTTAGTAACGTTAGCAGCTTGCAAGCCACGGTCACCTTGTTGAACTTCGAATGATACAGCTTGTCCTTCTTCCAATGACTTGAAGCCGTCACCTTGGATAGCTGAGAAGTGAACGAATACATCGTCACCTGACTCACGTGAAAGGAAACCGAATCCCTTGTCTGCGTTAAACCACTTTACTGTTCCTTGTTCCATGTCTGAAACCTCCTGGCACATTGCCAAATTTTCTAATAATTCAAAAATGAAAATGCCAGATATTTCGGTGAAACATAAAACAAAATCTTTTAAACTATGTGATTAGTATAGCACGCGTTTCCTGATAAAGATATAGTGAGTTTCGACTAATTATTTTTTAATTTCACAAACCCTTGCTACTGTTGGTCCGACAACATATGTTTCATGTGCTCAAATGTTGCTTCTAACGTCTGTTTAAGGTGTTGATCATATATTTCGTAGTAAACACGGTTGCCGACTTCCTCACGCGTCACCACTTGTTGCTTCAACAACACTGCTAGATGCTTTGACACATTCGGCTGTGAAATCCCAGTCCGCTCAACTAGCTCGCTCACATGGACTGGACCAGGATGCGTCACCATGTAATCCAATAGTTGCACGCGGCTTTCATTACTGAGCACCTTGTAAAAAGCAGCCACGGCACTGATTAGCTGTTGTTCCTGTGTCATCTTAATCCCTCGCTAAATACTATTGCAGTTGACCTCTGTGTGTAACTCGGTCTGAATCGTCGTATGCGCGATACCATAGTCGTGTTTTAGCGTTTGCGTAATCTCATCTAGGTCTGCGTCGTTAAAGCTCTCCTGCACCCCTAAATGTGCCGTTAACGCTGCTTCAGTCGTTGAGATACCCCAAATATGCAAATCATGGACAGACTTAACTGCCGGGTGGTTGGCTAGGTACGATTCAATCCCCGCTTCATCAATACCGGCCGGCACCCCATTAAGCAACAAGTTCAACGATTGCTTAAAGACGTCCCACGAACTGACCACGATGACAACGCCAATGAGAACTGAAACGATTGGATCAATCCAATTCCAGCCCGTAAACGCGATTAGGACACCTGAGACAACCACACCAACTGACACGCCAGCATCGGCCAATAAGTGGATGTACGCCCCTTTCGCGTTCAAATCGTGCTCCTGCTGGCCACTCTTCGCAAAGAAGTACGCCGATAGGAAGTTAATCACGATACCAACCAGCGCGACCCAGATGATGATGTCACCGTCGACGTGGCTTTTACCGTTAATCAACTTAACGATTGCCTCAAACCAAATAATGCCCACCGCAATCAATAGTAGAATGGCGTTCACCGCACTCGCTAAAATCGTTGTGTTGTGAAAACCATACGTACGCTTGCGAGTTGCTTTCAAACCAAACACAAGCACTGCGAGCCATGACAGAATCAAAGATGCCACGTCACTCACACTGTGCAACGCATCCGCAAACAAGACAGTTGATCCAGCTAGCTTGGCAAAAATCATTTCACCGATAATAAATGCCAGATTCAACCCAATTCCAATTAAGTATGGCGCTTGCTTGTTTTGCTCAAATTCGTGATGATGATGTTCGTGCCCCATGACATGTTCCCCCGTAATCCTAAAAAATCTATATGCCGATTATGGCATATAGATTGTGATAATTCAAACTAAAGGATACAAAAAAATCGCATCCGGTCGAAACCAGATGCGATTTAGATAATCTATTTGATTGGGTAAAATCTTACCACCAACCGTTAGCCAAACGGAATTGGATGGCACCATCGATTGAACCGTAACGTGATACGGCGTAGTTAACCAAACCAGCAGTTTGCGTTGCAACTGAACCAGTTCCCCATGCTTGCTTAGTTTGACCCAAGCCACGGTAACCGTTTGGTGAAACGGCGTCAGGGTTACCACCTGATTCAGGCATAACGATTGCGTTCCACAATGCTGCAGTACCACCAGCAGCGATGAATTGGTCGTAAACTGAACCTGATCCGGCTGCCGTTGAAACAGCAACTGGCGTAGCAGTTTGTTGTGCGGCTGCGGCTGCTTCTGAAGCAGCGGCCTTTGATGCGGCAGCTGATGATGCTGCGGCAGAAGATGCAGCTGATGAAGCGGCAGCCTCTGAGGCAGCGGCTTCTGATGCGGCTACGCTTGAAGCAGCGGCAGCTGATGAAGCAGCTTCTGATGCGGCAGCTGAAGCAGCGTTGGCAGCAGCTGAGTTAGCTGATGAAGCAGCAGCTGAATCCAAGTCAGCTTGGTTAACTTTTGCTGAAGCTGGTACTTCGATTTGTTGGTCAACGAAAATCATGTTGGCGTCTGAGATCTTGTTAGTCTTAACCAAGTCCTCAACCGTCAAGTTAAACTTGTCGGCCAATTCTGACAAAGTATCACCGTTTTGTACAGTGTATGTTGATGCGGCGTGAACAACTTGTTGTCCTGCTACCAATACTGATGCCAAACCGGCAACCGTCAATGCTGTTTCTTTCATCTTGTTCATATCTTTTATAACGCTCCTACGGATTGTTTTTCATGTGCGAACACTATTGCTCAAGCACTTCTGTATATGCGGCTTACCTCGCCTCAACCACAAGACATAGTTTACCAACCTGACAAGGCTTAAAATTACAGAAGCATTACATTTGATGTCGAAACCGGCCGAACGACCCGCTTTATTCGTTACATTATCGTCACATAGGGACTGTTACACTTGTAAACCCGCACCATTTAAGGTTTCTTGGCAATATGCTTAACCAGTTAAATAACCCGAAATTTGTAACGAAACTCATAAAATAAACGCCAAGAAACGGTTGTTTCTCGGCGTTTGTCGTTTTTTGTCATATTAGCGTTACGTTGAAAAGTAATGGTTTTAGAATTTTCGTAACCAAACTTCGTCAATTCCGTGCCCAATTGTCTTGTGGAGAATCAAATCGGCACGTTCGCGCGTTGGCAAAATGTAGTCAACCAAGTTAGGCAAGTTAACTGTTTCCCACACTTTCTTCGCAGCTTCAATGGCTGTTTCGCGCGGCACTTGCGTCCAAGCGTAAAAGAAATTGTCTGGATCATCGGCCTCAGCTGTTTGTTGCAACAACGCTTCAAAACGATCCAAGTACCAGTGTTCAATCAATTCTGTCTCGGCGTCAACGTAAATTGACAAGTCAAAAAAGTCTGACAAGTACACTGGCGAATTTGGCGCCGCCTGCAAGGTGTTGATTCCTTCAACAATAAAGATTTCAGGACGCTCGAATGTGTCGAACTCATCGACCAACACATCAGAAATGTCGTGTGAGTACTTTGGTGAGCGAACCACCTCTTCACCATCCTTCACAGCGTTCATGAATTCTAGCAATGCTGGCATGTCATATGACTCTGGGAATCCCTTACGGTCAAAGAGACCTTGCGCCTTCAATTCGTCATTGGGCAACAAGAAACCATCTGTTGTCGTCAAGGCAACGTTATCTTCACCATATTCAGCTTGCAACATAAATTGTAGCAAACGGGCTGTCGTTGACTTACCAACTGCCACAGAACCGGCAATCCCGATTACAAATGGACTTGGCTTCGTGTTACGACCCAAAAAGCGTTGGCGTTCTTCACGGTCACGCAAGTATTGCGCGTGGCGTAGCTTAATGTAGTGAACCAATGGATCATAGAACATTGCAACGTCGGCCATTGAAATTTGGTCATTAAACGCCTTAATCTCACCCAAAATAGATGGCGTAACGTGTGACACGTCACGGTCTGCAGGTGGCTCAACTAAGACTGACCAATCATCGCGATTAAATACCGCATAGTTAAGTGGTGCCTGACTCATAGTCAATTACCCCATTTCGTATAGTTGTGAATCCACGTTTGCCAACAATGGCGTTAGCTTGTTAATCGCAAGAACCGTCAATTGGTGCATAGCACGTGATGCAATTGTGTAAACCAGTTGACGCTCGTCATCACCGTGGTAAACACCTTCTGAGGCATCCCACATAATAACAGCATCAAATTCTAGTCCCTTGGCCAAGTAGGCAGGCACAATGATAGTTCCTGGTACCAAACGTTGGTTTTCAGTACGAATGATTGTGACATCAGCTTGGTCACGCAAGGCTGCATAAGCAACTTCTGCGTCGGCCAACGTCTTCGTAATGATTGCGGTTGTTTCTTCAGCTGCATCATTAGCTGCCAATTGTGACAATGTCGCCGCAATCATCGCGTCTTGATCTGGCAATACCTTAACCAGTGGCTTGTCACCTTCACGTTCGAAGGCATCAATTTGCGCACCGTTAATCAAAATAGCCTTTGAGTAGTCTGTAATTTGTTGCGTTGAACGATATGTTTGCGTCAATTGCACATATTCAGACTTCTCTGGATCAAATAAGTGTGACAACTCCTCTTGCAAACTAACGGCATTTTCCTTTGTAAAGATGGCTTGGTTCAAGTCACCCAACATCGTAAAGCGTGCACGTGGGAAGCTGAACTTCAAAAAGGCCAATTGGAATGGCGTGTAATCTTGGATTTCATCAATGAAGACAAAACGGATATCACGCTCACCACGGCTACCCTTAATCAAATCGAACAACAACATGAATGGCGTCATGTCGGCCATTGGCAATTCACCATTCTTCATCTTGTTGATTGTGTTCTCAACAGACTTTGTCCAATCTTCTAGCGTGATGCCATATGCAGACAAATCCATCAACTTAGGCACTGTACGCAAGAAGTGAATGAATTGGTTGTTTATGTTAATGAATCGGTTACGGTTAACACCCTTTGCAATTGGTGCCAAAGCGTTCGTCACAATAATCTTGGCCAAGAACTTCGTCTCTTCTTCATCAGACTTAAACTCACGTGGGTTGTCCCCCAACATTGAGTCATATTGTTCCTTCGTCAAGTTTTGGATTTCAGCTTCAACCCAATCAGCTTGCATTTCCGTCCCAATACGACCTTGCAACATCTTCATCAAACGTTCCTTGGTTGCTTGGAGACGGTTACCCAACTTATAGTTCTCGTTGAATGAGTAGTAAATCTCTTCAATCTTAGCCTTTGAAATAATTTCTTGGCCACGGAACTTAATTGGGCGCACCTTAATATCAGCCTTGTTCAAGCCATCGGCGTATGCGTTCATCACGTTGAAGTAGTCACTCGTACCCTTCATGTCGATGATGGCCTTTTGAGCACCTTCTGGTTGCGCTTCGAAACGCTCTTGTAGCGTCTCAAGTTGCAACTTAGGCAAACGACGTGATGCATATTGGTAGTACGTCATTTGCACCATGTTTTGCTCACCCAATTCAGGCAGCACTTGGTCAATATAGTCGTTGAACAATTGGTTTGGTGAGAACATCACCACTTGACCAGACGTCAAGTGACCACGGTAACGGTATAGCAAGTAAGCCACACGTTGTAGCACGGCAGACGTCTTACCAGAACCAGCTGCTCCTTGCACGAACAACAAATCAGCTGCCGTGTTACGGATAATCTTGTTTTGTTCCTTTTGAATCGTCGTAACGATTGACTTCATCTTAGTTGTTGACTCACCAGAAACGGCGTTCAACAACATTTGATCCCCAACAGCTTCGTCCGTATCAAAGATGGTTACAATCTTACCGTCTTCAATTTGGAATTGACGCTTCAAGTGGACCGTTGCTTCTTGCTTACCATCTGGTGTCTCATAAGTCACTTGACCCAAACCAGCATCATAGTAAATAGAAGAAATTGGTGCACGCCAGTCGTAAATCAAGAAATTGTCAGGTGAATCTGAGAATGATGCCAAACCAATATAAATTGGCTCAACCGTTTCAGAACCGTTTTCTTGCACATCAATACGGGCAAAGTATGGACGAGCTTGCAAGCGGTCCAATACCACGGCTTGGTGTTCAACAGAGTTCATGGCCAATTCGCGTTCTTGCAACATTTGTTGTTGTTGGCGAACAGACATGGCTGTTTCGAACAAGCTACCGTAAGTAGATGACTTGAAGCGGACGTCGTTCCATCCAGCTTCAACATCAGCCTGCTTTTGCTCGTTATTTTGTCGATCTAAATCATTTTTTACCTTTGCGTCTTGAATCTTTTCCAAGACCACATCCAAGCGTTGTTGCTCGGCTTCGTATGGTTCCATACTGGGTCCCCTCCAGCTAAAATTAGTGATTCCATGGTACTACACTTTAAGGTTATTTACCAGAGTGTTTTTAACTAGTGTGTGCTGTGTGGCCAGCAACCGAGATATTCTATGTTAGTTCGATAGTCATAGATAAAGGTTTCCACTATATATAGTAGAAACATCTATAAATAAAAATTGCTTGCCTTACATTTCTGTTAGACAAGCAATTTAGAATTATCGTTAATATTAATCTTCTTGGGCGTAATCAGTAACGATCAAGTGCTCCAAGAAGTCGCGTGCGTCTGTTTCGTCAGTAGCGCCGGCTGCGATTTCTGCTTCGACAGCTGCCTTAATCTTTTCGGTAACTGCTGCACTTTCCATATCAGCTGCAATGACATGAACACGGTGGAAACTCTCAGACCAATAAACCTCAGTTGGTCCCCAAGTGTTCAAATCCAACTTCTTTGCCCAATCTTGAACTTCTTGCTTTGTGTATGCCATGATAAACACCTCCAACTACTCATACGTAGCGCTTTTTTTATTTCTTTTTTATTACATGATTAGTATAGAACAACCGAAATCTAATGGCGAAAATAAGGTATCCAAATTTGCGTCAGAAAATAGACATCTTCAATCTAATTTTTCAGACGCCCTTTGGATATGATTTTTCGCATAAATTCAGTGGATACTCAAAACGGCAAAGTCCCCATTGTGGAGGCTTTGCCGTTTGTTTTTAATTATTAATCTTCTTCGATTGCCAATTCGATGTCTTCTACGTCATCTGCTGAGTTATCTTCAGCAGCGTCGTCCGATCCATCGTGGCTTCCGATGTATGCTTCGCGAACTTGTGCGTAGATATCATCGTAAATATCCTTGTGTTCTGGGTCTTCCAACCAACGAATAACGTTGACCTTTCCTTGACCAATCTTCTCACCGTTGTATGAGAACCATGATCCTGACTTCACGATAATATCCTTATCAGCAGCCAAGTCGATCATTTCACCAGTCTTTGAGATACCCTTACCAAACAAGATTTCAACTTCCACTTCACGGAATGGTGCCGCAACCTTGTTCTTTACAACCTTGATACGGGTAACGTTACCAACTGACTTCACATCGTCACCGTCAGCCTTGGTAGCATCGATACCACCCTTACGACGAACGTCCAAACGTACTGATGAGTAGAACTTCAAAGCACGTCCACCAGGTGTCGTTTCTGGGTTACCAAACATGATACCAATCTTTTCACGCAATTGGTTGATAAAGATAGCCGTCGTACCAGTCTTCAAGATGGCACCTGACATCTTACGCAAAGCTTGTGACATCATACGGGCTTGCAAACCAACTGTTGAGTCACCAATTTCACCGTCGATTTCGGCCTTAGGCGTCAAAGCGGCAACTGAGTCGACAACAACCATGTCGATGGCACCTGATGTAATCAAAGCGTCCGCAATGGCCAATCCTTGTTCACCAGTATCTGGTTGTGATAGCAAAAGCTCGTCAACGTCAACACCCAATGCCTTGGCGTATTCAACGTCCATGGCATTTTCCGCGTCAATATATGCGACGATTCCGCCGTTACGTTGCGCTTCAGCAACCGCGTGCAAAGCCAACGTCGTCTTACCTGATGATTCAGGTCCGTAGATTTCGATGATACGTCCCTTAGGGTAACCACCAATTCCAAGGGCTACGTCCAACTTCAATGATCCCGTTGACGTTGATTGTACCTTCGTGAATTGGCTATCACCAAGCTTCATAACTGAACCCTTACCAAAAGACTTTTCAATCTTCTTCAAGGCTTCGTTCAACGCAGCTTGACGCTCCTTTGGGTCCGCAATCTTTCCTTCAAGCTTCTTATTTGGGTTAATGTTCTTTCCTGATGCCATTTTTATCGGCCTCCACTTGTTAACTTAAACTTAATATACACCTAGTGTAACCTAATTCAATTTATAATTCAATTCTTTTTCGTGTTAATTCGCGATTTGTTTGATTTTGTCTGCCAATAAGTCAAACGCAGCTACAACCGATTGGTCGCGAACTTGCTGACGATCACCATCAAACTTAAACTTTGTTGCTACTACTGTCCCATCTGGCGCTGCAACGCCGATAAACACTGTACCAGCTGGGTGTCCTTCCAACGCATCGGGTCCAGCCACACCAGTAAAACTAACGCCCCATGCCGTATTCAATTCACGTTTTGCCCCACTTGCCATACTTTCGGCGACTTCGGCTGAAACGACGCCCACTTTATCAATCAACTCAGCCGGCACCCCAACCAATTGGGTCTTTGCTGATGCTGCATAGGTCACGAATGCCCCTGGCAACACAGCTGAAATGCCCGGCACCTCAGCTAACGTACTGACAAACAACCCAGCCGTCAGAGACTCGGCGGATGTGATACTTTCGTGCCGTGCAATTAAGGCTTGGCCAACTTCAATATTTTTCATTCTGCACCCCTTTCAGTAATAAAGACGCAGTAATCGCTAATTTTTCCAATTTTTGTTTGATTTAATTGTATAACAAAAGAGGTAGTCCAACACAATGAGTGTCAAACTACCTCTCCATTCAGTTAATTACTTGAAACCGTCAGAGAAAACTTCGCGGTTCTTGTAGAAATAATCAATTCCTGAGTAGATTGTTGCAAGCAAGGCAATCCAAATCATAATCATCGCAAATGGGATGTTGAACATTGCAAAGACAATGTCGTGAAGCAAGAAGAATGAGATAGCAACCATTTGTGAAGCTGTCTTAATCTTACCAGGCATCGCTGCTGCCAACACCTTACCATTGTTTTCAACGATCAATGTGCGCAAACCAGTGATGGCCAACTCACGAATAACGATGATTGCAACCATCCAAGCTGGCACCCAACCGAATTGGACAAAGAAAATCAATGCCGTCATAACCAACAACTTGTCGGCCAATGGATCAGCAAACTTTCCAAAGTTCGTTACCAACTTGTACTTGCGCGCGATTTTTCCGTCTGCAAGGTCCGTCAACGAAGCAACAATAAAGATAATTGCTGCCACTAGGTGTGTGACTGGCAAAACTGCTCCAGCCACTTGCAACGTTCCCCAATCAAGTGGCAAAGCAAGTACCAACATGAATACAGGGATCAAAATCATACGGAAGACCGTCAACTTATTAGGCAAATTCATTTTTTATCCACCCCACTAAGTTTAGCGTTGGAACGTCATGTTGGCGTTCCAAACGATGGCATTGTTGTTCATCAAGTTAACTTCTGAACCGTCCAATGACATCGTCGTAACCGTTGCGTTACCGATTGAAACACTGACACCAGTTACCGTAGCAGGAATCTTAACGTCTTGGTTACCGTTAGCTTGCAACGTACCGTTCCACAAAACAGTGCCGGCTGCATCCTTAACTTGGATCCATGACGCACCAGTTGACTTCAAGTTCAACGTCATTTCCTTGTCGGCTGGCGCCTTAACAGCAGCGTACGTTACTGTGTTACCAGCTGCCGTACCAGCACCAAGGTCAACCTTGTCATCCTTCTTCTCTGATGACTCCTTCTTTGAAGATTCCTTCTTAGAAGATGACTTCTTTGATTCGTCAGTCGTTGACTTTGATTCTGAAGATGATGCAACAGATGATACCTTTGAAGTTGTCACTGAAACAGATGACTCGTTCTTGCTGTGTTGCTTTGCTGAACCAGCAAATGAGGCAACAACAGCCCAGATAACGGCGATGATGGCGATAACAGCCACACCAATCAAAATCTTTGGCATCATTTGGCGCGTCTTATCAGCAGCCGTTTCTTCAACCTTGTGCATCCCCGCACGCGTAACGTTATCTGCATCAACGCGCGCACCGCTCAAATCAGGTTCAACTTGTTCCGTGGTGATATCGTGATTTTGCATAAAATCAGCAACATCAAGACCAACCGCAGCAGCATATTGACGCACGAATGCACGTTCATAAAATGCCCCTGGCAATTGATCAAATTGGCCATTTTCAATCGCAGCTAGGTAGCGCTTTTGAATCTTTGTCGTTTGTTGAATATCGTCAAGGGATAACCCCTTATCAAGACGAGCCTTTTGTAGCTCTTGTCCGATGACGCTGTTGCGTTCTTCGTTCATTAGTCTCTCATCCTTAACTATTTTTTATCAGTATAATTGCATATATCTATACTACCACATATTATCGACATTCGGACGCGCAATAACGGTCGAATGGTCACTAATTTCGGCATGCATAAGTATGTCGTAAACGCTTTGCACATCTAAGCTCTGCAAGACATTAATTTCATCACGCAATGTGGCAAAATCAAAAGTCTGCCCTTCAAATCGCGTGACAATTTCTTCGAGTTGATTGAACTTGCTAATCAAGCGACCTAAGGCATCCTTTTTCACCAATTCAAAATCAGCAGACAATTCCTTGAATCGTTCGGCCAAGTTCGTCAACTCATCTGAAACTGCATCAATCAATTCATCAGCTTCAGGCGTTTCAGCAGCAATGGTCAAAAAGGCCACGCCACGTTCCCAGTCAAACTCAGCGCTGAATGTATCATCAATCATCCCCGAGTCGTACCACATCATATAGGTTGGTGAAAACTCACCGAACACCAAATCGACGGCCAAGCTACCGGCAATGGCAATGCGCAAGGCATCCATGCCAGTCGGCATTGTCGCTCCGTCATACCAACGTTGACCAATTGCAATCTTCGTTCGCACGATGTCCATGTCCACTTCAAGCGGTTCTGTAATAACCGGTGCCAATGTCTTGGCCGGCACCGTGATATTATCAGTTGCTTGTCGTGAACTAATTGGTGCATCCATAACCAGTTGACGAACTGCTTCTACGTCAAACGCACCCGCAACGACAATATCCATATTTTCTGGGCGATAGAACGCGTCAAAGGCAGCCTGTAAATCAGCTGGTGTCACGCTGTGGATCGATTCAGTGGTTCCGGCAATATCATCAGCCATCGGATCACCTGGGAATAATTGGCCCAAAATCATGCGATACAAGCGGGCATTCGTATCATCTTGATACATATCCACTTCTTGTGAGATGATATCGCGCTCACGGACGACCGAACTCTTTTCAAAATAAGGTTCTTGCGTGAAGTGCAACAATTCTGAGAAAGCAGCATATTCGTTAGCTAGTGCCGTCATGAAGTAGCTAGTACGCGTCTGCGTCGTAAAAGCGTTGGCATTTGCCCCAAGTTCACTCATACGTGAAAAGGCATCATAGCCAGGTTGCGCAAATAACTTGTGTTCCAAGAAATGCGCTAGACCAGCCGGTTGCTTTACCAATTGGCCATCCTTCATAAACATTTGGTCACGCGCACCAAAATCAACCGTCACCATCCCCACGAATTGGTGGAAATCAGGTCGTGGCAAAATGTGCAAACGTGCCCCATTTGGCAACGTTTCATGACGCTCATTAGGCGCAAAACGACTTAATGCATCAACCATTAGCCTTACCTCCTACCAATTCATAATGTAGCTGCTTCGTCACTGCTTGCGCAACTTGTTGCACCTGTTCGGCCGTCACGGCATCGACTGCAGCCAACCACTCTTCAGGTGTCGTGTGATACCCAATCAGTTCTTGATTTTGAACGCGTTCCGTAATGCGTCCAGGTTGGTCAAGTGAGACAACATAATCAGCCTTCATCAGACGCTTAATCATGTTTAACTCATCATCACCTACGAGTTCCGTTTGCAAACGTGTCAATTCAGCATCGATACGTTCCTCGGCTTCAACCAATTTGACGTGATCAACACCTGATTCCACCATCAACAAACCGGTGTACGGATTGTAGTCAGAATAAATCGAGTAGGCCAAACCAGCTGTCTCACGCACGTTCATAAACAAACGTGAAACGGCAAGTCCACCAAACAAGGCATTAAAGACGAAACCTTGGAAACGGTTAGTCTGTTCCAGCTTCAATTGATAAGCCAAGATCAAACGTGCTTGATTCACCTTATCTAGTTCCACCGTGCGCTTCACAGCTGGGAATAAGTCTTGCTCATAGTAAGGATTACCAGCAATGGCACGTGGTTCCAATGGCAATTGTGCCACTGCTTGTTCAACCGTTGCTGTGTCCACGTCACCCAATACGATAATATCAACACGATCGTGCGCCATCGTATCCTGCCAAGCATCCCACGCTTCTTTTGGTGAAACCTTTTCAAGAATTTCAGTTGTACCGTAAGCTGGTACGGCCTGCACTGGATCAGTGAAATAAGCATTAATTGCTTGGCGAGCCGCATAGAATGGCTTTTCTTCTTGCAGTCCAGCAATTTCATCTAACGCAATTTCACGTTGACGTTCAAAAACAGTTGGATCGAAGCCTTGTTCGGCATCACCCAATGGGTTGCACATCATCTCGCGAATAAACGCAAAGCCATCACGCAACAAACTCTGTGAATCCGTTGCAAAATCATCATGCACCAACGTCATACGTAAGCGTAGTGTGTGCAAAGCACCTGTCTTCAGAACATCAGTGCCGAATGATGCCCCATATAAGTCGCTTAGGACACGCGCCAAAGCGGTTTGTGAGGGATATTTTTGTGAAGCTGTTTCAAGCATGTTACTTGCCAACACACGACCTCCCAAAGAAGCCACGTCATGTTGGCTGGTAAAGTTAATTAATATTCTTGTCGTTGCAAATTGCTGAGTTGGCAAAATATGCAGAAAAACGCCAGGTTGAACGGTTACTGTAGTCACTGACATACCTTCTTTTCCAAACTAAAAGCGCGCTGGTAATGAACGCGCTTGTTTTTTTATTGTCGTACAATTGGAGTCTGCGAACTCGTCATAGTAACGAATAATTTGTGCAGAAACTAATACTATAAGTATAAACTTCTGCGTCCTATTTTACCAACTCAATTTCCTTGATCGTCAGCTTCTTCCGATGTCTCTGCGCTCACCGGATGTAAACGCATATATTCAGATACAAACATAAATACGCTAACTGCTGCCATACCAACTAATAAGACAACAACACTCCATGTATTCAACACGGGCGCTGTATAGTGCAAAAGGTACAAAACAAACAGAATGCCCGTCAGGTTGTACCACACCCATCGGACCCCTTTATTATGCCAAATCATCATGATACTCTCCCTGAATCATTTAGTTTGTGAAATATTTAATATGTTTATATTTACAAATAAAAAAGCGCAAACTTCGATTAAAGTTTGCGCTTTTTATGAATTGACGTCAGAAGTAAGTAAAATTTTATGAGAACAATGCTGACAAAATCAAGATAACAATCAATCCAACAACTGAAATAATTGTTTCAAGCACTGTCCAAATCTTCAACGTTTGTGGCACATCCAAGTCAAAGAATTCCTTGAACATCCAGAATCCGGCATCGTTAACGTGTGAAGCAGCCAATGAACCGGCACCGATTGCCAATACCACGAAGGCTGGGTTAACAGCCGTTTGGTTAGCAACCAATGGTGCGACGATTCCGGCAGTCGTCAAACCAGCAACCGTAGCTGATGCAACTGAGACACGCAAGATAACGGCAATCAACCATGCAAAGATGATTGGTGACAATGACGTGTGTGAGAATGCTGAAGCAATGGCAGTTGAGATACCACCAGCAGTCAAGATACCCTTAAAGGCAGCTCCACCACCGATAACCATCAACAAGTTAGCGATTGACTTCAAAGCTTCTGACATTGATGAACCAACTTCACCCATCGTACGTCCTTGCTTTGGTCCCATTGACCAGATAGCAAAGGCCATTGCGATAACCATGGCGATAACTGGGTTACCAAGCATGGCGATGATGCGATCAAGCACCGTTGGGTCAATCAAGTAACCGTGTTGTGCAGCAGGCGTCAAAGCCTTCCAGGCTGCATCACCAACCATACCACTGTAAACTTGCTTTCCGCCGTTGTGAGCCAACGTGTAAATCGTTGAAATCAACATGAAGAACACAGGCATCAATGACGTAACAAGTGACAAACCAAATGATGGCGTGTCTTCCAACTTAAAGGTCTTAACTTCACCAATAGCATCAAGCTTCTTAGTAATCTTAAATGCCTTTGGCTCAACCTTTTGAATCAAACGTATAAACAAAGGTCCAGCAACCAATATTGCGACGATGGCAACGATGATACCGTACATCAATACGACACCGATGTTAGCACCCAATGCGTTCATAACTGCAGTTGGTGATGGCTGTGGTGGCAAGAATCCTTGCGCAGCTGACAAGGCAGCGGCCATTGGGATTCCCAAGTAAAGCAATGACACACCGGCTTCCAAAGCGATTGTGAAGACGATAGGAATCAAAACGACCAAACCAACTTCAAATAGCAATGAAATTCCGATGATGAATGATGCACCAGCAACCGCCCATTGCAACTTTGACTTACCAAACTTGTTAATCAAAGTTGAGGCGATGCGGTATGATCCACCAGCATCCGAAACCAAGCGACCGATCATCGATCCAAACCCAAAGACAATGACCAACTCACCCATCGTACCACCGATACCATTCTTCAAGGCATCAGCGATTCCGGCTGGGTTCATTCCCAAGCCCAAGGCGACCAAAATTGAAGTAATGATCAACGCAACGAATGTGTTAATCTTTGCCTTCAAAATCAAAAATAACAATAATGCAATACAATCACCAAAATCAAGAATGGCCAAACGTTAAAGCCGTTTGTCATCCATTGGAATAATCCTGTCTTAGGATCAGTAGTTAGGCCAGCGAGTAATGTAAGCATCTCGTCTTACCCCTTCTCAATTAAAAAATATCTCAAATGCGTCCCACTTATGAAACCGATTACATAAGTCAACTTAAATATTGCACACCTTTTGTAAGCGCTTGCGGGTAATAAGTCCATTAAATTTTTCATCAGCGGTATTTCATTGTTGGGATACCAGAATAAAAAAAGTCCTATTTTTTGGCTTGCTTTTTATACGAGATATTGCTTCTTACGTTGAGTTCTACATATTTTTAAATTTATAAATTAATGTTGATTTTGGGTCGTCGCTTACGCGCCGAAGCATGTGGGTTGGTTGGGGTGGCGGTGCTCCGTCCTGCAATATAAGCTGGTGGCAACGGAGTCCCATTCTCCCTAAGCCTCAGCGTGTTTCATCGCCTGCCGGCTCGAAATCCACTGTTGCTAAGTGATAATTGGTGCTCCTTTCCTTGCTTGGTCACCGGCTAATATCGCAGGAGCTCCGCACCACCACCCCAACCAACCCACATGCTAGCAGCCAAGATATTCTCAACCTATTTCCTGTGTCATCCACGATTCACTAAGGCAATAGATACTTCCCCTATTTATTAACCCGTAGATGTAAATCTCATACAGACAAGCACCACTTGGCTGCTATCGTTTTGGGGCGAGTTGGAGCGGTGTGGAGCTCCTGCTGTATTAGCCGGTGATTAAAGCGAAGGAAGGGAAACTAGAGATTCCTTAGTCAGGGTGAATTTCAAGCCGGCAGGCGCGGAAATACGCCAGGGCTTAGGAAGAGCAGGTTCCCGTCGCCACCAGCTAATTCAGCAGGACGGAACACCGCTCCGGCTCGTTCCAAAACGATTTGTGCGCTAGCACAACACTCACAACCAAAAAGGCCCACACAGCAAATGCCATGTGAGCCTTAATTGAATGTTTATTTTGTTATAGCAAGATCATTGCCATTGCCAAGATAACAACCATACCTGTCAATGAAATAATCGTTTCCAAAACAGTCCAGATTTGGAACGTTTGCTTGATTGACAACTCGAAGAATTCTTGGAAAATCCAGAATCCAGCGTCGTTAACGTGTGATGCGATCAATGATCCGGCACCGATTGCCAAAGCAACCAAAACTGACAACGTTGGGTTGTTTTGTGATTGCACGATTGACAATACGATTCCAGCAGCCGTCATACCGGCAACCGTTGCTGAACCAACTGAGATACGCAATACGGCAGCAACAGCCCAGGCGAAGATAATCACCGTGATAGCTGACATGTGACCGTTAGCTGAGAACAATGAGGCAACCTTGTCTGACAAACCACCGTTTACCAAGACACCACGCCATGCTCCACCACCACCGACGATCAACAAGATACCAGCAACTGCGCTCATACCGTTGTTCAATGATGCACCGATTGATTGTGCTGACTTCTTTTGCCATACACCCATTGAGAAGATGGCAAAGATCAAAGCAATCGTCATAGCAACAGCTGGCGTTGCCAAGAACTCAACAACCTTATCGAAGTTTGATGGGTTCTTTGGCGTAACACCACCCGTGTAGATCATCTTGTAAACCGTTGCGATGATCATGAAGATCAATGGGAATACTGACGTGATAACTGACAAGAAGAATGATGGCGTCTTGTCCAACTCGTATTCCTTAACTTCACCAACAGCCTTGATTTCCGTCTTAAATTGGAATGCGTCAGGGGCGTACTTTTGAGCCAACTTCGTGAACAAAGGACCCGCAACAACGGCCGTAATAACTGACACAATCAAACCAAGAATCAACGTCAAACCAATGTTAGCACCCAATGACATAGCCACGGCCGTTGGAGCTGGCTGTGGAGGCAAGAATCCTTGTGCTGATGACAAGGCAGCCGTCATTGAAATACCCAAGTAAAGCAATGGCACACCGGCTTCGATGGCAACCGCGAATACGATAGGAATCAAAAGCACCATTCCAACACCGAAGATCATTGAGATTCCGATGATGAATGAGGCAATCAAAACAGCCCATTGCAAACGCTTGATACCAAACCAGTTAATCAACGTCTTAGCAATTCGGTATGAACCACCGGCATCGGCAACCAATCGACCGATCATTCCACCGAAGATGAAGATAACTGAGTTTGAACCCAAGATATTACCCATACCTTGGTCACCCAAAACAGCGTTTGGAACATCCATTGGGTTCATACCCAATAGCAATGCCAAGATAAATGCCGTAACAACCAATGATACGAACGTGTTCAACTTGAACTTAACAATCAAAACAAGCAAAATCAAAATTGAAATTGCCAACATAACGAATTCCATCGTTTAATTACTCCTTAAGTAGGTAAAATATCTATTAAAAACGATTGCTCACAGTACCGGCAGATTGTCATGCACTGTGAGCAATATTTTATTTTTTATTTGCTTTTCGCTCAGGACTACTTGTCGCCCTTGTTTACGTGCTTACGTTGGAAGTTCGCAATGTTTGCGTACTCCGTTTGCAATTGACGTGCCAAACGAATAAAGATTGGCGTCAACTCACGGTAAGCTTCGTAGTTTTCTGGGTTTGGATCGTACGTGTTTGAATCACCGACCATGTCGCCGATAACATCCAAACTGTCAACCATTCCCAAAGCCTTTTGTGCCATAACCGTAGCGGCCAAAGCACCTGACTCGAAGGCCGTTGGCACCGTAACTGGTTGCTCGAAAATGTCGGCCGTCATTTGACGCCACAAAGCTGAACGAGCAAATCCACCAGTTGCTTGAACTGACTTCAAGTCACCAACAACTTCTTCAAGGGCCAAAGCAACCATGTAGATGTTGAAGATGATACCTTCTAGCACGGCACGTACCATGTGGGCACGCGTGTGGTTGTGCGTCAATCCGAAGAATGAACCACGTGCGTTGGCATCCCAGATTGGGGCACGCTCACCACCCAAGTATGGGTGGAATAGCAAACCATCGGCTCCGGCAGGAATCTTTGAGGCGATTTCCGTCAACAAGTCGTACGTATCAACACCCATCAAGGCAGCCGTTGACTTCTCGGCGTCAAACATCTTGTCGCGGGCCCAACGGAAGACATCTCCACCGTTGTTAACTGGTCCACCGACAACCCAGTGATCCTTGTCCAAGGCATACGTAAACGTACGTCCCTTTGGATCAATCTTAGGTGCGTCAGTTACGACACGGATGGCACCTGACGTACCAATCGTCACAGCGGCAACACCAGGTTGCACAGCGTTAACACCCAAGTTTGACAAAGGACCATCACCAGCACCATAAACGAATGGTGTGTCGACATCCAAGCCCATGACAGCAGCGTATTCCGCAACCATGCCACGCTCAATCTCGTATGGCTCAACTGGTTGTGGCATTTGCTCCTTCTTGATACCAGTTACTTCTAGGGCTTGCTCATCCCAATCCAAGTTGAAGATGTTGAACATACCCGTTCCTGAAGCAATTGAAATATCCATCTTGTTGGCACCGAACAAACGGTTGAACAAGTATTCCTTAATTCCCAAGTAGTGCGCAGCGTTGTTGTAGATGTCTGGTTTTTCGTTCTTCAACCACAACATCTTTGACAAAGGCGCCATTGGGTGAATTGGTGTACCCGTCTTGCTGTAAATCTCTTGGCCCAAGCCAGTTGACTTCAACTCTTCCGTGTACTTAACAGCGCGCGTATCAGCCCAAGTGATAACACGTGTCAATGGTTGCCAATCCTTGTCGAAGGCAATCAATGAGTGCATTGCAGAACTGAATGATACACCCAAAATCTTGCCGCCGTTTGCGCCGCGAACGACCTCAGTCATAGCATCAACGAAGGCTTCCCAAATCTCGTTTAGGTCCTCTTCGGCCATGTCTGGTTCGTCACGGTAAAGCTTGTAACCCTTGTTGGCACTGGCAATAACATGCCCTTCAGTGTCAAACAAAACAGCCTTAGTTGACGTTGTCCCCAAGTCAACTCCGATCAAGTATTCCATTGTAAGACCTCTCAAATCTTCACTAATCTTAATTACTTCTGAATAGTACTTTACTATTTTATGTAAAAACCTTTCACAATGCAAACGTTTTCGGCGAAAATGTTTTTCTCATTATCCCTGTACTGGTACATTCTACTAAAAAAAAGAATGTAAAAAGCGTCACAATTATGCTTCATACATTCTTTATACATACTATTTAGTTTATTTTGTTGGCTTGTAAATCGCGCGGTTATCCAACGCCCATTGACGTTGTGAAAACTCACCTGGTTCGGTTTCAGCCAATGCATTATCAAAACTTTGGATATTGGCATCCAATTCATCCAGTTGGTGCAAAATGTTTGCTTCCTTAACGACTGGGCGAACTGGTGAACCGTACTCCATCAAGCCATGGTGCGCCAAAACGGTGTGACGCAACAACAACATTTCTTCGCTGTATAAATCCATGTTCATTTCATTGGCAGCTAAGACAATTTGCTCATCGATCAAGACGATATGTCCAATCAGGTTTCCGGCCGTCGTATATTGCGTGGCGATTGGCCCCGTTAATTCGATGACCTTACCCAAATCGTGGAGCAAAGCACCAGCGTACAGCAAACTAGCATCCAAGCCAGGATATTGCTTCACCACCGCTTGCGCCAAGTGCACAATTGAAAGTGTGTGGAAACCCAAGCCCCCCGCAAATGCGTGGTGATTACTCTTAGCTGCTGGATACTTGTAGAACTGGTCGTGGTACTTGGCAATCAAGTGACGCACGATACGTTGCCAAGTGGCATTCGTGATTTGGAACAAAATCGCTGAGACTTCTTCTTCCATTTCAGAGGCCTTCATTGGGGCCGCACTCATAAAGTCAGCCGGATCTTGTGGTTCACCAGCATGCGTTGGGCGCAATGACAAGACCTTTAATTGAGGCTTGTCTTGATAAACTTGGCGAACTGCTGTCATAAAGACGACCATGCCATTCTTCAATGTGTTCGCTTCTTCTTGTGTTGCATCCCACTTCATGCCGCGGATTTCCATTGAACGGTCCGCAACCGAAACTGCCAAGTATCGCTTGCCTTGTTGCGTTACACGCGGATCAACTTCCTTCAACAAGACGTAAATCTCCATGCGTTCATCAACTTGATATTCTTTTAGTTGTTTTGCTTCTGTCATTTCGAAGCCCCCTTTAGTTCATTCAAATCCAACACATGGTTCGCAGCGACTTGGTGTGCCGTGAAGTACAAGACTTGTTGTTGGTTGCCTGCCATTTCTTGCAACATATCAATCATGGCTTGGCGTCGTTCACGATCGAAATCAACAAACGCATCATCAATTAACAGTGGCAACTGAATGCTTTCCTTGACTGCTTGCACGAATGCTAAGCGCAAAGCAACATAAACTTGTTCCGCTGCACCCTTCGATAACTGACTGACATTAAAGATTGCACCATCATGACGCATTACTTTAATTAAAGTCTTTGTTTGTGAAATTTGCGTATAGTTTCCTTGCGTTAAGCGTTGCAACAAATCGCCGGCATAGTGAATCAATTGTGGGAATCGATCACCGATGGCGGCATCCAACGTTTTAGCAACCCATTCGTTAGCCAAACGGTTCACGAAATACGACTTCAAATCAGCTGTGATAGCCGCCGTTTGGTCCGCAATTTGCTGTTGTTGCGTTTCAATTGACGTATCCGTCATCAAACGTTGTTGTTGAGCTTCCAAACGGGCCAACGTTTGTTGCACCTCATTCACTTCTTCTTGCAAACGTAACGTCACTGCCGATGGATCAGTATCATCAACCGTCTCACTGGCAGTGGCCAAAGCATTCAAATCAGCATCCCCAAGTTGTTCACGCAACAAATCAGCTTCTTGCATCATGGCTTGCGTGCGTGTTGCCAGTTCGCGTTGTTGCAACAGTTCGCCAACTGATGTGACGCCCAAAACTTGCAGTAGCTCATTCAAACGTTGTTGAAGTTTCGCCTTTTGCACCACTTGCTGGTCGGCCGTGCGGTTATTCGCCCGTAACTCAGCCAACTTTTGACGATAATCGCTTTCAGACAATTGATATCCCAACCAAGCGAGCTTTTCTTCCAAAGCCTTGTGTTGTGGCATCATCGCCTGTTGCGCAGCCATCAAATCAGCTAATTGCTGAGCCATTTGGTGACCCAAACGGACGTCAGGCTGGGCATTCAACACCATTTCTGGTGTCATATCACCATATTCGGCTGGTAAATCAGTCGATGCGGTTACGCGCTTAGGCAACTTGAAGAATAGGAATGCCCCGATGGCACCCAATAGAATAATCGCCAAGATTCCCGGCAAAACTTGGTGGCCAAGAATCAAGCCTAGCCCGGCAACGATTCCAAACGCAATTGCACCAATACCGGCGCGCTGATATTGCCCAGATACGGCAATTTGTGGGCCACCTTGTAATTGGTTGACTTGGAATGGCGTGAGTTCTGGTGGAAAGACTTGCCAACGGTACTTTGCTAACAACAAACTCGTTTGGTTTTGAATGTCAGCTTGGCGACGGGCAGCTTCACGTTGTTGTTGATTCAATTGATCCAACGCATTAACCGCTTGGGTCGCATCATCTAATTGTTCATCAGAAACAGTTGCTTCAACTGATACTGTTTCTAGCGCCAGCAATTGTTGTTGCACCTGCTCGGCCTCATCAGCTAAGCGAGTATCAATCGGCTCCGGTGCATCTGCAAGTTGCGCCGTGAGCTGTTGCCAACGTTGGTAAATTGGTACCAGTTGTTGTTGCTTAGCCTGTGATGACAAATCGGTTGATAGATTGCGTTGGCGTTCAGTTAGCGTGGCCAACCGGGCTTGCGCAGCCTGCTGTTGTTCAGACAAAGCACGCAAAGATGGTCGCGCTGCAATAGCTGTTTGTAAGTTATCTTGCGCTGTCTGCAATGTTTGTAGCGCTTCGTTAATCGGGCGACGAGCTGTTTTCGTGACACCAAATCGGCTCACCGCCTCTTGCTCCCATTGATTTGCAATTGCTAACCATTGCTCCGACCCCGGCGTTGCCAGCAAGCGCAAGTGTTCCGCAAATTCATCAGGACGTAGCGCAAAGATTTGCGTCAGCGCATCCTGATCGAAACTGAACACCGCTTGGTACAAGTCACGATCAACTGGTCCCAACAGCTCCGATAACATCCCCTCTGGGTCCGCAAATTCTTGTTGCGTGTCAATCGCTACCAAGCGCGTCGTGGTTTGTGTACGTCCCAAACGGGTTAGTTCATACGTTGTGCCATCTACTTCAAACTGCAGATGACCACCGTAAGGCCCTTGCTCAAGCGGTTCGTAAGTATTGACCTTGCGTCCTTTAGCTTGTGGAAAGCCGAACAACATCCCCAACAAGAATTGATGCAACGTCGTCTTACCCGCTTCATTCAGTCCTTGAATAACTTGTAAGCCATCCACGAAATCAAACCGTTGTTGCTGCCATTGACCAAATCCGACAATGGTTGCATTTTTAATCCACATCCGTCTGGCCTCCTTGTTCCGCAACACGTAATTTTGTTTCGACGGCTTCTTTGATTTCGGCCATCATGTCAGCTGACAAAAATGCCGTCAAAATTGAAGCGTCAGTCACCTGCTTCAAGCCCAAGCGTTGCAATGTTTCAAAATCAAACACCGTATCAGCCGTCTCATCCCAATAATGTTGATCTACTGCTGGCAATGTCGCCTTTAGTGGCGTGCTATCTAGCCGAACATCAAACACATAGAACGCATCATTCGACTGTGATGCACGCGTCAACGCTGCCAACAATTGACCGTTTTCAATCATTGATAATAATTGTGGCTCATCAGTCTTAACAGTTAATGACACCAATTCAAATTCTTCTGGCGTCCCTAGTTCACGACGAATTTGAGCAACTGCAGTATTTAAATCACCTGTCAACATTACGTCATGGGCCGTCCACACAATCGGTGCGACTGGCGTAAATTCCGGCACCAAATGCGTCCCTTGATTTTCAACCAAGTAGTAACCCTTGGCCCCGCTTTCGTTACGGTTAAGTCCTTGCAAGCTACCTGAATACCCAACAAACGGTTCTGTTTGCAATGTTTGCCGTACGTGAATGTGTCCTAATGCCCAATAGTCATAGTGATGTGCCTGCATATCGCCTAAGCTGAACGGCGCATAATCACCTGTGCCATCTTGGCCAACAGATCCGTGGTACATCCCGATGTGGAATGCCACGCCGGGCAGCTTGTTCGGGAACTTAATCGCCATATTTTCAGTAATATGACGCGTTGTGTATGAGAACCCGGTGATAGCAACTTGCTCACCATTCGTTGTCGTTAACTGCGTTGTCGTGATGTCAGCAGGCAAAACTGTGACATTCGCCGGCCAAACTGGTAAGGAATGCCAATCTTGCACGAAGTCATGATTACCAAAGCCCATCACGACTGGAACGTTCGCTTCATCCAAGCGTTGCAAAGCCGTCACCAACGTCAATTGCGCGCGTGTGTCAGGTGTTGTCGTATCGAACAAATCACCAGCCAACAAAACGAAGTCCACTGATTCCGCAATGGCGTCATCAACCAAGCGAGCCAACGCCGTTTCACTGGCCGTTTGCAAATTATTTTGTAGCCATGCGGGCACATTGGCCAACCCCACAAACGGATTACCCAAGTGCAAATCGGCTGCGTGAATAAATTTCATGCGGTCCACCACTCCTCTTAAAGTCTTTGTGTTCTATTATCCCTGATTAGTCAATATTAGGAAATACCTAACGTTGTTTCTTAATAAAAAGCAGTACTGATTATCGTAGCCAGCTAAGACATTGGTTGCTTTCCTGGATAGCTAATGTTACTCTTAAATCCAGGAAATAACGGTACGACCGTTAGCCGATGGAGATAATGTCAAAAGTCTGGTTATCGAATTGAGCTGAGTAACTTTTTGTTACTCGGCTCTTTTCTTTTGCCCACAAGAAAAGGCGTCGCAAAATTTGCGACGCCTTTGTCATAGCTATTAGTCTTGGCCGTACAATTCAGCGATTGGCTTCGTGATGATGTTGTTGATTTCCATCAACAATTGGTTAACAGCTTGCTCAGCTTCCATCATCTTCTTCAAAGCATCGTGCTTGTCCATCTCACCAGCAATTTCTTGCCATTCTGCAACTTGCGCAGCTTCTGGTTCTTGACCAGCTTGCATGGCTTGATTGATTTGCATTTGGGCAGCTTGGAAGCGTTGGAACACATCCTTAACAGCTGCGTCGGCGTTCAATGCTTCAACTGCATCACGCAAAGTCTTGTATTGTGCCGTCTCACGCAAATCAGCAGCAACTGCGTTTACGTTGTCATAAATGTTAATCATATTAATTAATATCCTTCTTTAAATTAGTATATCCATTATCGCATACTTTGGGGGCTAATTACCAAACAGACTTTGAATACCTGACCATGCCGCATGCGCACCGTCCTTCACGTTTGACCATGCTTGGCTCGCACCATCCTTGATGTCTGATTGAATACCATCAATGGCGTTTGAGAAACCATTTGATGATGAACTACCACTACTCTTACCGCTATCGCCCGTTACGGTGCTCATCTTTTGACGCACACTCTTAACGCCGAATGCGGTTTGATCAGTATTTGGAATCACTTGCTCCAAAGTCGTCTTCATCAGCGGTCCAGCTGTCATACCAAGTGAGACTGGAATCGATTCACCGTTAGCCGATGAATCGTAACCCGTCCACGTTGTAACCACCACATCAGGTGTGTAGGCGATTGCCCATGAGTCCGTAGCGTTCGTTGCCGTTGAATCGCTTCCCGTTACCTCGGTTGTTCCAGTCTTTCCAGCCACTGTGTAACCGTATGGATCAGCTGCCTTACCAGTTCCGTTCGTGTAAACGCCCATCATCATTGACGTCATCTCATCAGCAACCTTCTTTGACCAAAGACGTGTTTGCTTTTCCTTCGCTTTGACAATCACCTTGCCGGAAGAATCCACAATCTTCGTAATGAAGTGACTTTGACTCATCACCCCATCGTTGGCAAAACTTGTGTAAGCTTGGGTCATTTGCAAAGGCGTCACGCCCTTTTGTAGACCACCGATTCCCATGGCCAAGTTCTTGTCAGACTTCTTCAATGGCAACCCTGCCTTAATTCCTGCGTTATATCCAACAGAGACGCCCATTTGATCAAGCAACCAAACAGCTGGAATGTTGTATGAGTTTTCAAGTGCGACATACATTGGGACATCTTCACTGGTGTAATCCGCATAATTCGATGGTGAATAACCATTCGTTCCAAAACTTGTCTTCTCATTCTTCAATTCAGAATCATATGAGAAACCACGTGATAGCGAAGGCGCATAATCAACAATTGGCTTAATCGTTGAACCAGGTGAACGATACATGCTCGTTGCGCGGTTGAAGCCACGGAAGACGTGTTCGCCACGCCCACCAACAACGGCACGCACCCCACCAGTTTTCGCATCCATAACGACTGACGCAGCCTGTGAATCCCCACCAATTGGGTTCAACCAGCTAGTCTCATAATCGGCTTGCAAGTTTTGTTGGTCGGTTTGATTCAATGTCGTATAAATCTTATACCCATCGTTCAAAATTTCTGATTCGGTTAAGCCATATTTGTTAATGGCCTCATCAATAACCGCGTCGAAGAAATATGGATAGTTATAGTTCGAATTATCGACGTTGTGATCAGATGCGCCAATGGCAGTTGCTGCATATTGATCAGCTTCTGATTGGCTCAACTTCTTGTCATTCACCAAGTTTTGCAAAACTTGATTACGACGATTCAACGCATTCTTTGGATAATTCAATGGGTCATAGCCGTTCGGTGATTGCAACATCCCCGCCAGCATAGCACCTTGTGTCACTGACAAATCCGAAGCGTTAACCCCGAAATACTTCAGTGACGCATCTTGAATTCCCCAGACACCTTGACCGAAATATGCATTATTCAAATACATCGCCAAGATATCGTGCTTTGAGTATTCCTTTTCAACCTGAATCGCTAAGAACAATTCACGGATTTTACGCGTGATGGTTTGGTTTTGCGTCAGGAACGCATTCTTAACCAACTGTTGCGTAATGGTCGAGCCACCAGCTGACGCATTGATACCACGAATACGGTACCAAACTGTCGTCAATGCACCACGGGCCATACCCGTCACTGAGAATCCTGGTTCATGATAGAAATTACGATCCTCAGTTGCTAAAACAGCATTCACAGCATTCGGTGAAATCTTATTAAATGAGACATACGTCCCCTTTTGACCGGCAATTGAGCCCGCCTTATTATCTTTTACATCGTATATTTCGGTGGATGATTGCAGGCGCGTTTTTAGGTCTGACACGTCGGTCGTCTTAGCTTCAAAGGTTCCGAGAACACTAATCACCAAGATACCCGTCAGAATCAAAACACCTATCCAACGATTAATTTGGAACCGTGTCCAAAACGGTCCAAACTTGCGTCGTATCCACGCGAAAAATGCTTTCATTCGCGTCATCATATTATTGCATCCAATTTGTAAAGCGTTGTGCTAACTTCTCAGCGTCCTCTGCAGATGGGCTAGTCACGTAAATCGTGTTGTGACCAGCCAACGTGGCAATGACTTCTGACAAGTTTGCCGCGTCAATCAAAGCTGCCAAACGGTTTCCGTTACCTTGTGTCGTCTTCACGACCGTCATAAATTCAACGCGCGTCACCGACACAGCTGTTTCGGCAAAGCCCTTTTGAACTTGTTCACTATCAACAACTGGCGCATCTGACATCACTTGATAACGTGGACGACCTGATCCGTCAGCGCGACGAACAATGCGCATTTCCTTGATGTCGCGTGAAACGGTTGCTTGCGTGACTTCAATGCCAGCCGCTTGTAACGAGTTCATCAAACCTTCTTGTGAATCAATCACCTCGCGTGACAAAATATCCAAAATCAACGCTTGGCGTTCTTGCTTCTTTAATGCCATGGTTTTCAATCCTTCTTTTTTTGCATATATAAGTTTAATTATACAGGTTTTTCGGTTTTCTGCCTTAAGTTCGGGCGGTAATGAAAAAGACGCTACCCGCCTGCTGGCAAGTAGCGTCCTACATGTTTAATTACATAAATAGCATACGGAAGATTTCTTCAAACATGAAACCAATCAATCCGGCTGATGGCACTGTAATGATCCAAGCCATCACAATGTTCTTCAACGTACCCCACTTCACGGCGCGAATATCGTCAGAAGCACCCGTACCAGCGATTGCTGACGTAACCGTGTGCGTCGTTGAAATTGGTGCGTGAACGAAGTAAGCAGAGATGAACAACACTGCTGATGAAACAGCTTCAGCAACGAATCCCTTTTGTGGGCTCAAAATTGTAATCTTGCTTCCCAACGTGTGAATGATACGTTGTCCACCGGCCATTGTTCCAACTGAAATGGCCAAAGATGCCATCAAGATAATTTGGAATGGAATTTCCGTTTGCCCTGGCTTAATACCAAAGAATCCAACTGGGGCAGCCGCCATAAACATCAATCCCATTGACTTTTGGGCGTCTTGCAAACCGTGTCCCAACGCCAATGACGCTGACGTGAAAATTTGTGCCGTGCGGAAGTACTTATCCGTTTCCTTCAAGTTAGCCTTCTTGATGATCTTGTTCAAAATCACCATGATTAGTAGCGCTAGTCCGAATCCAACAACTGGTGACAACACCATCGGATCGATAACCTTTTCAACGACCTTAGCCAACTTAATGTGTACGTTGTTACCAGCGATTTGTTCGGCCAAACCAGCTCCCATCAATCCACCAATAATGGCGTGAGTTGATGAAGATGGTAGACCGAACCACCAAGTAATCAAATTCCAACCAATTGCACCAAGCAAAGCAGCAATAACCAAGAACAATTGTTGCTCGGCGCTCACCTGCGTCATATCAACGATGTCACGTGCGATAACCGCAGCAACGGCCGTTCCCATCAAAGCACCAATCAAGTTCATGACAGCAGCCATAATGATTGCTGTCTTCGCCTTCAAGGCACCCGTTGTAATAGCCGTAGCGATTGCATTCGCCGCATCGTGGAATCCGTTAACCCCATCAAAAATCAGGGCAACGATAATAACCACCGTTGCTAATACGTAGACTTCCATGTCTTTCTCTCCTGAAATACATTTTTACTTTTAATTTTTTATTTGCTAAAAAACAACAAAAATAATTATATCAGTAAAAACGCGCTTTCTCGGATTTTGTAACAAAATTTACACTGCCGGTTTATGGTGTGATATACCTAACTAAAATGTAACTTTAACTATGAAACGTCCTGAACCAAATACCCATTATGTAGTTCCTTTTGTTCACCAAGAATCAACTCTACTGAGTGCTTAAAGAGTGGCCCATCAAATATCACGGTATGATATTCACCAGTTTCACCACACATATCCGCCCCGGTTGCAGCAATTTCGTCTAACGTTTGCTTTGAAAGTGTGGTTGCTAGAAACTTACTAGGTAATTGTTTCGTATCAACAACTGTCACTAAACTTTTAAACCCAGCATCCACAAACTCATACGCTAACGTTTCACGATTAGTTTGCCAAAGCGGAAACACCGAAGCTAAACCAACATGTTCGCATCGCTCTTCACACCAACGGCGATTCTGTTCAAAGTCAATATCACCAAAAATAACCGTGGTAATGCCCGCCACCCTATATGTTGCCAATTGCTTTTCGAAATCAGTCGCGTAGTCAGCCGTCCAAAAATTTGTGGGCACAACATCGATTGGTAGCCCCAATGCATCACCAATCTTGGTCAACACATTTCGATGTGTACCATGAACCCACGACCGATTATTTTCTGCATTCATCGTTGTAAAAAGTCGTTGTACTTCATACCCGGATTGCAAAGCGCGATAGAGCGCTAACGTACAGTCCTTACCCCCGCTAAACGACACAACAGCCTTGTAGTCATACTTATCCCCCAACTATTTGATTATTTCAGTATACATCATGGAAGGCACACGTAACTTCGTGATCATTGATTAATCCGGCACCTTGCAAAAATGAATAAACGGTAACCGGACCAACAAATTTGAAGCCGAGTTTTTTCATAGTCTTTGAGACTTGTTGTGATAAAGCATCTTGGGCTGGTACTCCCCCACTTCGTTTCATTAATACCCATCATACATGAAAAAAGGCAGTCGACTTCATAAATGAAATCAACTGCCTTAATCTTAATTACATTTCCTTTGGCGCCTTAACACCCAACAAACGCAATGACTCAGTCAAGACTTGTGAAACAGCCGTAACCAAAGCCAAACGTGCGTTCAATTGACCGTCGTCTGCCAAAATCTTTGAGTTAGCGTAGTACTTGTTGAACGTACGAGCCAAGTTCAAAGCGTACTTTGCGATAACTGATGGTTCGCGATCACGCCATGCGCGACGAACAACATCGTTAAAGTCACCCAACAACTTTTCAGTCTCCCAAACGTTCTCATCAGTGATGACAACATCTGACAAATCAAGTTCAGGGTTACCCGCCTTACGCAAGATTGATTGTGCACGGGCATTTGCGTATTGAACGTATGGACCAGTATCACCTTCGAAACGAACCACTTCTTCCAACTTAAAGTCGAAGTTTCCGATACGTTCGTTCATCAAATCGTGGAACACAACGGCTCCCGTTCCAACTTCGTGGGCAACCAATTCCTTGTTTGCCAAAGTTGGATTCTTCTCTTCGATTTGCTCCAAAGCCAATTCAACAGAATCCTTCAAAACATCCTTCAACAAGATGATGCGTCCTGAACGCGTTGAAAGCTTCTTTCCATCGACAGTAATCAAACCAAATGGGATGTGCTCAACGTCATCTGACCACTCGTAACCCATTTCCTTCAACACGGCCTTCATTTGCATGAAGTGCTCACGTTGCTCACCACCAACGACGTACAATGACTTCACGAAGTTATAGTTCTTCTTACGGAAGATGGCAGCAGCCAAATCACGCGTCATGTACAAAGTGGCACCGTCAGTACGTTGAATCATGGCAACGTTCAAGTTGTACTTATCCAAGTTAACAACTTGTGCACCTTGAGACTCAACCAACAAGCCTTCTTCCTTCAACTTGTCGATAACGCCGTCCATCTTGTCGTTGTAGAAAGCTTCACCGTTGAATGAGTCAAACTCGATATCCAACGTCTCGTAAAGCTCCATGAATTCCTTCAATGACTCTTCACGGAACCATGACCACAATTGGCGAGCTTCCTCATCACCGTCTTCCAACTTCTTAAACCAAGCGCGACCCTCATCATCCAATGCTGGGTTTTCCTTAGCTTCTTCGTGGAAACGCACGTAGTACTTAACCAACGTGTTGATTGGGTCAGCCTTAACTTCAGCTTCTGATCCCCACATCTTGTAGGCAACCATCAACTTACCGAATTGCGTACCCCAGTCACCCAAGTGGTTAATCTTGATTGGTTGGTAACCGTTGGCCTTTGAAATTTCAGCCAATGAGTTTCCGATAACCGTTGAACGCAAGTGACCCATTGACATTGGCTTAGCAATGTTAGGTGATGACATGTCGATTGTTACGTGTCCTGCTTCACCATCCGTGTTGTGACCGTATTCTTGGTTTTCCAAGATAGCGTGCAACACATCAGCACCAAAGTTTTCTTGGTTCAAGAAGAAGTTAACGTAAGGTCCGGCAGCTTCAACTTGCTTAAAGTTTGACGCATCGATTGCCTCAGCTACTTCAGCTGCAATTTGGTTAGGCGCCATGTGGCGTTCCTTTGCCAACAAGAACGTTGGAAAGGCAAAATCACCCATTGATGAATCCTTAGGCACTTCAACCTTTGACAAAATCGTTGCTTCATCTAGTTCAGGCACAACCGCAGCGACGGCTTGAGCCACTTGATTCTTGTAGTCCATCGGTTACTCCTCTTCTTCCTCTTCTTCAGCATCATCATCTTCAAGCTTGATGTCTTCAGGGATTTCTTCTTCGTCTTCCTCTTCAGTTTCATCAGCCTTACGTGGTGCTGGATTATCCGTCTTCACCAAAATCTTAGTTTCTGACATGCGGACAACAGCGCGGTGGTTGTATTCGTTAACCGTCGCTGTATCTTCTGGGTCGTTTTCAGTAATCAAGACCAACAATGAGTGCTCGTAAATCTTTTCAACGATACCCTTAAAGTCGTGTTCGAAGTTGGCAAACTTCTTACCTTCAACGAAGTCACCCAAGTCGAACTCTGACGTATTTTCTGCAGGTTCCTTAGCCATGGCACTATCCCCTTTTAATCTCTGCACATTTAATGCATTTATTCACTGTTTTAAACATAAAAAATCACCGATACTATCGGCAATTCTGTATATTATACCAAATTTTGTGATTAAAAACTAGGCTTCCAATTCGTTAACAACGCGTTGTGCAACTGCCCAGTCGTTTTCATATGGTGTATCTACGCCACCAATTTTCTGGTATTCGTCCAATCCCTTAGCTGCCAACACAACCACATCGTTTGGTCCGGCAGCAGTAATTGCTTCGGTAATCGCGATTGTACGGTTCATTTCGCGGTTAATCACCACATCCTTGTTAGTGATGGCCGCTTGAATTTCATCCGCAATTGCATTTGGATCTTCAAATTGTGGATCATCACTCGTTAGGTAGACCACATCGGCGCCTTCACTGACTGCTTGGCCAATACCAGGTCGACGTGACACACCCTTGTTTCCAGGTGCACCAACGACAATCGTCAACTTTTCAACCGTTTCGTTTTGACGAACAAAATTCAACAACGCAGCGATTGATGCATAGTTGTGCGCATAATCCACGTAAATCGTACCGTGGTTAGCTGACGTCAACACTTGCATGCGACCAGGAATTTTGACAACTTCTAGTCCTTCACGCATGGCATCGGGATCAGCCCCCGTCAAACGTGCTGCAATCATCGCCGCGACCGCGTTTCCTTGGTTGAAATCACCTGGCATATCCAAGTGGTATTCACCGGCAATGCCCAGACGGTCAGCTTGTTGACCAGCTTGGCGAACCGCAAACGTGCTACCTTGCAAGTCGGCTTCGACCGTTTCGTAATAAACGTCAGCCTTTGGTGAATCCTCATCTTCGCGACCATATAGCCAAATACCATCACGTGGCACGGCCATTTCAGCATGTTCAATCAATTCGCTAAAGTGGTCTGAATCAGCGTTCAAGATGATTTGTTCTGAGTGATCGAACAACATCATCTTGTGTTCCAAATAATCCTCGAACGTTGGGTGTTCGTTTTCACCAACGTGATCTGGACTAATGTTCAAGAAAATACCTACGTTATAACGCAAACCGTAAACACGTTCCATCTTGTAGGCTTGTGATGACACTTCCATTACCATGTGCGTCATACCGTTATCAACGGCCTCACGCATCCAACGGAACAAGTCCAATGACTCGGGCGTCGTCAAGTGCGCGCGATAGTGGAACTTTGGGTCAGCCCCCGTAATCACTTGCAACGTTGATGACAACGCAACCTTGTCGTCCGTTGCAACGCGTAGCATTTCGTAAGCCATGTACGTTGCAGATGTCTTACCCTTCGTACCTGTGATACCAATCAAAGCAAGGTCGTTTTGTGGATAGCCGTAAAACGCCATACTCAAAATACTCATGGCCGCCGGCACATCATCAACTACCCACGTTGGTAGCGTTGTGTCGTGAACAAAAGTTTCTGGGGCGACCAACGCTTTAACACCCTTTTGGATGGCGTCAGTCAAATATTCAGCCTTAAAACGTCCCTTAATAAAAAGCAACGTTTCAGGTTCAACATCATTTGAATTATAGGCTAAATGCTTGACCTCACCATCAAAGTCCGGCGCTGAAATCAATAAATCTTGATCGGCCAACAACTCAGTAATTTGTTGTGCTGTGAGTTCCATTTATCCTATCTCTCCTCTTCATTATCTATATTATTATTGCCATTCACCAGCTGCTTTAAGCTGTTGCAAAATCATGATGGCAGCGCGACCGCGGTGTGCATAATGAACACGCTCTGGCATATCGATTTCTGACAACGTCATGCCATTTTCCGTGACCATTAATTCATCCAAGCCGTTGCGCCCACCACGCGGTTCAGTTGCCAACGTGATACCTCCACGCGCTTGACTGAAATACGTCTTGCCTGATGGTGCGGTGACGACAAAATCAGCTTGCAAATAAGCCGTTCGGTCAGCATCATCTGGCAACTGCGCTAATACATACGCGTTAATTTCCGCATCCCCACGTAATTGGTGCGCTTGAAACTCGCGCATCGTCGTCACACCAAAATGATCCGGAATCGCTGGTACAAACAACGCTGAATCATCTGCCAAAATATATTCGTCTGGCAAAATCTCATGGACTGTTTGGGCCTTTACACGTGCGTTTTGAGCCATATCATCAGTGGTCTCATCTGGAAATGCAATTTGCTCATGTAGGTCACGATAATTAATCGCTTCAACACCCAAAACTGCCAGATAATCAACCATTTCTGCTGTCTTATGTGAATTGTTCGAGGCAATTACCAATCGCTTTAACATGTATTACATCCCTTCAGATTCAATCGCGCGTAGTGTGTAAAATGAACCGGTAACCAGAATCAAGGCTTCTGATGATTCACGAACACGACGCGCCAACGTAATCGCAGCACTTGGATCGTCCGCGATTTCAACGTCAACGTTACTCATCATCACAATCTTAGCCGCCAACTCATCAGCTGACATGGCACGATCAGAATCAGGCGTAACAGCAATCACCGTATCGACGTGTGGCAATAATTCTTCCAACATGTCGTGGTAGTTCTTACCCTTTAGCAAGCCCAAAACAACGACTGGCTTAAATGGCAAGTGCCATGAACGAATTGACGCAACCAAACTGATAATACCGTCTGGGTTGTGCGCACCATCATACAAAATGTTGCGTTCCGCATCAAATTCCATACGGCCTTGAATCTTAACGTGGGCCAATGCTTCAGCGACATCCACATCCTTGATTTCAAAGCCACGACTCTTAAGCACCGTGACAATTTGCAAAACCGTACTCAAGTTATTCGCTTGGTACGCACCAGTCAATGACAACTTCAGACCTTCGAATTGGTCAGCATTCAAGACCAAGCCGCTTGGTGATGATTGTACAATCGTAATCACTGGCTTAGGGTTTGGATTCCAAATTGCACCCACTTCTTCTGCCTTATCGTGCAACAAGTGGTACACTTCAATATCCTGGCCTGGGTAATTGACGATACTTGCACCTGACTTGATAGCACCAGCCTTATCCTGTGCAATTTCGAGCAGGTCGTTACCCAACAAATCAACGTGGTCATATGAAATCTTGGTAAAGGCCACGACTAATGGCTTTTCAATCACATTGGTTGCATCACGTGCTCCACCTACGCCGGCTTCAAGAATCACGAAATCCATCTCTTTACGGGCTAAGTAATCCAAAGCCACAAGTGTCCACCACTCAAACTTTGATAGCGTATCTTCATCCCCACCGTGTGCTGTGACTTCTTCTAGAACGCGCTTGTAGCTGCTGACAAAATCAGCTTCACTAATCATCTCGCCGTTAGTCGTGATAACTTCACGATCATTCAAAATTGCTGGCGTTGAAAAGTGACCAACCTTGTACCCTGCTGTAACCAAAATTTTGGCCAACATCACACCAGTTGAACCCTTACCATTCGTTCCGACGATGTGAATCACACGCAGCTTGCTTTCAGGATGTCCCATCCAGCGCAAAATTTCTTGTAACATGCCAACGCGATTACCTGCTTCTGGTCGAACTCGCCAGGGACCGTCCATCTTCTTTGTAATCTGTTGATAAGTCTCAGCTGTACCCATATTTCCCTGTCCTTACTATATATAGTAGCTTTTAAAGTGTACAAACACACATTACGTGTTGGCTTTCGCTATAATAATGCCAACAAACTCGCTTTTCTAATGGTTAATTCTACCATATAAAGCGACCCTCGGAACAATTGGACGAATCTTTTCTGCGATTGTCCTTTTAAACAAGCAATGTTCGGATATATAAAACATGTTATTTATTTCATATATAATATGATGACAATTTCATTTGTCATTCCGGACGAAAACTGTTACATTGTTACTCGTTATTCTATTTTTACTTTGGATAAGTAAGTACGCATGAAAGGAATGGCATATGTTAAGCGTTGATCACTTGACGGTTGGCTATGAATACGGACCTGTTTTTACAGATTTGTCCCTTTCTTTTAATCCAAATGAGCTCATCGGTATTATCGGTCCTAATGGTGCTGGTAAGTCGACGCTTATTAAAGCGATTCTAGGAATTATTCAACCAACCGCCGGCATAATCACTTATGACGACTCGCCTGTTACTGGCCGTGTTCGTCGCGATAAATTCGCCTACGTTCCTCAACGAAGCGATCTGGACTTAGATTTTCCAGTGAACGTTTTCGATTTGGTGATGATGGGCGTGCTATCGCAAATCTCTCGTTGGCATTCGGTCGGTAAAGCTGAAGAAGCAATTGTTCAAAACGCCCTTGAGAAAATGGACATTGCCCACTTGGCTAATCGTTCGCTAAATGAACTTTCCGGTGGGCAACGTCAACGTGCCTTGGTAGCCCGTGCACTTGTACAAGATGCAGATGTCTACCTATTAGATGAGCCGTTCGTCGGTATCGACGTGGCCTCTGAAGCACAAATTATGGATGCGTTGCGTGATTTACGTGATGCAGGCAAGACAATCATCATTGTGCATCATGACTTGAGTAAGGTTGCAAACTACTTTGATTCAGTCATTCTGCTCAACCACGGTCTGCTCCGTCAAGGCAAGCCCGAAGACGTGATGGATGCCGCCACTTTGTCCGAAGCCTATGGTGATCACTTAATTATCATGGATCGTCATAATCACATCGTACAGGGAGGTTAATATGTCTGCGTTTATGAATTTCTTTCACGCACTCGGCGAATATACCTTTCTCCAAAACGCGCTGACTGCCGGCGCCATGATTGGTCTAATCGCTGGTATTATCGGTGCGTTCAGTATCTTGCAAGGTACCGCTTTGATTGGTGACGCGATGTCCCATGCGGTGTTGCCTGGAATCGCCATCGCAGCATTGATGGGCATTCCCTACTACTGGGGTGCTGGTGTGTTCGGCCTACTAGCCGCATTAGTGATTAACTTCATTTCTGAACACACACCATTGAAGACAGATGCTGCGATTGGTTTAACGTTCAGTACTTTCTTCGCTTTAGGAACCATCATTATGACGGCCGGGCATTCAACAACCAAGCTAACTGATATTCTATTTGGAAATATTTTGGCCGTTTCAAGCGATGATTTGATTTCTAGTTTGGTCATCGGCTTGATTGTCATTGCGGTTGTGACGACTTTCTATCGCGAATTGTACTTAACAACATTTGATCGTTCATATGCCCAAGCACAAGGGATTCACGCTAATCTATTCCGCAACATCTTAGTGGTCTTGATTACGTTGGTTATCATTGTTGCTTTGCGTGCGGTTGGAGTTATCTTGGTGACAGCTTTGCTCATCACCCCCGCTGCCAGCGCTCGATTGGTGGTTAAGCGATTCCAACCAATGATTTGGCTATCATCATTCTTCGGTTTGATAAGCGCCTTTGTTGGCTTGTTCCTCAGTTACACTTTTGACTGGCCATCCGGTCCAGTCATCGTTGTCACTGGTGCGGTTATTTTTATCATTTCGTTTTTGATTCACTTGGTGACGCGTCGTCGTATGCATGACCAAGCTACTAAATAGGAGTTTTATTATGAAGCGAGTTATTGGGATTATTGTTGCTATCGCTGTTATTGCCGGTGTTGCCTTTGGGTTGACACACCGCAATTCAGCTTCTGACGGTCGTTCAAGCGACGGTCGTTTGAATGTTGTTTCTTCATTTTCAATCATTAACGAAATTAGCCAAGAAGTTGGTGGTAAGTATGTTAATGCACACACGATTACAGCGATTGGCGCTGACCAACACGATTACGATCCTACGCCTACTGACGTTAAGCGTACGCAAGACGCAGCCATCGTCTTTGCAAACGGTTTGAACCTTGAAAAAGGTGGTTCAGGTTGGTTTGATAAGTTGATGAAGACAACTGACAAGCACTACGGTAAGCAAATTTTCAACGTGACTGACGGTATCGACACAATCAAGTTGACGACGGCCGGTGTTGCTGGTCAAGATAACCCTCACGCTTGGAACGGTATCTTGGAAGGTAAGACTTATGCTGCTAACATTGCTAAGGTGCTTGAGAAGAAGGATCCTGAGCACAAGGCTTACTACGCAAAGCGCGCTGCAGCTTACGAAGCTAAGTTGCAAGCTCTTTACGAGAAGTGGGACGCTAAGTTCTCTGCTCTACCTGCTGATGACAAGAAGTTGGTGACGCAAGAAGGTGCCATGGCATACTTCGCTCGTGACTTTGGTTTGAAGCCATACTTCATTTGGGAAATCGATACAGAATCAAACGGTACGCCTTCACAAATCCGTACGCTAGTTGAATCATTGCAAGGCGAAAAGGTTCCTGCAACCTTCGTTGAGCAAGGTGAGTCAGACAAGCCAATGCAAACTGTTATTTCACAAATTGATTCACACATCGCTGGTGAATTGTGGACGGACTCAGTTTCAAAGAAGTCTGGTGTTGTGCCAACGTACTACGATTTGTTGAACCACAATGCTGAGACAATCTACAACGGATTGACTGGTAACGATAAGTAAACAATTAAACGCCTTGGATGTCATTTTCGACGTCCAAGGCGTTTTTATGTGTCGTTATAGCTGCCCTAAATCAATGCGTAATTGTAATTCAGCTTGTTGTTTCTTACTCATGTTCTTAACGACCAAATCATAGGAATCATGAATCAACTTCTTGACCCCATCATCTGGAAATTCGTTTTTATCAACAACAATACTATTCCAGTGTTGCTTATTCATGTGATAGCCCGGAATGATGAATGGAAACTGTTCGCGCAACTCGGTATTGATATATGGATCATTCTTTAGTGTGATGACATTGTCATGCACAATGCCAAACATCTTTCCCATGATATCGAAATAGTAAGTTTCCCAGTCATCACGCCAATACGCCTTGGCCCCCGGCAATGAATTTGCATACGCGATTGCCATCTTTTGTAATGGTTGGAGTTTATCTGTTTTATTCATGGCGCTTTCCCTTTCACTAAAAAACGGCATCCCTGGTGCAGGATGCCGTTTAAGATTACGCTGTATATTTATAATAGTCCAATTCTGTGGAAAAACAACTATTTACGCTCGATGGTTGTATGTTAATTTCATGAATTTAATGCAAATCATGACGTGTGACCACATTATGGTTCAACAACGTCTTTAGCATGTCCGCCAATTTACCAGCTTGTTGCATTTCACGAAGCTCCGCTACCAACGCTTGATCATGATTGGTTAATGAATCGCTTAGTTCCAATGATTCCAGATATTCATCAGCGACTGACAACAGGTCATTCAACTTTTTCTCAAGTAGTGGCACCATATCTGCCGCCTCAACGTACATGGTGAACGGCGTTACCCCATTCTGCTGCTTAGCATTTGGTTGTTGCACTGAGACATATAAACTTTGTGGTGTTAACGCATCCTTTTCTTGGGCAGCAATTTGGCTAATGGCGACTTGCATATCCCAGGCACGCTTTATATGATGCGCCAACTGTTTATAATACGTTTGCTTTGAACTCGCCGGTTGCTCGACTTTTTTAGTTTTTCCAAACATCATTCCATCTCCAAAAAAGAGCCTACCTTCGTTCGGCAAGCTCTTGTCTACTAATTAATCTTCATGTAAGTACAAAGGCAAATCAATTAGGCTATCATCTGGCATTTCATCCACGTTGGCAACCATTGCAATGTGCGCCTTGTGATCCTTGAATACAACGGGTGCATCCCCACCATATTCACCATCCAAATTAATCATTACCTTAGCATTCTCATCCAACGGCTTGATTGTGACGTTTTCTGACTTCACGTAAAGCAAGTTTGGATTATCAACGTGCTTTCCAGTCAACACTTCAGAAATCAATTGCAAGATTTCGGCAAACTTTGTCGTCTTAACAACCAACAATGTAAACTTACCATCATCCAATTGGGCATCCGGCACGATTTGTTCGAAACCACCAACTGAGTTCGTCAATGCCAAGAAGAACATTGATGAACGACCTTCAAAGACACCATTATCGTATTCAACACGCAAGTTCATTGGTGCGACACGCGTCAACATTTCGGCGCCCTTAACGACATAGGCCAAGTAACCGTACATTGACTTCAACTTTGATGGCACTGAATAAGTCAATTCTGACAAAGAACCACCAGCTGCAATGTTGATAAAGTAGGTGTCGTTGGCTTGTCCAACGTCCATTTGCGCTGCCTTCCCCTTCAAAATCACCTTTGCGGCTTCCAAAGGATCTTCACGTGGGATACGCAAAGCACGTGCGTAGTCATTAGTTGTACCAGCTGGAATAATTGCCAACATTGGACGCTTCTCCAAAGGTGCAATACCATTCACAACTTCGTTAATAGTACCGTCACCACCGGCTGCAACCAACAACTCAAAACCAGCTTCGGCAGCACGACGCGCCTCATTCAATGCAGAATTTGGTTCAGCAGTCGTCGCAAAAGCACTCGTTTCATAACCAGCCTTCTCATAGACATTCAAAATATCAACCAAGTCGCGACGAATGGCTTCGCGACCAGACGTTGGATTGTAAATGATACGCGCACGCTTCATGGTGTTCTCTCCTCAAGTTTTCAATATATGTATTGCAGACACCAAGTATATCGATGTCTGCATAAATTAATCTTATGTTTTGTAATCGCAGATGTCTATGCTCTTATTATGGCTTACGTGCATTTAGACCAGCCATCAACAATTCGTTAACCACGTTAGGGTTGGCGTTACCCTTGGTTTCCTTCATGATCTTTCCGACCAAGAAACCAACAGCACGGTCCTTACCGTTGTGGAAGTCAATGATTGATTGCTCGTTGTCATCCAAAATGCCGTCAATAATTGGCGTCAAAATAGCTGGGTCTGACAATTGCTTCAAGCCGTTAGCTTCAACGTATTCGACTGGGTCTTCACCTTGCGTAATTGCTGCAAAGACCTTCTTAGCCATCTTCGTTGAAATCGTACCGTCATCGATCAACTTGATCATGCCGGCCAAGTGAGCTGGGGTCAAAGCAGTCTCTTCCAAATCAACTTGCTTCTCGTTCAAGAAGGCGTTAACGTCACCCATCAAGTAGTTAGCTGAACGCTTTGGATCAGCACCCTCAGCAACCGTTGCGTCAAAGAAGTTAGCCATAGCCAACGTTTGCGTCAACACTTCTGAGTCGTACACTTCCAAACCAAGTTCATCAACGTAACGAGCCTTACGTTCAGTTGCTGATTCTGGCAACTTGGCACGCACTTCTTCAACCCATTCGTCCGTGATGTGAACTGGCGTCAAATCTGGCTCTGGGAAGTAACGGTAATCATCAGCCGTTTCCTTCTCACGCATCAAGACAGTCTCGCCCGTCGCTTCATCGAAACGACGTGTTTGTTGCTTGATTGTGCCACCAGCCATGTAAATCTTAGCGTGACGTTCTTCTTCGAACGCCAAAGCCTTACGAACATAGTTGAATGAGTTCAAGTTCTTCAACTCGACCTTAGTTCCGTATTCCTTAGAACCAACTGGACGAATTGAGATGTTGGCGTCAACACGCATTGAACCTTCTTGCATCTTAACGTCTGAGATACCCGTAAATTGGATAGCTTGGCGCAAAGCTTCAAGGTATGCGTAGGCCTCGTCTGGTGATGAAATGTCAGGTGCACCAACGATTTCAATCAATGGTGTTCCTTGACGGTTCAAGTCAACGTATGAGTAACCATCAGTCCCGTGGGTATTCTTACCAGCGTCTTCTTCAACGTGAAGCTCAGTAATACCAACGCGCTTCTTCTCACCCTCGAACTCGATTTCCAACCAACCGTTACGGCCAATTGGCTCTTGTTGTTGCGTGATTTGGTAAGCCTTTGGGTTGTCTGGGTAGAAGTAGTTCTTACGATCCCAGTGCAAATCGCGTGTCACATCAGCATTCAAAGCCAAAGCGGCCATCATACCGTATTCCAACGCACCCTTGTTAGCTTGTGGCAAAACACCAGGGTAACCCCAGTCAATAACGTTCGTGTTGGCGTTAGGCTCAGCACCGTATTGGACTGGTGAAGGTGACATTGCCTTTGAGTTGGTCTTCAACTCAACGTGGACTTCAAGTCCGATTGTCGTTTCAAAGTTAGGCACAGCCATTACTTGTTACCTCCTGGTACTTGTTCAAACAAACGTGTTGCTTGCTCGTATGCGTATGCAGCACGGTAAATCGTCTCTTCTTGGAAACGGTTTGCGATAAATTGCATACCAACTGGCAAACCATCAACGAAGCCGGCAGGTACTGACATACCTGGCAAACCAGCCATGTTAACTGGAATCGTCAATACGTCGTTCATGTAAGTTACTTCTGGATCATCTTCGTTAGCACCGAAGTTGTAAGCAACGTTTGGTGTCGTTGGCGCGATAATCAAATCGTACTTAGCGAATACGTTTTGGAAGTCCTCGTTCATCAACGTACGAACTTGAGCAGCCTTCTTGAAGAATGCATCGTAAGTTCCTGCTGACAATGAGTACGTTCCCAACATGATACGACGCTTAACTTCGTCACCGAAGCCTTGTGAACGTGTTTGAACGTACAAGTCATCCAAGTTCTTCACACCTTCAGGACGGAAGCCGTAACGAATACCATCGAAACGTTGCAAGTTTGATGAAGCTTCGGCAGAACCCAAGATGTAGTATGCAGCAACACCATACTTGGTGTGTGGCAATGATACTTCTTCAACTTCAGCACCCAACTCTTCAAGCTTGGCGATACCAGCCTTGATTGTTGCCTTAACATCTTCGTTGATTCCGGCACCAAAGTATTCAGCTGGCACAGCAATCTTCATGCCCTTGATGTCGCCGTTCAAGTTAGCAGCGAAATCAGGAACCGCTTGGTCTGAAGACGTTTGGTCCTTCTCATCTTGACCAGCCATAGCTGACAAAACGCGGGCGTTGTCCTTAACCGTACGTGTGAAGACACCAACTTGGTCCAATGATGACGCAAAGGCGATAACACCCCAACGTGATACACGACCGTACGTTGGCTTCATACCAACAATACCGTTGAAGGCGGCTGGTTGACGGATTGAACCACCCGTATCAGTTCCCAATGCAAATGGCACTTGACCAGCTGCAACAGCAACGGCAGATCCACCTGATGAACCACCAGGAACCTTTGTTTGGTCCCAAGCGTTCTTCGTCTTCTTGTAGTATGACGTTTCAGTTGTTGAACCCATGGCAAATTCGTCCATGTTCAACTTACCAACACCAACTGCACCGTTATCACGCAACTTTTCAACAACCGTTGCGTCATAAATTGGCTTGAAGTTTTGCAAAATCTTTGAGGCAGCCGTCGTCGTCACACCCTTGGTTACCAAGTTATCCTTGATACCGTATGGGATACCTGACAAGATGTTGTCCGGGTCGATACCAGCTTCATCAATTGCAGCGGCTTCTGCCAATGCTTCGTCCTTCATCACCGTGATGAAAGCTTCATACGTGTCGTCTGTGGCAGCAATGTTATCCAACGTTGCTTGTGCCAATTCAACAGCCGTAATTTCCTTGTTAACGAGTTGCTCGTGCAAGGTTTCCAAATCTGTGTGCAAGAAATCCATTAGCCCTCTGCTCCTTCATCAAGAATAGCTGGCACCTTAATCAAGGTATCCGTGTGTTCTGGTGCATTTGCCAACAATTCTGCTGATTGGTGTGCGTTAACCGCAACGTCATCGCGCAAAACTGTGTGCATTTCTGTCACTGAATACGTTGGCTTTACGCCCTCCGTATCAACTTCAGCCAAAGTCGTCACCACTTCGAAAATCTTCTCCAAGTGATCTGTAAACATGTCGGCTTCAGCGTCCGTCAAAGTCAACTTTGCCAAGTTGGCAACGTGTTCAACTTCTTCACGTGTAATTTGCTCGTTTGCCATGTGTATTCCTTTCAAGCTGTAATAGGTTTATTTTACCAAAAAACCGCACTATTAGTACATATCGTCTGACAAGTCTTCTGCTTTGTCTTCACGAACCAAAAAGCGCAATCCCTTTGGATAGAAATTCTTCATTTGGCCATCAACCAACTTACCGAAACCAGTTCCGTTGCCACCGATTTCAAGCAAGTACCAACCGTTCTTATACTGGTCGCGGTCACGAATCATAAACGTGTCACCGTGAACGTATTGCGCCCACTCTTCGTCAGTCAATTCGTAACGACGCGTAAATTGGTCTGGGTGAAGAGCCAACGCCAAGGCCAAACTTGGTTCAAAGCGCTTCTTCTTCAAAGTTCCCAAGTGAACCCCAACACGCATCACTTGAAGTCCCGTCAAATCAGGCGTTCCTTCTGGGGCTGCGTAAATTTGGTCACCAAAGGCAATCAACAATTCTGGGTCGTAATCCGGCATGAAGTCTGCACGGAATGCTTGCCACAATTCGCGTTGATCCTTGGTCAAGTTAGACTTCGCCAACTTAGGTTCCTTTGAAACGTAATCTTCATCCGTTTGATTTGAAATCAATTTGGCCATAAAGTGTCCTTCACCATCTGAGTGGTGTGGGAACAAACGCGCCGTCTTCTTCAAATCAGGGTTACCATCGGCCCATTCTGGCTTTCCATCATCCATACCTTCGTACTTGTCGGCATCAACAATTTCCAAATCAGGACGTTCGTTAATCAACCAAGCAATGATGCGCTCATCTTCTTCTGGTGCGAACGTGCAAGTTGAGTAAACCAATTGACCACCCGGCTTCAACATCTTAACGGCTTCTTCCAAAATTTCACGTTGGCATGCAGCGTTTTCTTCTGGGTAGTGTTCGTGCCAGTACTTGATTGCAGCTGGATCTTTACGGAACATGCCTTCACCAGAACATGGTGCATCCAACACAATTTTGTCGAAGTATTGTGGGAACTTTGGTGACAACTCTTGTGGTGAGTGGTTCGTCACAATCGTATTTTGGATACCAAAGCGCTCCACGTTTTCACTCAAAATAGCCGCACGCTTACGGAAGATTTCATTTGAGACCAACAGTCCCTTTTGTTCCATAAATGATGCCAAGTGCGTGGTCTTTCCACCAGGTGCAGCGGCCAAATCTAGCACGCGCTCGCCTGGCTTGGGGTGAGCAAGTTCACCAACCAATTGGGCTGATGGCTCTTGTGAGTAAATGACACCCGTTGTGTGATCAACAGAGTGGCCCTTTACGGCACCAAAGTTTCCCCACTTACCCCATGGCACCTTGCCGTCGGCCTTGGTATCGTATAAATCCATATTGGCCTTCAAGGGGTTTTGACGGAACGCCTTCACGACAGGCTTATCGAACGATTCAATAAAAGCATCTGCCTCATCGCCAAGTAATTGACGGTATTTTTCTTCAAATCCTTCTGGTAACTCCGCCATTCGGTATCTCCTTAAATCTAAGTATTCTTATTTATTTTACACGTTTTTCATCTATTTTAAAAACCTGACCTGTTGCATAAAAAAACGCACCCGCAATTAATATGCAAGTACGTTTCTAATGTTAATTACAATGACAATTTCAACAACTTCTCAAGATAACGAGCCAAGCCGTCTTCTTCGTTGGTGTATTCTGTCATATCGTCGGCGATTGCCTTTAGTTCGGGGTTTCCGTTCTTCATCACAACACCGTGAGTTGCGTAGCCAATCATCTCGAAGTCGTTCATTTCATCCCCAAAGGCATAGATATCATCCTTCTTAATGTCGTAGGCCTTACGCAAGATGTCCAAACCAGTATCCTTTGAAACACCAGCTGGTGCCACTTCAAGGACTGGTGATTCACCACCCCAAGTCTTCACGTTCACGCGATCAGCACCGTAGCGCTCCGTTACAAAGTGTTGAATTTTTGATTGGTGCAAGGCATTTTCGGCGTGAATCAAGATGGCATTCACGTCCGTTTGCAAGTTCAAACGATCCAGCATCTTACGGTTCGCTTCGTCTTGTGGGAAGAAAATTGCATCTTCTGTATTACGTTGTGGGCCATTACCATTTGCCCACACGTCATTTTTGCTTTCCGCAACGACAGTATCAATACCCATCATTTGTGCATTTTCAAGCAGGTCAAACGCAATTTCACGATCGATATTAAATGAGTACTCGTGTTCCCAGTGTTGACGTGGCTTGTGGCCCAATGATCCGTTGAAGTTAATCATTGGTGACTTCAAGCCCAACGTGTCGTAAATATCCATCGACAAACGCATGGGGCGTCCCGTGACAATTGACACAATGTGCCCGTCAGCTTGTGCAGCTTGCAACGTACGACGGGTACGGTCTGAAACCTCACCTGCATCATTCAATGTTGTCTTATCTAAATCAATTCCGATTAGTTTGCGTTCCATGCGTTAGACCCCTCTTTTGACTCAATTGGTACTATGTTAGCACATTTCGGACAAAAGAGAACCGAAATTCCTGATGACCTAGTCGTTCACAATTGGGACCAGCAATTGACTGTTAGTCGTATCAATCGTGTAGCGAATATCTTGGTTACCACGCACCGTCATTTCAAAGTCCGTTCCATATAAAATAACGCCCAATTGATGACCCGCCTTCAAACGATAAAGCGTTGGCTGCAACGTCAAGTTAAGCGTCACATACTCATCAGCTGCCAAATCATCAACTTGCCAAGGCGCGGTGCGGTTTTGCAAGTTCATGTGGCCGATGCTAATCATCTTTTCCGTCGTTGGCTTTTGCAATTTGAACTCTACCAAAGATGTTGGCTGCCACTCCGTTCCACGGTCAATTTGTTGACCAAGTGGCGTTGGCGTTGCACCCAAACGTTGTGCCTCACCATAATCAACCAACATCGCGCTCACCAAGCCAAAGTTTTCAGATGACTTGATGCGCAACTTTACCGTCACTTCACCATCAATCACCATGTCATTTTCGAATGGCGCTTCCGTGAACACCAAACGGTTAACTTCAAAACGGTCATTCTCTTGCTTCAACATTTCAGCACACCAATTGTTGAAGTCACGCTTGTAGGCCTCAAAATCGGCATCGATTTGCCAATCTTCGTAGCTCATCTCATCATCCCCAGCCAATGGGAAGGCCACCGTTTCTGTTTGCCCCCAATTTTGACGTGTTTCCCAAGTCTCAGCTTGGTCATTCGCCTGCCAAGTCACATCCGGCAATTGGTCCTTTGTGCGGTGCCAGTCACCTGCATCGTGCATACGTGAGTAAACTAATTCCGCCAACACATCCATGTCCTCACCCGGGAAACCACCTGGTGCAATAACCAGACCATTATCACGATAGTATTGGTACCAATCTGAGATGGCAGCTTCAGAAATCACGGTTTCCAAACCAGCTACGCCAGTTGTCGCTACTGCTGTCGCCAAGGTTCCCAAATACGACTTTCCGGTCATCGCAACCTTGCCATTTGACCAGTTTGCCTTGATAGCATAACCCGAAGTGCGGTCTGTGAAAGCAACACGATTACCTGCCAACCATTCGACGACTGCCTTCATCGAAAGGACTTGTTCTGGCGAACCGGTGTCTTGCATGCCATCTGAATGACGCGTACCCACACCTGAAGAGTATGCAACCGCGAAACCACGTGCCAAGAAGTAATTGTTGATGTCGACATGACTCGTTGCCTTGAAACTTTCTGTTGTTTCATCAACTTCAGCGATAACCTCATGTTGTGTCGAATCCGGTATCGTCACCCCTGAGAATGCAATATCTTCATAGCGCACATTGTTAGGTGTCTTGTGACTTAGCGGCACATCAACCGTGTGCAATTTAGCATCATTCGCCTCGTTGTTCAATCCTTGATAGTAAGGTGACGCCGTAAACAAGACTGGTACATCAACCGACGTATCAGGTCGCAAAATTTCAACGCGAACCAAATCTCGAACACCATCTTCATCCGTATCCACATCCGTTTCGACATACACAACTTCTTTAATTAGCGCACTGGTATCAAAAGTCGCCATTGCTTTCCCGTTGAAAAACAGTGGCAAATTCGTCTTAGCAAAGTAACCACGGCTGGCCAAATCATCGATAAATTGCAATCCGCCGGCTGTGTGCGTTGTCAGCAAAGCATACCAAGCCGTAAGAACATCATCTACGTCCCACTTGCCACGCTTTTCGTATAGCGGTAGGCCAATTTCATGAACTGCTTCTACTGGTTGATCAATTTGGTAATCAACAGCTTCCGTAAAACCAAGCAATTGCAGTGCAACGGCATCAAAAATCTCAGTTGTTAGTGGCGCCCCACTCTGCAAAAATGTTGCAACATCCCGATTGTTATCAACCGCTAACTCACGTAATTTTGATGTTGCGTCCCGGTACTCTGGAAAGGCTTGAAGCAACAATGCTTGCCAAACGGCCGCTGCACCAGCACCCATTGCATCAGTCACGGTCTCATCGTAAAAACCGATTTCTGTCAGTTCATGCACCTGCTGTTCGAACGGGGTCTCAACCACCGCATATTGATTTATCTTCATTAATTTGGAACCCCAATTTGTTGGTTTCATTATACCAAAAATGAGATTTTTATGAGACAGCAAAAAAGCCGGATATTAAACCCGACTTCATTGTGATTAATTTTCAATTGAGATGACACCGTTGGTCGTTTGAATCTTCAAAGCCTTCGTTGCATCACCAGTTTGGTAGCTCTTATCATCGTCACCGTTTTGTACATCTTCAACATGCACATAACCATTGTGTGTTGCTGCATCCAAACCTGGGAAATGGCTATCCTCAAGCTTGATCATGCCGTTCGTTGAGGTGATGTCACTCGCATCCGTCAACGTTAAATTTTCAGCCTTGAATGCACTGTTTTGACTCTTTGAATGCACGGCATGCAAGTTCGTATCTTCAAGTGCAATCGCACCATTCGTTGTCGTGATGTTTAGTTGCTCACCTTGTAAGTTTTCAAAGCGCACACCACCGTTTGAGTTGCTTACCGTCGTGTTCTTAACGTTTTGTCCTTGGACAATCATGCCACCATTCGTTGTCGTAATCTTCAAGCTATCCAAGTTAGCTGAGAACGGCACCGTAACCGTGACCTTTGGATCATAGTTACCAAACGAGAAAATCATGTGGTGATTGTCATCTGGCGCATCAATACGCAACGTCTTATCTTGTAAATTAGTCAGTACCTTGTTTGACGTGCCAGTCGCCTTCACACTCCATTCCGTACCACGGACGATTTCAACCAAGTTGTTACCAGCATCGACCTCAAGGTTTTGTACTTGGGCATCCTTAAATGTTTTGTGTGTCGTTGAAACGTTAACAATCTTAGGCCCCTTGTCCCAAGCAATGTTTGTTTCCGCACCGGCACTCAAACCACCCACAATCATCACGCCGCCAAGCACCATACCGGCAGCGCCAATAATCAAAGTTTTCTTCAAATCCATGCGCTTACACCTCCTGTGCTGGTTCGACACGATTCTTGCGAACCAACTTGCGACCAATCCACTTTGCAAAGACAATGACTTGCTCAAACAACCACTTCGTTGCGCGCCATACTAGTGGCGCAAAGAAAATCGTGGCTGCCGTTGCGACAATTCCAACTCCCATAAAGAAGATTCCCGTTGCAACTGATTGGAATAGCAAGATAATACCTGAAATAAATGAAAAGACGCCTACTGCCAATGCAGCAATAATCGTTGCATAAATTGCGAAGATAACACTAATGAACGCAACGAATACACCAAACAAGGCTGCGATTAACCCCAATGCAACTGGAATCAAAACTGGTGACGCAAACAATCCTAGAATGATCAACCAAATCAACGTTGCACGATTCTTGGTACGCTTACCAGCTGGCATATCAGTTGCTTCTGGTGCATCGTCCACTTGAATAAAGTACTCCAACTTCAACTTGCGGGCGAATTCCTTTGGCGTGCCATATTTTTCAATGATTTGTTCGGACGTTAACCCAGCGTCCATCATTTGTTCCTCATAAAACTGTAGCAGTTCTTCGCGTTCGTTTTCTGGCACCCCAGCCATATAACTTCTCACGTCTGCCAAATACTCATTAACCATTATTGTTCCTCCAATAGTGAGTCAACTGCGCCACGGAAAGCGCCCCAGCTATCTTTAATTTCTGTCAAATGCGCTTGCCCCTCAGCAGTCATTTTGTAATAACGTCGGATGCGACCTTCAAAAGGCTGATCGTATGTTTCGACATAGCCATCTTTCTTTAGGCGGCGTAGCACTGGATACATCGTCGACTCACTGACGTTCAGCAAGTCTTGCATGTTTTTCGTAATGATATAGCCATAGGTATCTTCCTTGGCTAACATCGCGAGAACCGAACCGTCCAATACAGTCGTCGGTACTTGAATATTCATACCTGTCTCCTTCGTGTGATATAACACTATTTATGATATAGTATATATTATACGAGATATAATGATATGTCAAACATAAGCACTTGAAACAAAAAAGACTTCGCAGCGAACACTGCGAAGTCTTGATAAATATCTATTAGAACATGTTACGAACCGTTTCGACGATCAATTGGATGTTCAATCCAGTCAAAACGATAAATACTAGCCAAGCAACCGTTGTCATCCACTTAGGGTTAACGAAGTCTTCACCCATCACCTTCTTTGATGATGTGAACAAAATCAATGGTGCCATCGCAAATGGCAAAGCAATTGATAGGAAGACTTGCGAGTTAATCAATAGGACGTCCAACTTTGACTCATCACCACCGTAAATCAATGTAAAAGCGATAACTGGTGCCAATGCCAATCCACGTGTAATCACACGACGGGCCCACATTGGAATCTTCAAACGCAAGAATCCAGCCATGACAACTTCACCAGTCAACGTTCCTGTAATCGTTGAGTTTTGACCTGACGCCAACAACGCAACGGCGAACAACGTTGACAAGATTGGTGACGCAATTGCACCAGCAACCTTGCTATCTGACAAAGCTGAGTACATTTGACCAAACGTTCCAACTGAATCAGCGTGACCGAAGAACAATGATGCTCCCAAGATCAACAACATTGAGTTAACAACGAAGGCCAACGTCAATTGAATGTTTGAATCCCATGTCATGAAGCGAACGGCTTCCTTCAATTCAGCCTTGTTCTCACGGTTAATCTTACGTGTTTGTGAAACTGATGAGTGCAAGTACAAATTGTGCGGCATAACCGTCGCACCGACAATACCCAACGTCATCAACAATGGTGAATCAACACCCTTTGGTGCGTGCGTGCTTACAGCTTGCAATTGTGGTACGTATCCACCCAACATCGCAACGATGTCTGGGTTTGATGAGATAACCAAGTAACCGAAGATAACCAAAATCGTCAAAATCAATGTAATAACAATTGCTTCAATCTTACGGAAACCGAAACGCATCAACAACAATAGCAGGAATACGTCAAACGCTGTCGTCAAAACAGACGCAATCATTGACCAACCGAACAGCAAGTGCAACGCAATTGCTCCTCCGATAACTTCGGCAATATCAGTGGCAATCAACGCCAACTCAGTGATAATCCAAAGAACGAAACCACCTGACTTACTCGTACGAGCTCGTGTAGCTTGGGCCAAGTCTTCGCGCTTAACCATTCCCAACTTACCAGCCATGTATTGCAACATCATTGCGATCAATGATGACACCAATACGACTGACAAAAGCGTGTAGTGATAGTTCGCACCACCCGCAACAGACGTTACCCAGTTACCTGGATCCATGTAACCCACGGCAACCAAGGCCCCAGGACCTGAAAAGGCCCACAACTTACGCCAGAATGAACCGTTCTTTGGTACCTCCACAGAACCGTTCACATCGCCCAAACTTGCGTCAGCAGTTGCATCGCCGACGAAGCCTGGCTTCTTTGTCATTTCTTCAGACATGACAAACCCTCCTACTATGTTTTAAAAACTCATAGCGAGGTTTTCCCCAGTGTACTATTAACTTTTATCTTAGTTCATAGTGCTAAATAAAATTCATAAAGGATTTCGTCCAATCTTTTCAGATTGAAGGCTTATGACTTTCACTTAACCGGGGCTCCTCACCCGCAAGAGTTAGTATACAGGGTGAATGTTTTTTAAGCAATAGTATTTTTTCACATAAGTCAAAAATTATTCATACGTATGATATTTTTTAGGTTTTCACTTCCAAAAAATAAGAAAAGCACATGTCGCCATGTGCTTTTCATTAGTCGACGAACCAATCCATTAAATAGTCATCAACAAAATGACCATCTAAATAAAATTCATCTTTTAATTCACCAACTTGTTTAAAGCCGGCTCGTTCATACAGGTGCATTGCTTTGGGGTTCGTTCCCAAAACCCGTAAGGTGATTTTGTGCATTTTCTCTTGGCGTGCCAATTCTTGTAGCCACGCTAACAATTGGCCACCAACACCTTGCCCTTGCGCAGCCGGTGCAACACCAAGGCCGATGTCCCACTTATACCGATGACTTGGAAAACGAGACGAAAATTCAACGTATCCCAATACAGCATTATTCTCGTCAACTGCAACGCCATGACGGCGTCCTTCTGCCATCATTGCCGCTTTAAACGAACTCGCATCCGACCATTTTTGCATGGCAACTGGCGCATTCGTATCATTCCAAACGACCTCGTCAATTGCCAAAATGCCAGCGTAATCTGCTAGTGTATCCGCTTCTCTAATTTCCATATTTACCCCCAAATTAAAACCCCATACCAACGGCACAGGGCTTCACTTCTATTACTTCTTAGGCTCTTCCAAATCGCAACGGGCGATCATTGATGATACCTTGGCGTGACGCGCAACGTAAACGGCTTGAGAACCCAATGATTCCCACCACCCCTTCTTTGAGTGCGCCCCAACAATAATCATGTCAGCGTTAACGCGTGGTGCGATTTCTTCAACCAACACTTCACCGGCACGTTGACCGCTGTCAAAGACAACTTCAACATCCTTAACACCGTGTGCTTCTGCATATTCCTTGTAACGCGCCAAGTTGGCTTCCAATTGATCTTCAACCGCTTGAACAGTTGGCAAGCTCAACACATCAACTGCTGACAACTCCCCCAATTCCAAAATTGATGCGATGATCAACTTTGCGTCGTCCTCAACAGCTTGGTGAATCGCGTTCGCCAAAGCCACGTGACCTTGTTGTGATTCATCCACACCTACCAAAATACGTTGAAAATGCATTGGTTCAATTTCCAAATTCAATTCAGCTACCATGTTAATATCCCCCATATCTATATGATGAGGCAAGTATATCAAACCAGCGGTATTTTTTCAGTGCGTAACCTGCGAAATTTATTAGAATTTTCTAATCGACAATTTCAGTCGTCTCGCCATCGCGGAAAGTGATGGCCAACCCACCAAGCAACTTACGCATAAATTGATCCCCAGCAACCAAGTACTTAGGGTGGCCCTTACGACGCAACATCGCACCAACTTCACCCTTTGACACCTTGAAGCCAGCTGCTTCCCAGAACTCAATCAAGTCTTCATTGCTGTAAGTCATCGCAATCTTCAACTTCTTGATTACGACATTGTTGATGTCATTATCGCGTTGCATGCTGTAGTCAGGTTCAACTGGTTGCCCATCTTCGTCCTTCTTTACACCACGTTGTGAAATGATCAAACCATTCATGAACTTCTCCAAATCGCGACGTGACAACTTTTCATCACGAGGTGTATCTGGTTCTTGCTTGGTCATGATGTCTTGGTATTGGTCCTTGGTAATCGTCAAACCACCAAGTTCAAAAATCTTAATCATGTCAGCATTCTTAATATTGTAGATAAAACGAATGCGACGCACGATATCATTGTTATTCATTCTTGTTCTCCTGTTAAAAAACGCCGGACAAGCGTCCGACGTTTGCGTTCATTCTTTATTATGCACGTGAAGCGTTAACTTGGTCCAACGTTGGGATTGATGGTTGTGCACCAGCCCCTTGCACCGTAATTGCGGCAGCTGCGTTGGCAAAGCGCACGGCTTCTTCAACGTTACGCATGTCGGCGTCCAACTTAGTCGTCAATGCACCGATAAACGTGTCACCAGCGGCCGTCGTATCAACTGCCTTCACCTTCAAAGCTGGCACGAAACCATTTTCGCCATCCGCCATGTAGAAGTAAGAACCACGCTCACCAACTGTGATGATGACGTTCTTAGCACCCATTTCTTGCAAACGCTTAGCAGCACTTTCCATCGACAAATCATCCGTCACTGGAATGCCAGTAATGATTTCAGCTTCCGTTTCGTTTGGTACCACCAAATCAGTCACGGCGAACAACTCGGCTGGAATGTCCTTCGTTGCTGGTGCTGGATTAAGAACCGTCATCACGTCAGCTTCCTTGGCACTCTTGAAAGCATTCAAAGTGGCAACCATTGGCGTTTCAAATTGTGCAATCAACACATCTGATGCCTTGATGGTATCCTCAGCAGCTTCAACGTTTGATTCGTTAACTTGGCGGTTGGCCCCACCCAAAATCAAAATTGTGTTGTGTGAGTCAGCTTCCAACATGATGTAAGCCGCACCAGTTGCGACACCTTCAAGTTCAGCCACGTGGGTTGTATCAACACCATCTGCCTTAAGTGCATCCAAAAGCAATTGCCCATTTGCATCTTGGCCAACGGCACCGATAAAGTTAACATCCCCACCCATGCGCTTTGCAGCGACGGCTTGGTTAGCACCCTTACCACCAGGGGCAGTTGAGGCATCGTCCATCGCCATCGTCTCACCTTGTTGTGGCAAATGTGGAATGTGCAGAATTGTGTCAGCGTTCAAAGAACCCAAAACTGTAATCTTCTTCATGTTGTTCGCTCCCTTACTACTTATCAACTTAGTATAACAGAAAAAGTGCCCTACTACCCGCTTGGATAATAGGACACTTTCAATTAGTTGTTCTTCAAAATTTGATCAATGGTTACCAACTCTTCAGCTGACAAATCCATGTTATCGCGGACCTTCACGTTGTCCAACAAATGGTCAACTGATGAAGCGCCGATAACGATTGATGGGACGCGGCGGTCGCGAAGCAACCAAGCCATAGCCAATTGCGCCAACGTTTGACCGCGGTCTGCAGCCACCTTGTTCAACGCGTTCAACTTAGCAACCGTACCTTCTGGATCTTCCTTGATGAAAGCATTCGTACGGTGCAAAGGCATGTCAGCTGGGAAACCATCTAGGTAACGGTCAGTCAACAACCCTTCAGCCAAAGGACCGTAGGCAATCAAACCAGCGTGGTGCTTGTCCAATTCTGCCAACATATCCGTCGTTTCAGCTTCACGGTTAAACATGTTGTATGACATTTGGTTACCAATAAATGGTGTGTGCAATTCATCAAAAATTGCCCCAATTTCAGCAACTTGTTCCGTCGTGTAGTTTGAAACACCAACGTACAAAGCCTTACCTTGGCGAACCATCAAGTCCAATGCTTCAGCCGTTTCACGCAAGTTTGTGTTCGGATCCCAACGGTGCGCGTAGAAAATGTCAACGTAGTCCAAGTGCATACGTTGCAATGACATATCCAATGCGGCCGTCAACGTCTTCTTACCAGAAAACTCCCCTAGTGGACCTGGCCACATGTGGTAACCGGCCTTTGTCGTAATAACCAATTCATTACGGTATGGCTTCAAGTCCTTCTCAAACACAGCACCGAACGTCTCTTCAGCAGAGCCATCTGATGGACCGTAGTTTGATGCGTTGTCAAATGAGAAAATACCATTATCAAACGCCTTCAACATCACTTCACGTGAGTTAGCAAGTGGCTTTTGATCGCCCAAGTTACGCCATAGTCCGAAAGACAATGCTGGCAAAATCAAACCAGAATCGGCCGCGCGACGGTATGGCATCATATCATAACGATTATCTGCAGCTGCATAAACCATGTGATTACCCCTCAAGTTAATTAAAATTCATATACCTTAGTTAACATTATAACTTAGCTTCTGGATTATTGCGTGACTTCAACAAAACATCCAAAGCGCGGTTATCGTGAATACGTTGAATAGCCTCGGCCAACAACGGTGCCACTGACAACGTTGTGAACCTAGCACTTTGCTTTTCAGCAGGCAACGTCAACGTGTCTGTAAAGACAAGGCGCGAAATGTTATCATCTCCTGCCAAACGTTGCGCAGCATCACCAGACAAAACGGCGTGTGTTGCCACAACAAAGACATCCGTTGCCCCATTTGCACGCAAAGCACGCGCTGTCATTTGGACACGGCGACCAGTATCGACAATATCGTCAACGATAATCGCACGGCGACCAGCCACTTCACCAACAATGGCATCAGGCGACTCTGGTTTTGTCATGGCAACGTGGTCGTTTACCACACCCCATGGTGAGTGCAACAAGTCAGCAAACTTGCGGGCACGACCAGCACCCGTGTGATCAGGTGAGACAACGACCAAATCATCCGTCATATTGCGGCTGTAGAAGTAGTCTGACAACAATGGTGCGGCTTGCAAGTGATCAACTGGGATATCAAAGAATCCTTGCAATTGATCAGCGTGCAAATCGATTGCAACCACGCGGTCAACACCATTCATTTCAAGCATTGAGGCCACCATCTTAGCCGTGATTGGCTCACGTGACTTTGCCTTGCGGTCTTGGCGGGCGTAACCCAAATATGGAATCACCACATTGATTTGCCCAGCAGAAGCACGACGCAACGCATCAATCACAATCATAGTTTCCATGAAAGCGTCGTTCACTTCTTCAGCGATTGGTGCCACGATGTAAACATCATCGCCACGAACGCTTTCCAAAACTCGCTCATAAATTTCACCATCAGCAAAACGTTGAATATCAATTTGACTCAACGGTTGGTGCAACTCTTCGGCCACTGCACGCGCCAACTTATTGTTAGCTGACAGACCGAATAACTTAATTTCACACTCCACGAACGAATTCCTCCATTTTTTTGCGGTAGCTTAAAAAGCTACTTTACGGTTACTTCTATTCTACCAAATATCAGTGATAAATTCGCCTGGTAACTGTATTTGAGAATTAATTCACGAGTAAAACGTTATACCCAAAAAACAGTATAGTCATAGGCCTTGAAACCTGGTAGACTTAAAAAAATTTAATTTCACAAGAAGACTTTTGGGGGACAAAAAGCCATGACAACTTTGACTGCGAGCATTGCTGGTTTTGATTTTGACAACGTATTATTGAACGCTGCTGGCGTATATTGCCAAACAGCATCTGAATTGGACCAAATTCTAGAGGCCAGTGGCGCTGGCTCATTGGTTACGAAGAGTGCCACACCTGCTGAACGCGATGGTAACGCCGGTATCCGTTTTGCTGAAATGCCATTGGGTTCAATCAACTCAATGGGCTTGCCAAATCTTGGCTTGGACTACTACTTGGACTACATAATTACGCACCAAGATGAAAAGCCATTGTTCCTTTCAATCGCTGGTCTAACAAAGGCTGATAACTTGGCGATGTTGCGCGACGTTCAAGCTTCTGACTTTAACGGTTTGGTTGAATTGAACTTGTCTTGCCCAAACGTGCCAGGTAAGCCCCAAACGGCCTACGACTTCGACACAACGCGTGAGATTTTGACTGAGGTCTTCAGCTTCTACACGAAGCCTTTGGGTGTGAAGTTGCCACCTTACTTCGACATCGCCCACTTCGACATGATTGCTGAGATCTTGAACGACTTCCCATTGGCCTTCGTGAACACGATTAATTCAATCGGTAACGGTTTGGTAGTTGATCCTGAAACGGACACAGTTGTTATCGCGCCTAAGGGGGGCTTCGGTGGCCTTGGTGGTGAAATCGTTAAGCCAACAGCCCTTGCTAACGTGCGTGCCTTGCGTCAACGTTTGCGCCCCGAAATCAAGATTATCGGCACTGGCGGCGTGACGAACGGCCGTGATGTGTACGACCACATCCTTTGCGGTGCTGACTTGGTTTCAGTTGGAACGTCACTTTACTTCGAAGGACCCGCTATCTTCGAACGCTTGAACAACGAATTGATCGCCATTATGGCCGAAAAAGGTTACAACCACCTCGACGAATCCCGCGGACAGTTGCAAACCCTCGCCTAACCCCCTATACTTGTGTTAACGAATCAAACAAGCTGGGGTGCCGTTACGGCTGAGATAATACCCATGGAACCTAAGCAGGGTAATGCCTGCCGGGGAGCTTGGTTTGTTTACGATTGAAGTAAACGGACCCCAGTATCGGACTGCGTTTTGCAGTGATGCTGGGGTCCTTTTTTATTTCCATGGCTTTGGGCGATTCGGAATATTATTTGGAGGTTTGCGTCATGCAAACAGTTGTTGAAAACAAGCGCGGTTGGGCGCTTCGAGATGTTATTTTCCTAGCCATTATTGCAATTTTCTTTGGGGTTATCTACCAATTATGGGGTGCCTCATACTACTTCTTGTCAGCGACCCCACTTAAGCCATGCGCTAATGATATGACCATTGGCGTTTGGTTGATGGCTGGTCCATTGGCCGGTGTGTTGTTGCAAAAGTTTGGTGCAACGACGATTGGTGAAGTATTGGCTGCCGTTGTTGAAATGTTGCTTTTCTCAAGCTGGGGTGCCGCAACGTTGATTTACGGTTTCGTACAAGGAATCGGTTCAGAACTTGGTTTTGCCCTCACAGGTTACAAGAACTGGAGCAAGCTTGGTTTGAGCCTATCAGTTTTGACGAGCACGATTGTGACGTTTGCCTGGGACTTGGTTAACTCAGGTTACATGGCCTACAAGCCCGGCATGTTGATCACGTTGTTCGTGATTCGTTTGATTTCAGTCGCTTTGTTTGCCGGTGTGTTGGTCTACTTGATTAACGCCTTGGTTGCGAAGTCAGGTTTGATGAAGCGTTAATTATGACATCATTACGTGTTGTAGATTTCAGTTTCGCTTATGAAGCTGATCAGCCAAGCATTTTGAATAAGATAAATTTGGATTTGACGCCCAGCAGTTTTAACTTGATGGTTGGCCCTTCTGGCTCAGGTAAGTCAACGTTGCTCAAAGCGATGGCTGGCTTACTACCAAAATTCGGTGGTATCGTCACAAATGGCGATGTCTTGTTAGAAGGTCAATCTATTGGCCCAATCGCACCATTTGAAAAGGCCAAGCGGGTTGCGATGCTGTTTCAAAACCCAGACCGCCAATTCGCAATGCGCACAGCCCGTGAGCAAATCACGTTTGCATTGGAAAACTTGCAGTTACCTGTCGCCGACATCAAACGTCGTGTCACAGATGCGATTGCGCAATTGGACTTGGATGGATTAGCTGACCAAGAACTACTAACGCTGTCTGGTGGTGAAAAGCAGCTCGTGGCCTTGGCGACAATTTTTGCGATGCAAAGTGACATCATTTTGCTTGATGAACCATTCGCCAATGTTGATCCGGATGCCCGCCAATTGTTATTACAAGATCTCAAAGATTTGCAACAAACAAATGGCACGACGATTTTGATTTCAGACCACGACTTGTCTGGATACGCCGACCTCGTTGATACCCTTTACCAACTCGATACGGCAACTGGTACGTTGCATGAAGCGAGTCGCGATATGCTAACTAACATCGCACCATCCCCAGCCTTTGGTGGCGCACCAGTTGGGGATGGACCATTGCGTTGGCAAGATTTTGGCGTTGCAGTTGGCGACCGCCAATTGTTGCAAGATGCAACCTTTACCGCACCTGCTGGTCAGATTGGGCTGATTTCAGGTGCTAATGGTATTGGCAAGTCAACATTCTTCAAGGGACTCACCCATCAACGCGCGTATGATGGCCAAATTCTTTGGGAAACCGTTGATGGTCGCAAAGTTAAACAAAAGATTTGGTCACAACGTCTTGCGCTAGTCTTTCAATCAGCCATCGATCAATTCGTGACGATGACCGTTGCGAGTGAAATTGCACTCTCGAAAAAGTTCAGTTTGCAAGCAACTTACTGGACGGATGACCGTGTTGCAGATGCGCTTGAAAAGTTGCAATTAAACAACTTGCAGGACCACGTCGTTTATCAACTATCTGGCGGACAACAAAAGAAGTTGCAACTACTGACCATGTTAATCATGGGCCAACCTGTTTTGTTGCTCGATGAACCGCTCGCTGGTTTGGATAGTACATCCGTCAATGTGTTGATGAACTTGCTACAAGAAACGATTCACCAGACCAATCAAACCGTTTTGATGATTTCACATCAACGCCAAGGTCTGACTGGGTTTGTCGATTATGAACTACATTTTGCCGACCAACACTTAACGCTAATCGGAGGTGTCCAACATGTTTAAGTTGAATCCGACCGTTTTGCTCGTTATTCTGATTGGGATTGGTTTTCAAACCGCCTTTAGTCAATCAATTACGTTGAATATCGTTGTTGCTGTCATCGGTCTACTATACCTACTGCTACAACGTGTTTCCGGTAAAGTCATCGTGATTATGTTGTTAGTTGCTGCCCCACTTGCCTTTGGAACATGGTGGTCATTCATTGCTTTTGGAACTGGTGACACGCATCGCATTGCGTTGGTTTATGCCTCACGTCTTTACGCCTATCTACTGCTTGGCGCAGCGCTGACATTAACCACGCACGTGAAAGATTTGCTCATCAGTTTGCACTTGCATGCCAAGTTGTCATCAACATTCACTTATGGCTTGTTGGCAGCCTTCAATTTGTTCCCTCGTGTACGACGCCAAGTCCAAACGATTCGTTACGCCGCCTCATTACGTGGCATCACCTATCACTTTTGGAGCCCACAATTGTATTTCAAAGCAATTGTCAGTGCTCTACACTGGTCTGATGACTTAGCAATGGCGATGACGTCACATGGCTTCACGGAAGGCTTTCCACGAACGCAAACTGCGACTGATCCTTTGCCAATCTGGCATTGGGCCGTTGCTATCATTTTGATTGTTGGCTATGCCATCGTGGCATGGATTATCAAACCTTATTAAAAACAAAACGTGCCTAGCAGGTTCTCACAGGAGCCTGCTAGGCACGTTTTTTATTTTTAACAGATGATTATTTTTGAGAATGTGAGGTTATTGCAATTAATTACTTGTTGAAAGTCGTACCCAAAACTGAGTAGATGTAGTTGTTCAAGGTTGCCTTGATAGCTTCCAAACGACCAGATTGAATCGTTGCGAAAATTTCGTCGTTCGTCTTGTTCAAGATGTAATCTTCAAAGTCCTTGAAGGTTACCTTATCAGCTTCGAAGTCGGCACCGATGCCTGAATCGAATGATGCGTAACGCTCCTTGTAGATATTCTCCAAGAAGTTATCCTCGACCATCTTCAACGCAACACGCAAACCAGCGGCGTAAACATCCATACCGGCCATGTGGGCGTAGAACAAGTCATCAGGCTTGAATGACGCACGGCGAACCTTTGAATCAAAGTTCAAACCACCAGTTGGCAAACCACCGTTCTTAACGAACTCGTACATAACCAATGTTGCTTCATAAATGTCATTAGGGAATTCGTCGATGTCCCAACCAGTTTGCTTGTCACCCATGTTGGCATCCAATGATCCCAACAAACCAGCTTCACGGGCGAAGCGAGCTTCGTGTTCGTAAGTGTGGCCGGCCAAGTATGCGTGGTTTCCTTCCAAGTTCAACTTGAAGTCGTTTTCCAAACCGTACGTCTTCAAGAAGGCAATTGTCGTTTGGACATCAGTATCGTATTGGTGTGCCGTTGGCTCCTTTGGCTTTGGCTCCAACAAGAATTGACCAGTGTAGCCAATTTCGTTAGCGTAATCCTTGGCCAACTTGAAGAACTTGGCGATGTGATCCAACTCACGCTTCGTATCCGTGTTCAACAATGACTCGTAACCTTCACGACCACCCCAGAATACGTATGATTCTGAGTTCAAACGCTTAGCAATCTCCAATGAGTGCTTGATTTGGGCTGCAGCATAAGCGAAGACGTCAGCAAATGGTGTCGTAGCACCACCGGCCAAGAAACGCTTGTTCGTGAACAATGATGATGTGTTCCATAGCAACTTCTTGCCAGTTTCGTGCATCTTTTGCTCAATCTTGTCGACAACCTTATCCAAGTTGGCGTTCGTCTCAGCCAACGTGTTACCTTCTGGTGCCAAGTCACGGTCGTGGAAGGCGAAGTATTCAACACCCAACTTGTCCATGAACTCAAACATGTAATCAACCTTCTTCAAGGCTTGTTCCATGCTTGTGACATCATCAACACCATCAACATCCCAAGGACGTACGGCAGTTCCTTCACCAAATGGGTCAACCAAACGTTGGTCCATCGTGTGCCAGTAGGCAACTGAAAACTTCAACCAATCCTTCATTGGCTTCGTTTCTCCGTTGATCGTTACAGGCTCCTCAGGGTTATAGAAGTTATATCCCTTGGCGTCCAAAAAGTTAATCCCCTTCTTTCCGCCAAGGTACTCAACCTTAGGGAAGTCAAACAGTTCTGACATAATGCTTTCCTCCAAAATTAGAACAATATCTTCGTTGGCAGCTAAAACTTCGTCAGCTTAGTTGAGTTGATTTGTCCGGCCAACCAACTTACAACACCCATTATAGGAGCATAATTTCCAAATGCAAGCCCTTTCATTATTCAAAAGACAGCTTATTTTGAAACACCAAAAATAACTGATAGTTAAATAGTTCTAGTCTGAAAACTTGTACACAAAAAAATAGTGCTGAACACTTTGCCGTTCAGCACTATAAAGTTTATTCAAAATGTGCTTTTAGTTGTGTCACACCAGGTTGTCCTGGCGCTGATGACTCACCAAGGCTCGCGAATGTTAATTGGGAACCATATTGATACCCGTCGAAACGTGACCGCTGACCAAGTTCGCCCATCGCCATTGTGATTAACGGCTTTGCTTGATCAGCTGCCTTAGTTGCATCCAACAATCGTTGCACATCCTCATCATCATTTGGCATCACAGCCAGTTTTACAACATCAGCTGGTGTCGCAATCATTTCTTGCAACGTTGCAGCTAAATCAGCGGGCGTCTCGTCAAAATAATGACGTGAACCAATCACGGTAATGCCCTGTGATTGCGCATCTTCAATCACATCCCCAACTTCTTCAAGCAGCGCAACTTCGACATCCACCGCCGCAACACGACTTGCAATCGCCAACTGGTATACCCAGTGATAAGCGATGCTATCAAAGTCTTCTTGCCCGCCTTCAGCTGTTGTTCGCCACGTGACAATCAACGGCTTATCCGCATTAAAAGCAATGGTTTGCATTTGGCTAGCTTGTAACTCACCCGGATCAGCTAAATAATCCACGCGCCATTCAATCACGTCGGCTTGACTCTCGTTGGCTTGTTCCAACATCACCAACACATCATTCACGGTTTCACCCATGACTGGCACCGCAATCAACGGGCGCTCGGGCCTCGCAATGGCTGACCCAATTTTCAAATTCGTCATCTTATTCACCTAGTAACTCGCGAATTTCAGTTGCGACTTCAGCTGCTGTTTTATTATCCGTCGCAATCACGTGACTGGCAGCCGCGTCATATTTCGGCAAGCGGTTACGCCACAAGGCTGCCACTTCCATCAACGTCTTTGAACGCAAAATGGGGCGCGTGTCATCATCGGCCAATCGTTCCATCGTTTGACCAAACGAACCTGATAGATAAAACACTGGCACATTTGCTTCAGACAACAGTTGAATATTACCTGGCGTCTCGATAATGCCGCCACCTGTTGCAATAATGCCCTCATTATTAATGACTTCTTGCAACACATCATGTTCCAGCGCCCGAAAGGCTGACTCACCCTCTGCGGCAAAAATTTCGCCCGGCGTTTGTCCCGTCTTACGAATAATCATTTTATCGGTATCGGTTAATGGCACGGTCAACATTTCAGCTAGTAAACGACCAACCGTCGTCTTGCCAGCCCCCATGAAACCAATCAAAATCGCTGTTTTCATTACGCTTCCACCAATCTTTCTAGGTCCGCAAAGAAGCTTGGATATGACACGCTGACTGAATCAGCGTTTGCCAAAGCAACTTCACCATCCGTCAACAAGGCCGCAATCGCCAGCATCATCCCAATTCGGTGATCGCCTGATGAATCAACCACCGTTGCCTCTTCAACATGCAACGGCGTACCACCGTGCACCAAGAACCCATCTTCGCGAGCCTCGATGTTCGCCCCTAACTTATTGAGTTGCGTGGTCACCGTCGCAATGCGATCCGTTTCTTTCACGTGAAGTTCCTGGGCACCTGTAATCAAGGTGTCGCCAAGCGCTTGCGTCGCCGCCAACACCAGCATCGGAATTTCATCGACCGCTGTCGGAATATCTTCTGACGTAATGGCTGTCGCTTGCAAGGCTTGTGTACGAACAATCAAATCCGCGGTTGGTTCACCTTCTGAAATCACATTATCCAGTTCAATCACTGCACCCATGCGACGCAACAAACGTAAAATGCCGTCACGCGTTGGGTTAATCCCGACGCCGGTCAAGCGCAACTCACTATTTGGCACCAACAATGCGGCCACAATCCAAAACGCAGCCGATGAAATATCACCAGGCACGTTAATCGTTGTCCCAGTCAAAGTTGTGTTCGGCGTCACGATAATATCTTGGCCATCACGGGTAACTGCTACGCCAAACTTTTGCAACATCCGTTCAGTGTGGTCACGCGTCGCCAACGGTTCGGTAATCACCGTTTCGCCTTCAGCTTGCAAGCCAGCTAAAATCAAAGCACTCTTCACTTGCGCAGATGCCACTGGCAAACGGTAGTGAATCCCATGCAAGCCAAAGCCAGGCATCGTCGTCACCGGCAAACGGTGATTCGTCGACACAAAACGGGCCCCCATTTTCGTCAATGGATCAATCACGCGCGCCAATGGACGAGTGCTCAAACTAGCATCCCCAACAAACGTCATCGGGAATGGCTGATTCGCCAACAATCCCATCAACAAGCGCGTACTAGTACCAGAATTCCCCATATCAAGCGGTTCCTCGGGCTCCGTCAACGTCGTAAGTGGTCGGCCGTGCACAACGACACGGTCATCATACCAATCGACGGTTACCCCCAACTGCTGCATGGCGCCCAATGTATTTCGGACATCATCCGAATCGAGCAGTCCGTAAATCGTCGTCTCCCCAGTTGCAATACTCCCCAACATAACCGCACGGTGTGAAATACTCTTGTCCCCCGGTACCGTTAACTGGCCATTAATGCCGGTTGCTGCAGTTTTTAATTGTCGGTTAGTCATAACTTACTCCTTTCGGGGCGACTTAGAAGTTTTTAATTTCGGCACGGTACGCCGCTAATTGCTCCTTCAAACGATCCATATTATCTGTATCAAATTTATCCAAAATGGCAGTGGCCAACTCAATGGCAACCATGTGCTCCGCGATTACGGCAGCTGCGGTAACCGCCGTTGTATCAGAGCGTTCCACTGACGCACGATGGTCTTCGTGGGTATCGATATCGACACTTTGCATTGGTCGATAAAGCGTTGGAATTGGCTTCACAACGCCCTTCACCACCACTGGTTCACCGTTGGTCATCCCACCTTCGAACCCGCCGAGGTTGTTAGACCCGCGGTAGAAACCACGTTCTTCGCTCCAGTAGATTTCGTCCATCACTTCTGAGCCGAACTTTTCAGCGTTCTCAAACCCGCCACCAAATTCAACGCCCTTGAACGCGTTAATGCCAATAATGGCGCGCGCAATCTTGGCATCCAACTTTGTATCAGCGGAAACATATGACCCCAAGCCAACTGGTACGCCGGTTGCGATAACTTGGACTGTACCACCAACCGTGTTGTAATCACGCTTCGTGTCATCCAACAACGTGCGCATCTTTTCATCCGTTTCGGCGTCCAACGTACGTGTTGGGAAACTCTCAGTCACGGCACGCAATTCGGCCAACGTCTTATACTGAGCAATTTGACCCGCATCAGCGCGGACTGGCCCGATGTTTAACACAAACCCGTGCACATCAATACCTAATTCAGCCAACAAACGCTTTGCAACCGCTCCAACCGCAACACGCATGACCGTTTCACGCGCTGATGAACGCTCCAACACATTTCGCAAATCGGCCGAGTGACGATACTTCATCCCCCCAACCAAATCAGCGTGACCTGGGCGTGGGCGCATCACCTTACGCTTGCTGTTTTCTTCGTCAGCTGGCGTGTTGGGATCCATAATCTTTGTCCAGTGATTGTGGTCATCATTGTGCACGTTCAACGCAATCGGTGATCCCAATGTCACCTGGTGGCGTACCCCACCCATAATCGTGACCGTATCAGTCTCAATCACTTGGCGTTGCCCACGACCAGCTGCGTGCTGGCGTCGTGCTAGTTCCGTATTAATATCTTCTTGGGTCAAGTGCAAACCAGCTGGAATGCCCTCAATAATTGCCACTTCTTCCGGGCCGTGACTCTCACCCGCCGTCATATAACGCATTATTCTGGGTTTCCTTCCACGAATTCTTTCATTGCTGCTAACTCTTTTTTAACAATCACTGGCTTGCCCGGTGCCGCAATGGCGACCAACTGCAATGTGCCAGATTGATTTTTCTTATCATTCTTCAAATGGTCGTAAAAGTCACCTTTACCAATCAATGGTGAAAAGACTTGTAGACCAACGGGTGCCAAACGCTCAACCAACGCATCAGTCAAACCTGGTTCTGTAATCCCGTCACGCTCAAAGCGGTCCGAAATAGCGACCATACCAGCAGCGACTGCTTCACCGTGGCGCAATGACCCATGAGCCATCAACTCGATGGCGTGACCAAAGGTGTGACCGAAGTTCAACACCTTGCGCACGCCACCCTCTTTTTCATCGGCCATCACAATATCAGCCTTATATTGCACGGATTGTTCAATCAGCCATTGTGCATTGGCACGCACGTCGGCGACCGTCTTCATGCGACCAGTCCATTGCCAGAACTCGCCACCAGCCAAAGCTGACGTCTTGACGACTTCGGCATAACCTTCAACTAGGTCACGGTCGTCCAATGTGTCCAAATATTCTGGGTCGATGATCACCAAATCTGGTTGGTAAAAAGTCCCCATAATATTTTTCACATCATCCATGTTAATGGCGTTCTTGCCACCAACACTTGAATCAACTTGAGCCGTCAGCGACGTCGCCACTTGAATAAAGGCAATGCCACGCATATAAACTGACGCCACAAAACCGGCCACATCACCGATGACGCCACCGCCGAGCGCAATCACCCCATCTTGACGCGTAAAGCCATTTTCAGCCATCACACCAACTAGATAGTTGACCGCCTCCAAGGATTTCGTTTGTTCACCCGCCGGCAAGACCGCTGGTACAACCTCAAATCCATTCAACGTCAAATTTTGCGCCGTCACAGCCAAATAATAAGTGGCGACATTTTCATCTGACACCAACAGTACCTTACGCTTTGACCAAACCCGAGCAACTTGTTCACCAATTGCATGGCGCAAACCAGCTTGAATTTCAATGCGATATTGCTTGTCAGGTAATGTTACTTGAATCATATTATCCCCTTACAATTTCGTGAATCGCGCGCGCCTTGTCGGCTAATTCAGCAAATTGTGCTGGCGTCAAAGCTTGCGCACCATCAACAAAGGCCGCTTCTGGGCGATTGTGAATTTCGACCATCAACCCTTGTGCGCCAGCCGCCACCGCTGCCAAGCCAACTGATGTCACGTGGTGTGCAACACCGGCTGCGTGTGATGGATCGGCCAAAACCGGATAATGTGTTAATTCTTGCAAAACCGGAATGGCACTCACATCCATGGTATTACGCGTGTATTTGTTATCAAACGTGCGAATGCCGCGCTCAATCAAGATAATTTGGTCATTACCTTCTGACGCGATATATTCAGCCGCACTTAAAAGCTCATCAATCAAGGCGCTCATACCGCGCTTCAATGCGACGGGCTTACTTTGTTGCCCAAGCGCCTTCAATAAGCTGAAATTCTGCATATTGCGCGTGCCAACTTGGAAAATATCGGTATATTGTCCAACAATTTCAACATCACGCGTATCCATAATTTCAGTAATCATGTCCATCCCCAAGGCATCAGCTGCTTGGCGGTGCATTTGCAACCCGGCCTCACCTAATCCTTGGAAGCTATATGGACTTGTACGTGGCTTGTATGACCCACCACGAAGCAACGTTGCACCTGCTTCTTGCACAGCTACGCCCATCGCCAAAACGTGGTCAGCTGACTCAATCGAATCTGGCCCCGCCATCAAGACAAAATTGCCACCACCAATTACTGAATGCGCAGTCGTAATGACCGTATCAGCCGGGTGGAAAAGACGCGAACTTTTCAACGCCGCTGGGTGCTTTTCAATCACTTCAGCAACATCAGCCTCATTCACAAATGGGACTTCTGCCAACGTTTTAATCGTCGCAAAGCCCACGCGTTCCTCGTGTGCGTACACATTTTTCAAGCCGGCTGCTGTCGCTGCTGCGAGAGCCTGTTGCGCAGCTTGCACATTCTTCATGACTAAAATCATGGTTACTCTTCTCCTTCTTCAGCCGGCATAATCGCCTGCTTCATGACGTTGATATCAGGTAATTGACCGGTCCATTGTTCAAAACTCAATGCACCCTGACCAATCAACATGGCAAGGCCATCATCTGCTTGACGTCCGGCTGCACGGGCTGCAGCCACGAATGGCGTTGGCTCTTTCTTATAGATAATATCAACCACTTGGACATCTGGTTGGGTTTCATAGAATTGTTCAGTTGATAGAATCGAGATATCTGACTGCATCCCCACGTTCGTCGCGTTCACAATCAAATCAGCATATGGCAAATACATCCCAATTTCATCCAAATCATGCAATTCAACGCCTGCCAAATCATTGACCATCGCAGCTTTTTCCGGGAAACGGTCGCTTTGACGGTTGAACACGTGCAACGTTACCGACTTTGGTGCCGTCGCCATAATGGCGCGGGCTGCCCCACCAGTCCCAATCAAAATTACTTGATCAGCTGGCTCACGTAACGTCCGCCAAAAGCCAGCGCCGTCGGTTGAATCACCAATCGTTTTGCCATCGCGAATCACGACGGTGTTGACCGCTGAAAGGCGACGAGCTAATGGCGTCAGGTCATCCAAGTACAACATAATTGCTTCCTTAAACGGCATTGTCACGTTGAAACCCGCCACGCCGGATGCAACCAAACTTTTAAACGTCGCTGCCAATGCATTTGGTGCGACTTCATAGGCATCGTATTGCGCATCAATGCCCGCTTGTTTAAACGCGGCATTGTGCATTGCTGGTGATTTTGAATGACGGGCTGGGTAGCCCAAAAGTCCATATCGTGTCGTTGCCATATCAAGTGCGCTCCTCACTCCTGTTGTTACCTTCCAGCTTACCAAATTAAAGCCAATTAACAAAAAAGACCGAGCCTAAACTCAGTCTTACTTAATGTTTATTTTACCTAACTTTAGAAGAACATGCCAATGCCATAGTGGATGGCAATCGTCAAAAGTCCGATAATCACGTTTCGCTTAATGGCTTTGATTGGGAATCCCTTACCGATTACGGCACTTAGATACCCAGTCAGCGCAACGGCAACCACCGTCGCACCAATCGTAGCCAAGAACTCCCAACGTGGTGTGGCCAAAATCATCGCCAATAATGGGAACGCCCCACCAATGGCGGCACAAATCAAAGATGAAACAGCCGCTGACCATGGGCTCACATAGTGACCCAATTGGACATCATACTGCGTTGCCAAAATTGTTTCCAAGGGTGCCTTGGCCATCAACTCATCCGCAATCTTACCGGCGGTTTCAGTCGTTACCCCACGTGAAACGTAAAACGCGCGAATATCTTCAGCTACCCCAGCTGGGTTCACGCGCAATCGTTGTGTTTCACGATCCACAACCACCTTTTCAGCATCCGCTTGTGATGACACCGACGCATATTCACCAGACGCCATCGACAACGCACACGCCAACAGGTCAGCCAAACCGGCAATAAAGATTGTAAATTGATTGCTCGTCGCTGCCCCAACTGAGAACAGCACGCCAACAACTGTCAAAATACCGTCGTTCGAACCAAGCACCCCGGCACGAATCGCATTCAAGCGTTCTTCCATCGTTTGATGGGTTTTAACTTTATTATTCATAACGCAATCCCCCTTAGTGTCCAATCAACGTTCCGATGTAGTACGTCACGACCATTGTGAAAATACCCGCGACGATGTTGCGAATCGTCGCCCGTTTTTCATTGGCCCCAGACAAATGGGCGGCTGAATACCCGGTAATCGCCAACGCAATCAGCACGGCAATCCCCGTCGCAATGACACGCTCCTTTACCGGGAACAATGTAATTGCCAACATTGGCAACAATGATCCCAACGGAAAGGCAATCATCGATGCCATTGCCGCCCCAATCGCTGATACTTCATGGTGCAAACTGAAACCATAACGCTCACGCACTGTTGTCCCCAAGGCATCGTTAGCCATCATTTCCTTAGTCGCTTGCGTTGCCAACTCATCAGAAATCCCTTGCGCAGCATACTTGTTCTTCACAAATTCAAATTCAGTGTCGTACTGCGTTTTCAGGGCCGCCTCTTGCACCTTCTCCGCCTTCACTTGCGCATCATTTTGTGAGTGAACTGATGTATATTCTCCCATCGCCATCGACACCGTTCCCGCCAATGCCCCAGCGAAACCGGCAATGAAAATTGCGAATGAATTCGTCGTCGCACCGGCCACACCAATAACGATTCCTGATACCGACAGAATCCCATCATTGGCTCCCATCACGGCAGCACGAATCAAATTATTACGCTGCGCCAGCGTTTGCTTATCATGTTCCTTGCTCATGTTTCCAACCCCTTCTACTTTTTGCCTTTTATTAGTTTACACCGAAACAAAAGATTTTTATTTATGACTATAAGTAAGTGCGAAGAGCACGAAAAAAGGACCCTCGTAACCAGCGAGGATCCTTTCCGAATTAATGATTTAGTTTGCACGCTTCTTAAGTTGTACGTAGGCGAAGTTCAACACGATACCGACAAGGGCAATCACGATTGCAACATAGAATGCCTTTGAGAAATCACCTGATTGACCAGCCATACCAACGGCAACCTTTGGTGCGAAGAAAGCTGCAACTGAGTAACCCACGAATGTAATACCGTAGTTAACACCTTGATTGATGGGACCGAAGTTTTCCATCACCATTGGTGGGAAGACACCCATCACACCACCGAACGTCAAACCTAGCGCGATGATACCGATAGCGAATCCAATTTGTGAATTCATACCAAGGATCAACGCAAAGGCTGCGATAACCACAATCATAATGATGTAAAGCGTCTTGTTACGACCAATCTTGTCAGAAATTGTGCCCCACAACACACGACCAAGCGTGTTGCTCAATGAGTACAAGCTGACATAACCTGCGGCCGCAGTAGCCGTCAAACCGAACATACGTTGACCGATTGTTGAAGCGTTTGACGCAATCATCAAACCAGCAAATGCACCTGTAAATAGCATGAAGAAAATCAAGTAAAACGCTGGCGTGGCCAACATTTGTTGCCAGTTCTTGTTCACCGTCTTTGGTGCACCGGCTTGTTCAGCTGGTGACCAACCGGCTGGTGCGTAATCCTTTGGCGCAGTCTTAATAAAGAAACCAGCCAAGATGATGATGACAACATACGCCAATCCTAAGTAACGGAAAGCGTTCATGACATTTGAAGACTCGATAATCGCATTCGCAATCGGTGCGGCGATAATTGCCGCACCACCCATACCGGCCGTGATAATACCAGAAGCCAAGCCCTTCTTATCAGGGAAAAGCTTAATACTGTTACTCAACGCACCTGAGTATGCAAACCCTTGTCCAAGACCTGCTAATACACCGTATGACAAGTAAAGCATCATTGTGCTCGTCGCAAAGCCAGTCAAGAAGAAGCCGACTGCAAATAGGACACCACCCAAGACGATTGACCACTTAGCCAATCCTTTATCTGTTAAGAAACCACCTAGGATCATTGGGATGGGTCCAATTGCTGAGTTGATTGCGAAAGCCGTCATAATGGCCTCCATTGACCAACCTTTTTCAGCACTTAGCGGACCAGCCAACACACTGAAGGCATAAATAGCACCTGTACATAGCAAAACCACTGCAGAGGCAATTAGCACTGCCCAACGATTAATTGTTTTGTTTGTCATATTCCTAACTCCTCAGTTCCTAACCAGGGAACCTGATATTTAATTAGTAAGTAATCTTCAAGTTGTTAACCACTTCTTCAGCTTCGTTGAACAATCCTTCGATGATGTCCTTTACTGAACGCTTGCTGTTAACCATACCTGAAATTTCACCGGCCATAACTGAACCGTTTTCAACGTCACCCTCAAAGACAGCCTTTGACAATGATCCCAATGACAACTCTTCCAAGGCGTCACGTGAAGCACCTGAGTACTCAAGCTCAAGGTACTTAGCGATCATAGGGTTCTTGATTGAGCGAACTGGGGCACCTGAACGACGACCCGTAACCGTCGTAGCCGTGTCATCAGCGTCCAAAACAGCTTGCTTGAAGGCATCTGGCACTGGCGTTTCGTCAGCCGTCAAGAAGATCGTACCAGCTTGGATACCTTGGGCACCCAAAGCGTAAGCAGCGGCAACACCACGTCCGTCACCGATACCACCGGCAGCAATAACTGGGATGTTAACAGCTGAAGCAACTTGTGGCACCAAAGCCATCGTTGTCGTCTCACCAACGTGACCACCTGATTCCATACCTTCAGCAACCACGGCTACGGCACCCAAATCTTCCATCTTCTTAGCCAACTTAACTGAAGGGATAACTGGGATAACCTTGATACCAGCTTCAGTCAAAGCAGGCATGTATGGCTTTGGCGTACCTGCACCAGTCATAACGAATGGCACTTCTTCTTCGATGATAACTTCAACCATCTCGGGGATGTTCTTCATCATCAACATCAAGTTAACAGCGAATGGCTTGTCAGTTCCGGCCTTAACCTTGCGGATTTCCTCGCGCAAACCTTCCTTGTCAAAACCAGCTGACGTCAAAACACCCAATCCACCGGCGTTTGATACGGCGATAACCAATTCGTGGCGTGAGATACGCGCCATTGATCCTTGAATAAGTGGGTACTTCGTTCCTAGAATTTCTGCAACAGTTGCCATAATTAATAGTCCTCTTTTTCTTTCGTATTTTTTCTTATTGGTTAACTAGGGCTGACAATCCGCCCCATTCTTCAGCAAACAAACCAGCGTCCATTTGCTTCAAGTTTTCACTGATAAGTGGCTTGAAGTCCATGTGTGCCAAGATGTCCTTTTCCAAGTCCATACCTGGTGCAATTTCAGTCAACATCAAACCATCAGCCGTCAATTCGAAGACGGCACGCTCAGTCACGTAAACAACCGGTTGTTGGTTAGCTGCCGCGTACTTACCTGAGAATGTGATTTGCTCAACATTGGCCACAAACTTAGGGAAACGACCTTCTTCGTCGATGACCAACTTGCCATCTTCAATGTGTTCCTTCAAACCAGCGGCCGTGAACGTTCCAGCAAAGACCAACTTCTTAGCCGTTTGTGAGATGTCGATGAAACCACCAGCACCAGCCACGCGACCGTTGAACTTTGAAACGTTAACGTTACCCGTTGCATCAGTTTGTGCCAAACCAAGTACTGATAGGTCAATTCCACCACCATCGTAGAAGTCGAATTGGGCATCCATATCAACCGTTGCTTGTGAGTTGTAGGCGTGACCAAAGTCCTTCAAACCGGCAGGTACACCACCAACTGAACCAGCTTCAGTTGTCAAAACGAAGTCGTCACTTACACCTTCTTCAGCTGCAACCGCTGAAACGTTAACTGGAATACCGACACCCAAGTTCAAGATGGCACCTGAACGCAATTCCATGGCTGCACGACGAGCGATAACCTTCTTTGGATCCAAAGGCAAAGCTGGCACTGACTTCAACGGCACACGTACTTCACCAGAAAATGCTGGGTTGTACAACGTGTTTTCCGTTTGGAATTGGTTTTCAGGTTGGGCGACCACAATGTAGTCAACCAAGATACCAGGCACCTTAACCTTCTTAGGGTGCAACGTATTGTTTTCCGTTACTGCTTCAACTTGCGCGATAACAATTCCGCCTGAGTTGTGTGCTGCTTGGGCAATGGCTTGCACTTCCATGTCCAAACCTTCCTTATCAAGCGTCAAGTTACCGTTTTCGTCGGCGTACGTACCGCGAATCAACGCAACATTGATTGGGAACGTTGGGTAACGCAACCACTCGTCACCGTCCAAAGAAATCTTCTTAACGATATCTTCAGTCGTCTTGGCGTTCATCTTGGCACCTTCAAGGTCTGGATCAACGAACGTTCCCAAACCAATCTTCGTGATGACACCAGGACCCTTCGTCGCAATGTCGTGGTACATACGAGTGATGACACCTTGTGGCAAGTTGTAAGCTTCCAACTCATTGTTGTTAATAGCTTCAGCGATGCGTGGAGAGGCCGCAGCAATCCCACCAATCCAACGCTTCAACAAACCAGGGGCTGCCAAGTGACTCATTCCCTTTTGGTCACGGTTACCAACCGCACTTGAGTGCATTGCCGTCAAACCTTGTGGGTGTGACTCAGTTGCATAACGCTCTTCAAGGGCGATTAAAAGTTCCTCTGCGACACCAGCAAGTCCAAATCCACTTACTGCAAGTGTGTCGTTATCTTTAATCAAGTTTACAGCTTCACTTGCTGAAATAACCTTACTCATGGTTGTTACCTCTTTAATTTCGGTATAAAATAATCTAACTAGAAGTTCTGCTTGTTACCAACATCACTTATCAACACAATTAAGTATAGCTACTTGTGAATAAATGAACACAGTCAAAAAGTTTGTTACCCCAACCAAAAGTTACACTAGGAGATTGATATGAGTCTTGAACGCCTTACCTACTTTGTCAATGCCGTTGATCTAGCAAGTTTCACCGCAGCGGCTCAAAAGAATTTCGTGTCGCAAACTGCCATCAGTAAACAAATGAAAAATCTGGAAGATGAAATCGGCACCCCGTTGTTCATCCGTCAGAAAAACCGCGTCACCGTCACGTCCGCTGGTCGTCAGTTTTACAATCACGCCAAGCAACTCGTGAACAACTACGAACAAGCCGTCCAACTCGCTTACGCAATCGGCTCAACCGATAAGCAGACCTTGTCGATTGGTTTCACCACTTATTACGAAACGCAACTCATGTCACCGTTGTTGCATCAGTTTATGGCGGCACATCCTGAAATTGATATCACGATTTCGCAAGATAATTTCCGCGATAATAACCAAGCTTTGCTTTCACAGACGATTGATATTCTGTTCTCGCGAAACTACGCGCTCAATTCAATCAGCGACTTCGATCAAATTGAGACAACGACGCTTGAAGAAGGCGATATGATGGTCGCCGTTGCCGAAGATGACGCCATTAGTCAATACGACGTCGTGCCCAACGATGCACTCGCCAACCGAGATGTCATCTTCGTATCATCTGACGCCGGCATGACTGAGCCACACGGTTTAACTGATAATGCTCGCCAAGACGGCTACGAATTCAATAGCGTCACGCGAATTCAAAGTTTGGAATTATTGCTAATGTTGATTCGCTTGAATAAACTAATCGCCTTCTTCCCTGAAAACTCACTCTTCAGTACCAAAGGCGTCGTGTTTAAGCCACTCGAAAACACCTCACACCGCTACGAAATCATGCTGGCCACAAACAACCAAAATCCAAATCCAGCCGTTAAAATTTTCACCGACTTCGTTCGTGACAATAAATAGAAAAAACGACCACTAGGCACACGCATCTGCGTACACCTAGTGGTCGTTTTGTTATTTCTTATTCTATTGACCTGTATAACGAATAATCTCGATATTCTGATCATCAAACACATCTTCGAAGAACGCCGTCAAGCAACTGTTCTCCTCGTCAAACAACTTGCCATCATACATGAACGTCATGCTAATCGGCTGTTGACTGTCACCTTCATAGTTGTATAGCTTCTTCAACAACTTGCCGTTCGACAATTGCATGCGGATCATAATCGTACGTTGCTTATCGTCCCGAATCCAACGCTTCACCACATCCGCCTTTTCACCGACCAAATCAAACTGCCAGTTAAAACCACGCGCAATGTACTTCACCGCACGGACGGTTTGCTTCTGCCAATCCACCAACTGCAACGTTGCAACCTCATTGCCCATGTCAGTCACGCTGATTTCACCATACTTGTTGTATGACATCGCGTACTCTGGTTTAACGGCAAATCATTCAAATACGTTGCTGGTCGTAAACGAATTCCAGCAATGCGATACATCAAATATTCGCCCGGAAAACCATTGCGATATGACTCATTCTCCGTCATATTCACAACTTGCACGTGATGATAACGACGCTTGAGGTCCTTTAACTTTGTGACGACATCAGTAGTCTTGTCATCAATCAACATGATTTTCATGTGTCGCCTCCAATTTTGTAATCAAATCTAACCACTTAGCCTGAACATGTTCAGCATCATATTCACGTGCTTGTTCGCGGCCAGCTGCACTCGCCTTTTCACGCCAACGTTTATCCGCCAACGCCATTACAATCGCATTAGCCAGTGCATTCACATCCCCATCCGCAACCAACTTACCAGCTTTTCCGATAATTGCACGCGGACCATAATCAATGTCATACGAAATCACCGGCGTACCAGCTGCTTCAGCTTCCAGAATCGTGCGACCAAAGCCTTCCGTTCGTGACGTAAAAATCGTGACCTGTCCTGTTTCAAATGTACCGATTGGATCGGTCGTGGCCCCGTTAAACGTAATATACCCAGTTGCATGAGCGTCTGCGATTTGTTGTTGCAATTGCGTGTAATACGCTTGGTCAGAAACCGTGCCGTACAGTTGCAAATTAATATCACGATTTTGCTTATGCGCCTTCACCACGGCCGCAATCATATCTTCAACTCGCTTAATGCGGTCAAAGCGGGTCACCACAACAACCGACATCGCACGCCGGTCAGCCAAATCAGTCACCGCATCCGGTACCGTCACTGAAGCCGGTGCAATATCAACCGTTTGGGCACCCCACTCCGTTCGCAAATCAATTGCTTGGGTCTGCGTTCCCGTCACAATCCAATCGAACTTTTTAGCGCGCAATAAATTACGGAAGCCAACCAAGATTTGATGATGGGCCACGTGATGATCAGCGTGAATATACGCCACCTTCATTTCGGCATTTTCGACACTGCCATACGCCTGCGTCATTGTTTCCTCTAGCACATCGGCATACATGATACTTGGCTCTTCAGCGGTCAACTTGTCCAAGAAATATTTCACCATTGCTTCAAATGACAGCACATGCAGCATGCCACCGTCCCACAATAAGACTTGCGTCACCTTGTTTTGAACGTATAGCAACCGCATGCGTTCCGAACCATCCCGGTTATACAAAATGGCGCCACGTCGTGAAACACTCTTGTTATCCAAACCGTAATAGATTTCACCCACTAGTTCGTCATGTTGATTAAAGACCTTATCAACAATGGTTACCTGACGGGCATCATGTAAACGCTCAACGCGGACACCGCCTGCAACAGCCTCCCCTTGAAAATAATCCATCATGTTGATGTGGTGTGCCATGACATCTGGCGCAGCTTCACGCCAAATTTCTTCATACTGTGGATTGTAGTCAAATGTGACTAGTTTGACATCTTTGTTTAGATTTTTAAATAGACGTACACGCTCTGTAACAGCGTATGATCGGCCACTTTGGACGCGTCCGAAGAACTCCATTAAGAATAAATGTTTCATTAGACTCCCCCTGCTAACTTGCTCCCGCTTGCAGTATAGCAACAAATCATGGGAAATATATGAACTAATCATACAAAAACGCCTTCACAGGTCATTTCCCGTGAAGGCGTTTCCGTTACTTATCGTCGTGCTTCTTGCTTGTTTCTTCAGTTTCATTCTCGCGCTTACGACGCTTGAACAAACCAAGGAACAAACCGAACAACGTGGCCAAGCCAGTTGCCTTAGCACCCTCTTGCTCGTCCGAACCAGTGTATGGCAAGACGCCTGAATGTTGGGCCGTTGCCGACTCAGCTGCGCTTTGTTCGGCTGTGTAAGCCAACGAAGCAGCACTTTCAGGTGCAGCCGTTGCTGATTGAACTGCCGTGTAGGCCAATGAATGTGGCGTCAATATCTCAGGTACAATCGCCGGCGTCTCAGGCGTAACTGTTTGAACAGTTTGCGCTGGTTCAACCGGTTCATTTGGCTCAACTTCAACTGCTGGTTGCTCTGGTACAACCGTGTACGTGACATACTCAGTGAAGTTTGGTGTACCGACCGGAATATCCACGCCTGGCACGAGGTTGCGATCAGCCACGTAGCCCGGCATACCCGGTACAGCCACGTCCGGTACATGTGAACCATCTGGCGCCGTCCATGGGCCATACGTCACTTCACCAGTAACCGTATCGACCGTCGCCGTACGCGTGTACGTCACAATTTGCGTCTTCGTATCGACAATCGTGCCGTCACTTGTACGGAAGATAATCGTACGCGTCGTTGACGTCTTCAAGTGATCTTCATCAACACCGGCTGGCCACTTAGGACCATCTGGATTGTTCGGATCAATTGGCGTACCTGGTACACCTGGGTTATTTGGATCAACCGTCTTTGTGCCGTGCGCCAACGTGACCACAAACGTTTGGTTCAACGTTGAATCCGCATCAAACGTCATACCACCAGCAGGATAACCATCACGAACAAGAACGTAACCTTGGGCCATGTAGTAAGCGATTTGCTCAGCCGTCGTGTATGACGACTTGCTGTAACTGTCGCCAGACAACTGTTCAACATGGAGCACTTGCTTCGTGTTTTGATCAATGAAGTTGACCTTTGCGTGTTGACGATCAACCTTGTAAACAATGGTTGTATCAGTCGTTGGATCACCTGGCACAGCTGGTGGCAAGTAACCCTTGCTTGGGTTCTTCGGATCAACCGGTTGCAATGGCGTACCATCTGGACCTTGTGGCGTAAAGCCAGGTACATATGGGATGACCGGATAACCTGGTGAATTTGGATCAGCCGTCTTCGTTGGGTCATCTGGATCATTTGGATACGTCACTTCGCCTGGTGTCTTAACCCCTGGCACTTGTGGCACACTAGGTACCCAAGAACCAAGTTGACGGTAAACAACTTGTTGGATTTCATCTTCACTGGTTTCATCCATGCCAGCCACTTCTTCGACCACCAAACGGTCAGCAATGTAGCCCGGAATAACTGGTGATGTCTTGGCATCAAACTTATCGTCGTTGTTCACAGCCTGCCAATCAGAGTAAACAATCGCACTTGACGTTGCAGCACGTGCCAAACGCGCTCGTGGTTGCGCACTCTCTTGGGCAGCGATGACGTTAATGGTAATCGTACGCGTAAAGACAACCTGATCGGTAACTGTCTTCGCCGCCGTTGAACCATCCTTCTCATAGATATAAGTGATGGTCTGGTTGACCTCTTCTCGCAAGTCTTCCGTCGTTACCCCATCTGGCCAAACCGGTGGTTGTGGCCAAGTTGGTGAATCTGGATCATCCGGATCAACCGGCGTTCCTGGCTCGCCAAGTGGGTCTGGGAAGGTTGGTGAATCCGGATCGTTAGGATCAATCAAATCACCTGGTTGGTAAATCGGATCACCTGGCACCTTTGGATCATCTGACGTAACCGTGATTGTCGCACCCTTGAAGTGAACTTCAAAGGCCTGATCAACCGTTTCGTCACGATCAAATGTAAAGTGACTTGGGTAACCATTGCTTACCAACATCATACCAGCCAACTTGTAAACCATAATGCGGTTATAAGCGGTGTACGTGCTGGTTTCAGCTGAACCACCAGTAATCGTATCAACTGCTAGAACGCTACCTGTCTCATCATTGATATACGTAATCGTGGCCGTTTGCTTATTGGCCGTGTACGTAATCGTTGTATCTTCAGTCGGCGTCTCACTAGGTGCTGGTGGCCAGTAACCTGAACTTGGGTTATCTGGGTCAACTGGATCCAATGGCTCGCCATCTGTACCTTGTGGCGTGAAGCCTGGTACATATGGCATCGTTGGATTATCAGGTGTTCCCGGTGTAGCTGGATTATCCTCACCCGGTGTGTCCGTTGTAGTTGGATCATCAGGGTTATTTGGATAATCAATTGGCGTGCTTGGCACATCCGTTACGCCACTTGGGAATGATGGTACGTACTGACCAATTGGTGAGTAAACGACCTTCTCTGTCACATCCGCTGATGTTGCCGTCAAATCGCTCAAAGCAGCGACCGTTTGGCGATCAGCCACATAACCAGCAATGACTGGCGAATCGACTGCATCCATTGACGTTACCGTCGTTGGCACCCAAGCACTGTACGTGTATGCTCCGGTTACCGTATCAAGGGTTGCCGTACGCGTAAAGTGAATGGTTTCCTTAACCGCCGTCGCCATCGTCTTGCCAGCTTGATCCACATACGTAATCGTACGCGTCACTGACTCATTCAAATCAGTTGACTTCAAACCATCTGGATACTTTGGTCCATCAGGGTTATCCGGATTAATTGGCGTTCCTGGCGTCTTTGGATCGTTTGGATCAATCGTTTGTGAGCCGTGCGTCAAGGTTACCTTGTAGGCTTGTGTGACCGTCGTATCACGGTCAAACGTGAAGTCGGTTGGATATTCATCTTTAACCAACACGTATCCGTTAGCCAAGTAATCAGCCAAACGGTCAGCCGTCGTGTACGTACTTGATTCATCCGAACCACCCTTAATCATGTCGACAACCAAGGTATCGCCCGTCACCTCATCAATATACGTAATCGTGGCTTCTTGTTCATCCGCCTTGTACTCGATTGTCGTATCAGTGGTTGGGTCACTTGGCAAAGTTGGTGGCCAGTAACCTGAACTTGGGTTACTTGGATCAACTGGGTCCAATGGCTCGCCATCTGGCCCTTGTGGCGTGAAGCCTGGTACATATGACAACGTTGGGTTGTCTGGGTCACCTGGATCATTTTCATTTTCTGGTCCCGGTGTGAGTGGTTCCGTTGGATCATCTGGGTTATTTGGATACGTCATTGGGTCACTCGGAACATTTGTTGTATCGGCTGGGAACGATGGTACCCATTGTCCCATCTTGTTGTACACAACATTAACCGTCGTGTCCGCATCCTTAGCACCGATACCCGTCACCGTAGCAACTGTCTGCTTATCCGCCACATAACCCGTAATCACTGGTGAGTCCACTGCATCAAAGGTCGTATCGCCATTGGCAGCAACCCAATCACCGTAAGTAACTGCACCCGTTACCGCATCGACAGTTGCCGTACGACTGAGCGTGACCGTATCGGTCGCGTCATCAGCTGCTGTTTCACCGTTAGCGTACTTGTACGTGATAGTTTGCTTAACTGATTCATTCAAATCAGCTTCTTCCAAACCACCTGGATACGTTGGCGTTGGCGTGTCACCAGGGTTAACTGGATAAGTTGGGCTCGTTGGGTCATCCGGATCAACTGGACCACCTGGCGTGAAGATTGGTGAACTTGGCGTCTTTGGATCATTTGGATCAACTGTAATCACAGCGTGTTCCAAATAGACCTCATACGTTTGGTCATAATCATCTTCACGATCGAAGGTAAAGTTTGCACCTGGATAACCATCTGAAACCAAGACATAACCTGCTGCCTCGTAGGCTGCAATCTTGTCAGCCGTTGTGTATGTTGACGTCTCATCAGAATGTCCCGTGATTGTATCCATTGCCAAATGCTTGCCAGTCGTCTTATCAATATACGTAATCGTCGCTTGTTGCTCGTTGGCAACATACGTAATCGTCGTATCTTGTGTCGGATCAGTTGGCGTTGCTGGTGGCACGTAACCCTTACTTGGGTCACTTGGATCAACTGGTTGCAATGGGCCATCTGGTCCTTGTGGCGTGAAGCCAGGCACGTCCGGAATGACCGGATAATTTGGTGACGTTGGATCAGCTGGTTGCGTTGGGTCATCTGGGTCATTTGGATACGTAATCGGATCCGTTGGTACATCAGGCGTACCAGCTGGATATGATGGTACCCATTGTCCCATCGCCGTGTAAGTCACAACGGGGCCAGTGTCAGCATCAGTCGCCTGAATACCCGTCACTTCAGCAATCGTCTGCTTGTCTGCAACATAACCAGTAATCACTGGTGAGTCAACCGTATCAAACGTGGTATCACTATTTGCTGCAATCCACTCACCATACGTTACCGCACCTGTGACCGGATCAAGCGTCGCCGTACGGCTAAACGTTACCGTGTCCGTCTTTGGATCACTTGCCTCTTGACCATCGGCGTATACGTACGTGATGGTTTGCGTCACTGATTCATTCAAATCAGTTTCAGTCAAACCAGCTGGGTACGTTGGCGTTGCTGGCCAAGTTGGACCACTTGGGTTATCCGGATCAATTGGGTCACCTGGATTGCCTGGTTCTTCTGGGTACGTTGGGCTATCTGGGTCACTCGGATCGACCGGATCACCTGGGTTGTAAATTGGCTGACTTGGCGTCTTCGGATCACTTGGCGTAATCGTAATCGTCGCGTGCTTCAAGTGAACTTCATACGCTTGCGTCTTACTGTCATCACGGTCAAACGTGAAGTCAGTTGGATAACCATCCGAAACAAGCGTGTAACCTTGCGCCAAGTATGCTTGAATGCGCTCAGCCGTGGTATACGTTGACGTTGCATCAGAAACACCCGTGATTGTGTCGACTGCCAAATTCGTCTTCGTCGTGTCATCGATAAACGTAATCGTTGCCGTTTGCTCATTGGCAACGTAATTAATCGTCGTGTCTTCACCAGGGTTGTCCGTCGGCGTTGCCGGTGGCACATAACCCTTGCTTGGATCAGTCGGATCAACTGGTTGCAATGGGCCATCCGGTCCTTCTGGCGTAAAGCCTGGCACGTATGGCACCACTGGATAATCTGGCGCACCCGGTTCAAGCGGTTGCGTTGGATCATCCGGATCGTTTGGATACGTGATTGGATCTGTTGGCACACTTGGTGTATTAGCTGGGAACGATGGTACCCATTGTCCCATTTGCTTATACGTGACCTTAACGTTTTCATCCCCACTATTCGCCGTCAAACCAGCCGTTTCATCAACTTGCGTCAAATCAGCATAGTAGCCGGTAATTACTGGTGATTCAACCGCATCAAAGGTCGTATCGCCGTTCGTCGCAACCCACTCACCGTATGTCACAGTTCCCGTCACCACGTCATACTCGGCGGTGCGTGTGAACTGGACGTTATCCGTCACTGTCTCAGAAGCTTCGTTACCATTCTCGTAAACATACGTAATCGTACGGTCAACTGACTCATTCAAATCAGTCGTCTTCAAGCCATCCGGATAAGTTGGTGTTGCTGGCCAAGTTGGACCACTTGGATTGTTTGGATCGATTGGCTCGCCTGGCGTACCAGGTTCAGCTGGATACGTTGGGCCATCTGGGTCATCCGGATCAACTGGGTCACCCGGCGTGTAAACCGGTGAACTTGGTGTCTTCGGATCATCTGGGTCAATCGTAATCGTCGCGTGCTTCAAGTGGACCTCGAAGGCTTGCGTCGTATCATCATCCGTGTCGAACACAAAGTCAGCTGGCCAACCATCACTTACGAGGCTATAACCTTGCGCTTGCAAAGCCGCAATCCGGTCAGCGGTCGTGTAGGTCGTCGTGCCATCAGATTGTCCGGTAATGTCATCCATGACAATCGTTTGTTGCGTGTTGTCATCAATATACGTAATCGTTGCATGTTGCTCATTCGCAATGTAACGCACTTCAATCGACGTATCTGCATCCATCGCCGCAACGCCGGTCGCTTCCGCAACTGACGCACGGTTAGCCGTGTAACCAGCGATTGTTGGTGATGTCACCTCATCAAAGGTCGTATCACTATCAGCCGCAATCCACTCACCATATGTGATTTCGCCGCTGACCGTATCAAGTGTTGCCGTACGGGTAAACGTCACCGTTTCCGTCGCCGTCGTCGCAGCTTCTGAACCATCACGATCGTAAACATAAGTTACTTCACGCGTGACCGTTTGATTCAAATCATCATGTTCCAAACCGGCTGGATACGTCGGCGTGGCTGGCCAAGTTGGGCCACTTGGATTATCTGGATCAATTGGTTCACCTGGCGTACCCGGTTGTTCAGGATACGTTGGGCTTGATGGATCACTTGGGTCCACCGGATCACCCGGCGTAAAGATTGGTGAACTTGGCGTCTTTGGATCATCTGGCGTAATCGTTTGCGTAATACGCTCAAGTTGTACGATATACGCTTGATCAGTTGCCGTATCACGATCGAACGTGAATTCCGTACCTGGATAACCATCATCGACCAAACGGTAACCTTGTTGCTCATACATCGCAATGCGTTGTGCTGTGGTGTATGAACTTGCTTCATCAGAATGACCATCAATCGTATCAACCGACAAATCCGTATTAGCCGTCACATCGTGGTACGTAATCGTCGCCTTTTGTTCATCAGCAACATAAGTCACAACCGTATCACCACCTGGGTTATCGGTTGGTGTTGCTGGTGGCCAATAACCACCTTCTGGTGAACCTGGCGTTACCGGTTCAAGAGGCGTGCCATCTGGACCTTGTGGCGTAAAGCCTGGTACATATGGCATTGTTGGATTATCTGGCGTTCCTGGCACATTCGTATTTGAATCACCTGGTTCAAGTGGCGTATCGGCATGAGCTGGGTCATTTGGATACGTCGTTGGATCAGACGGCACGTTTTCAGTGCCGGCTGGGAATGATGGTACCCATTGTCCCATTGGCTTGTAGACAACTTGAACGTTTTCATCCCCCGTCGTTGCCGTCAAACCAGTGGTTTCAGCAACCACTTCCTTATCGGCGTAGTAGCCAGTCTTAACTGGTGAGTTCACCGCGTCGAACGTTGTGTCATTATCAGTTGCGACCCACTCGCCGTAGGTAACTTCACCCGTTACCGCATCGACTGTGGCCGTGCGCGTGAAGCTGACCTTGTCCGTTGCGTCATCGAAGACCGTTTCGCCTGCCTCATCGACATACGTAATCGTACGGTTAACCGTCTCATTCAAATCGGTCGTCGTCAACCCAGCTGGGTACGTTGGTACCGCTGGCCAAGTTGGCCCACTTGGATTATCCGGATCAATTGGATCACCAGGCGTACCCGGTTCCGCTGGATACGTTGGACTCGATGGGTCGCTTGGATCAACCGGGTCACCCGGTGTGTAAATTGGCGTTGATGGGTTCTTTGGATCATCTGGCGTCACGGTAATCGCAGCGTGCTTCAAGTGAACCTCGAACGTTTCAACATTGCCATCGACACGGTCAAACGCAAAGTCGGCTGGATATTCATCACTGACCAACCTGTAACCTTGGGCGTAGTAAGCAGCCAAACGATCCGCCGTCGTATACGTCGACTTCTCATCCGACACGCCATCGATATCATCAGTTGCCAATGTCGTGCCGGTCGTATCGTCAATGAAGACAATTCGCGCGGCTTGTTCATTAGCAGTATAGGTAATATCTTGGCTCTGCTTAGGATCATCCGGAATAACTGGTGGCCAGTAACCCTCACTTGGGTTAACCGGCTCCAACGGCTCACCATCCGGTCCTTGTGGCGTAAAGCCAGGCACGTATGGCAAGGTTGGGTTATCCGTCGTTCCAGGTTCGGCCGGATTATCCGGACCAGGATCCGCTGGATTCGTTGGATCATCAGGGTTGTTTGGATAGTTGATTGGGTCACTTGGGACATTCTCAGTTCCCGGTGGGAAATGTGGTACCCATTGACCAACCGCCGTATACGTCACAACCACTGATGTTGACTCAGTTGCACCGGTGACAGCTACAAATTCAACCGAAGCCTTGTCGGCCATGTAGCCGACAATCATTGGTGAATCAACTTGTTGCCAATCGACATCATCGCCGACTGCCGTCCACTCACCGTATGTGACCTCACCCGTCACGGCGTTAACCGTAGCGGTACGTTCGAACACGACATTGTCCGTGACTGTTGTCGCAGCTTCAGAACCATCTTCGTAAACATACGTAATCGTACGTGTAACCGTCTTGTTCAAATCTTCCGTTGTTACCCCAGCTGGATACGTTGGCGTCGCTGGCCATGTTGGTCCACTTGGGTTATTCGGATCAATTGGATCACCCGGCGTACCAGGTTCCTCGGGATAAGTTGGGCTTGATGGATCACTTGGGTCCACCGGATCACCCGGCGTAAAGATTGGGTCACTTGGATTCTTTGGATCATCCGGCGTCACAACCACGGTGACTTGCTTCAACGTTACCGTGAAATCTTGTGACTTGGCTGTATCACTGTCGAACGTAAAGTCCGTTGGATAGTTATCATCTACCAGTACATATCCCATCGCCTCATATTGCTTAATACAATCGGCGGTTGTATATGTGCCCGGTTCATCTGACTTACCAGCCAATGGATCAACTGATAACGTCGTACCAGTTGTCGCGTCAATATACGTTACCGAACCAACTTAATCAGCTGGTACGTAGTTAATCACCGTATCCTCGCCCGGATTAGTTGGGTTTGGTGGCAAGTAGCCTGAAGATGGGTTGCTTGGATCAGCCGGCGTTAGCGGCTCACCATCTGGCCCTTCTGGCGTGTAACCCGGCACGTAAGGTAACGTTGGGTTCTCTGGCGTACATGGTTCGCTTGGATTCTCAGCCGGATCCGTTGGTACCGTTGGATCACTTGGATTATTTGGATAATCAATTGGATCCGTCGGTGCACTTGGCGTTGTGGCTGGGAATGATGGTACCCATTGTCCCAACTTCTTGTACGTCACAGTCTCAGTCACATCACCATCCTCGGCTGCAACCGTTACCGCTGTACTGTATGCTTTATCAGCATAGTAACCATCAATAACTGGTGACTTGTAGGTATCCAACAAATCATCATCGTTAACCGCTACCCAATCTGAGTACGTCACCTCGCCCGTCACTGTGTCCAACGTTGCCGTACGCGTAAAGTGCACTGCATCCGTGTGTGGGTCGTGCGCAACCGTCGTACCGTCTTCGTAAACATAGTTAACCGTCAAATTAACCGTTTGGTTCAAATCTTCGGTCGTCAATCCCGTTGGGTATGTTGGCGTCTCCGGCCAAGTTGGACCACTAGGGTTAGCCGGATCAATCGGCTCACCTGGTGTACCTGGTTCGGCTGGATACGTTGGGCTCGATGGATCACTTGGGTCCACCGGCTCACCTGGCGTAAAGATTGGGTCACTTGGGTCCACCGGCTCACCTGGTGTAATCACCAAAACCGTGCGCTTCAAATGCACCTCGAATTTTTGTTCCGTCGCATCATCACGATCGAATTGGAACTCATCTTCTGGGAAGTCATTTGAAACCAATGTGTATCCTTGCGCTTCGTAAGACTTAATGCGGTCAGCCGTTGTATACGTTGACGTGTCACTCGACTCACCAGCGATGGTATCAACTGCCAATTCAAGGCCAGTATCATCATCAATATACGTAATACGAGCTGCTTGATCATTTGCCACATAGTGAATAACCGTGTCATCACCCGGCTTATCCGTTGGCGTCTCCGGTGGCCAGTAACCCGCGCTTGGATTGTCTGGATCGACCGGTGTCAACGGCGTACCATCTGGGCCTTCTGGTGTATAACCCGGCACATATGGCAACGTTGGGTTAGCCGGCGTACCTGGATCATTTGGATTATTCACACCCGGCTCCAACGGTTCGGTTGGGTCGCTTGGGTTGTTTGGATAATCGATTGGATCACTTGGCACATTCTCATCATCGGCTGATGGTGGGAATGATGGCACCCATTGTCCAAGCTTGGTATACGTGATTGCAACAGTTTTATCGTCGGCCATCGCGTCAACGTTTGCCTCTTCGTCAACCAGTAGTTGACTAGCCACATAACCCGAAATCAACGGCGAATCAACCTTATCAAGGGTTGAATCAGTCGTCTGCCAATCGCCATAAGTCACCGCCCCAGTCACCGCATTAACTGTCGCTGTACGACTGTACGTCAACGTTTCAGTAACCGTTTCAGATGCCTTTTCACCATTACTTGCATACGTGTAAGTAATCGTACGCGTGACTGTCTGATTCAAATCATCCTTGGTGACACCACTGGGGTACGTTGGCGTTGCTGGCCAAGTTGGTCCACTTGGATTATCCGGATCAACCGGTGTACCTGGGTCACCTGGTGTATCAGGTACCGTTGGTCCATCTGGTTGGTCTGGATAAACTGGGTCACCCGGCGTGTATGGGCTTTCCGGATATGTTGGGCTGCTTGGGTCACTCGGATCAACCGGGTCGCCTGGCGTAAAGATATCCGTGCCTGGTTCCTTTGGATCATCCGGTTCAACCGTAATCGTGACTTGCTTCAAGTGCACTGTGAATGGTTGGTCCGTATCGTCAACGCGGTCATAAACCACACCATCCGTTGGATAATCATCGCTCACAAGGACATATCCGGCACGTTCGTACGTCGCGATGTCGGTCGCCGTGCGGTAAGCATCAGTTTCATCAGACTTACCCGTCAAATCGACAACCTTCAATGTGTCACCCGTCGTATCGTCGATAAATGTTACAGTCGCCTTTTGCTCATTCGCCGTGTAGGTAATCGTCGTGTCACCACCCGGATTATCGATTGGCGTTTCCGGCGGCCAGTAACCCGCACTTGGGTTATCTGGATCAACCGGCGTCAATGGCGTGCCATCTGGTCCTTCTGGTGTGAACCCAGGAACGTATGGCAAGGTTGGATTATCCGTGTCGCCTGGTGTATCCGGCGTTCCCTGACCCGGCTCCAAAGGATCACCAGGATTATCTGGGTCATTTGGATACGTAATTGGGTCACTTGGCACGTTTTCAGTACCTTCTGGGAATACTGGTACGTACTGACCCATTGGGTAGTACGTCACCATATAGCTACGGTCGAAATCACCCGGTGCAATCGTTACCGCCGAAATATCTGAGATATCAGCATAGTAACCTTCCTTCACCGGACTTGGTGTCTCTGGCCAGTCATCATCACCAGCCGTTACAACCCAGTCCGTTGTTGAAATTTGTTCACCAGTCACGGCATCCAGTGTGATTGAACGCTCAAACGTTACTGTACGCGTGACATCTGGGAATGCTTCATCTCCGTTTTCATACTGATAATTGATGACACCATTAATCGTCTGCTTAACGCCGTCGAGGTCAGTTCCACCTGGCCAAGTTGGCGTTCCAGGTACATCTGGGTACATCGGATTACCTGGATCACCAGGGTTATCCGGCGTGACTACAACCGTGCCGTGGTCCAAGTAAACCTTAGCAAATTGGGTCACGTTATCTGCGTCGTCATACGTCCCAGCCGTTGCGGTTGCATCTTGCTTAACTAGAACATAACCACGAGCAGCATAATCTGACAACGTGTTCGTGTAAGCCGCGTTCGTTGTTCCCGTCAAAGTTTGTTGTAGCTCAGTAACTTCGACTTCGGTTCCTGATGAAACGTCGACATAAACAACCACCAATGTTTGTGGATGTGCCACATAGTAAATCGGCGTATCCGCGGCCGGGTTGTCCGGCACAGCTGGTGGGTAGTAGCCCTTCGTCACATCGTTTGGATCAATTTGTTCCAAAGGTGTGCTGCTACCGTCGGTCGTAGGCGTATATCCTGGGATATATGGCACTGGTACTTCAACGTAGTTTGGATCATCACGTGTCCAAACCTTTGAGGCATCGTTTGGATCATTTGGATAGACACGCGTCTTCAATTGCTCATCTTCTGGCAAATCAGGCACGTGTGGAATCCAAGAACCTAGCTTCGTGTAAGTGACAGTTTCTTCACGACTTGCATCGTTGTAATCAACCGCGCCACCAGCAACTGAACCTTCACTAGCAAAGTAACCGTCAATAACTGGCGTTTGAACATCGTCAAAACTCTGTTCTTCAGTTGGCCAAACAATCGAAACAACTTCGCCAGTTACCGCGTCATAAGTCACTGATGCTGTAAACGTCTTTTCCTGTACACTATCAGGCTTGGCCGTTGCATTATCAGCTTCATAGACATAGTGCACCGTCGATTTAACCGTAGACGTGTAACTGTCGTGGTTTGGATCATCTTCACGACCACCATCAACAACCACCGTACCGTGATCCAAATGAACCACATAAATTTGATTTGCGGTGTCATCGCGGTCGTAAGTTCCGGCAGTTGCGCCCGCTTCAGCACTAACAAACGTATAACCAAGCTTTGCATAATCAGACAACGTGTTCGTATAAGCTTGATCAGTTTCACCCGAGAACGTTTGACGAAGTTCAGTTACTTCCGAACCGGTCGTGTCGTCGATATAACGAACGATGACTTGTTGCGTATTGCGTGTGTAATTAATCGTTGTATCCCCAGTTGGATTCGTTGGAGCTGGTGGAATATAACCAGCTGATGGATTTTCTGGATCAACCGGCTTCAATGGTGTGCCATCAGGCCCTTCCGGCGTGTAACCCGGTACATACGGAATAACTGGGTCACCTGGCTCAGCGGGGTCATGTGGCGTTTCATTATCCGTTGGATTATTTGGATCGTTTGGATATTGAATCGGATCACTTGGCACGTTCTCAGTATTTGGTGGGAAACTTGGCGTCCAACTTCCCATCGGCTTATACGTAACTGTGTATTTTATATCCGTGTCATTGTGGTCGATTAAGTCAGAATCAACTTGTGTTACATCGGCAACATATCCAGTAATAACTGGACTCTTAACCGCAGTGAACGTGGCCGAATCATTAGGCCATTCAATCGAAACCGGTACATTTGAATCAACCTTATAAGTAACCGTTGCCGTAAAGGTGTGACTGATGATATCATCTGGCACCAACTCACCGTTCGCATCCACCATTTGATTACCATCTTGGTCGACGTAACGAATCGTACGGGTAATCGTCTTTGTGTAGTCGCTTTGGTTTGGGTCATCATCCTTACCACCTGGTACCGATTCCGTTCCAATCGCCAAAATAACGTTATAAACTTGTGTCTCATCATCGTCAGCATCGAACGTACCGCTCTCAGCACCGGCATCCTTAGATACCAAAACATAAGACTGGTCTGGATTATTCTCGTAATCCCACAGTTCGTGCGTATAAGTTGCGTTCGATTTACCATCAAATGATTCAGTATGCACGACTGTACGGGTGCCATCATCCGCAACGTAAATGTAGTTAACAGTGACGGTTTGATCATTCGCATGATAAACAATTGTCGTGTCAGTCGTTGGATCTGCCGGCACATCTGGTGGCAAGTATCCACCAGTTGGATCACTCGGATTAACCGGCGTCAACGGCGTACCATCAGGTAATTCTGGCGTATATCCAGGCACATACGGTACAACAGGCACTGATGGATTCGTGCGATCAGGTTGTGTTGGATCCGTTGGGTCGTTTGGATACGTGACATCAGTTGGCGGATTATCTGGCGTCGTATCTGGGAAGCTTGGCGTCCAAGCACCCAGCGCCTTATAGATTACTCGGAATCCCACACTGGCTGAATCATAGCTAACAGTCGCTGCTCCAGCCGCTGACAAATCAGCGATGTACCCCTGAATAACAGGTGAATCAACATCCGTAAATGTGTAGCTATCCGCATCCCACTTCGTCGCTAATTCTTCGCCAGTTACCGCATCATAAGTTATGGTTGCCGTAAAGGTTGTTGAACGCACATTCGCTGTGGCGGCAACCGTCTTGCCATCTTCATAGAAGTATCGCACTGTCGACCTAACTGTCCATGTTGCATTTCCGTCCTTACCACCGACGACATCAGTCGTGTTGTGCTTCAAGTAAACGTAGTAAGTTTGGTCTGTGTTGGTATCGTTATCGAAGGTTCCAGAACGCGTTCCAGCATCTTACGCCACAACAACGTATCCAGTCGTCGACATTCCCCACGGCACATTGGTATACGTCTTACCAGTGTCACCAGTTACCGTTTGCACCCAACTAGTGATTTCGGTTCCATCGGCAGCTGTCCAGTCCTTCTCTTTGTCTGAATCATTAACGTCAATATAACGCACCTTAACTGTTTGTGTGTCAGCGACCAAAGTAATCGTCATTGTTTGCAAACTACTATCAGTCGCACTCAAATTGTTATTCGTGGCGTCATACGTACCAGAAACTGTCGTACCAGATAACGTCATGGCTGGTGAACCAGTGGTTGTCGTCTTACTTGTATCGATGTGGTATCCAGCAGGAATACTGTTTGCGATGTCTTGTGACAAAGCTTCACCAGTCTTACCAGTCAAATTGATGTTTGCTGGTGCTGTCGTTCCATCGGCCATCACAAACTTAATTTGAGCTTGTTGGCTATCGATGGCATAGTACAAAACAATCGCATCCGCTGATGAGTCCGTAATCGCACCATTCGAAACACTTGTACTTGCGGTCGCGTTGTAATTCGCATTTGAATTTTCATACGGCATGGCATAAGTACCATCTGATTTCTGCACAGATTGCAGAGAGCCACCGTTGTACGTATAACCAATGTAGGTATAACCTGGCACCTTGGTATTAATTTTCGCCCAATCATTAGCCGTGCTGCCTGTTCGAGCAACACCAATGACGGCACCCGTCACACCTTGCAAGGCTGAGTCTTTTTGACCAGACGTCTTGTTGTTATAGTTTGAAACACCATCCGTATTAGTTCGGGCAGCATCGACCAACTTATACGTGCCATCGGATTGCTTTTCAGCTGTCTTCAACCCAACTGTTGCCATTTGCGGTGCAGCAACATAGTAGAAGTTAACGCCGGAAACGTTAAACTTTCCGATAATCGTAAAACTGTTTTGCTTATCACCATAACCACCATTCTTAAAGCCGGTGAAACTACCACCATCGATTGATCCGTTACGATCTTCATCTAACCAATCTGGTGTTGAAACCACTGTGTTAGCGTTACCGAACGCATCAGTCGCAGAAAACGTGAGCGTACCAGTAGTCGTTTTATAGATATCACCCGTAATCTTGGCAAATGTATAACCCGCTGTAGTCGGTTGTGACGTTGCAGCAACAATTGAAGTCGCACCCGTCGACGTATTTGTTTGTAGGTAGAACGTAAGCGGAGAAGTCGGAATCGTATAGTGCTTAACTGGATTTGTTGCAGCTCCACCGCTGGCACTCGTATCAAATCGAATTGTGTTCGAACCAGTATCCCAAATAATTGACGTTTGCCCGGTTTCATTACCATTAGCATCAACCACCGGCCAAGCGATTGTGACCGTATAACCACCACTACTGTTGACATACTTGTCGACCACCGCGCCAACCGGCACCTTACTCAAGTCAAAACCATACGCACGAACCAACGCCAAATTAAATGGGTTGTTCGGATCAAGCACCGTACGATACATATTCGCACCAGACTTGGTCATCTGATCGTATACGTTTGTCATAAACTTTCCACGCACCGTTTGTGTCATTCCTGTGCCTGAACCAGTTGTCGTAGAAGACATTTGTCCTGAAGCATAAGTTAATGATGGCACAAGCTGGTACCCGGCCAATAGGTCGGACGTGATGATATATTCGTCCGGGTAAGACCCACCAGATCCACCGGTCAACGTATTAACCTTGGCATCGCCAGTTGAGCCAGCACTTGTATTTACTGGAATACGAATATCCGTCTTGGTGTACGTCCCGTCACCATTATCGATGGCATAGTAGTAGTTGGCATCGGCTAACGTTGACTTAGTCGTAATTCCCTGCATCGTCCATGATTGCAAGCTAGTTCCTGTACTTGTGTAATAGTTACCAATATAGTAATCACCACTTCCAGCTGAAAATCGATTCGTAATCGTCGTTCCATTCAGGGTGATTGATTGTCCATTATTTATATAGTTTCGACCAATGATTCCCGATGAATTGATTTCGACAATATAGAGTGTCTCACCAGGCTTGATTGTTTGTCCCCACGGATCAGTCGTACGGCCTTCACGCGCCATAAGGATAACATATTGCTTCTTGTCACTAGCACTCAAGAAGTATTGGATTGGAAAATACGTTCTTAACAAATTGGCGTCGTTACGAATAATTGCTGGCAAGTCTGTGTTGCTTGTATCCAAAACTTGGTCACCAGTCGGCACTGTTTGTCCCGTATCCATACGGCGCCAAGCCTCTGATGCAACAACCCAATCCAAGCCATTTGTCTCAGCCCAAATACGAATGTCATCGTGGTCGACCGAATCAAATGTTGTACTTGCCTCAGTTGAGTCTGGCCAATAAAAAATAATTGTCCCGTTGTCATTCATGACTTCCGTTGCTGGTAACAAGTTGAACGAATCGCGATTGAACAAATCAAACGAAGCTTGTTGTGCTTCGGTCAGACCAGTTGTTGTATCCTTCTCTTGTTCACCCTCTTGCAAGAATGAAATAACCATACGGTTTCGGACAGCGTATGCTTTCAACGCATCCATATCAATACTGTTGAAGTTGTAAGATGCTGGCAAGTTAATCCAGAGATACTTATCAACATACGTCACTGTAACTGTGCTACTTAGGCCATAGTCAGAACCCGTAAAACTGTCCCTATTTGGAATTTCGATTGTTGTGTCAACGGAAACTGTCACACCATCTGCCTCGGTTTCTGGGACTGTTTCTTCCTCAGTCGCACTATCGTCTGCTCCCAAAACAGTTGCTGATTGTGAGCTCGATGGTGCAACCGATTGCAATGAGTCTGCGCTACTCATTGCTGATTCGGCTGAAGATGACTCGGCTTCACTTGATGGCGCCACGCTTGTGAGTGTGTCTGATGTGCTTTCGGGCACAACGCTAGTCAATGTGTCTGATTCACCCTCGGATGACACGCTCACCAAACTGTCAGATGCGCTTGACTCCTCATTGCTTGTCGCACTGCTTGCTTCGCTTGATGGTGCAACGCTCACTAAGCTGTCAGAATCCGTTTGACCTGCCTCGCTTGACGCATCAGATGGGCCCGTAGAATCAGCTGAACTTTCAGAAGCTGCAGATGTGGTCGACAAAACCACCGAACTAGCCAATGAACTTTGGCTTGTGACCGGTGATTGCACAACTGATTCACTTTCACTAACTTCCGCAGCGCTTGAGACAACACTTTCTTCAGGCAGACTGCTCGTTTCAGAACTCGTACTCTCCACTACAACTGGATCAACTGGCGTTTCAGCCACCGATTCGGCGACCGATTCTTCAGATGCCGTAGCTTCTGCGCTAGCTACGACTGAATCTGGATCACTTGGATTGGTAGGCACTGGTTCGCCAGTTTCATCGTCCAACCCATCGCCATCCTTATCACGTTCTGCAATATCTTGGTCGTCATCCTTGTCAGATGAGCTCACCAAAGAAGCATCAGCATCGTCAATCGTTGGATCTTCCGCCGCTGAAACTTCACCGCCTGTATTGGCCCCCATACCAATGGCAATCAGCAATGACGTCGCACCAAAACGCAGCCACTGCTTATTCTTCTTATTACCGCCACCGTCATCTTCGAGATTAACTTCTCGCTCCTTTACACTTGTGTCTGTAGATTTCATGATTTTAACTCCCCTAAAATTCAAGACTGTCAAAGTATAGACTTCGACCATTGTCGATAGTTTAGCTCACAAAAGTACTAAAAAGCGGGAACTAATATCGACAAAAACACCCCTATTACATGGTCAAAATCTACTTCTGTATCTAAATTTTAACGAACTGCGGACATTAAAGCTCTTTTGACGTATCAAATTACGAAACTATGGTTTTTTTATGAAAAACGCGCAAAAAAAGACCCGATAGCAGTTGCTACCGAGTCTAAAAATTATCGTGCGTTTTGACGATTGAAGAATGTCAAAACTGGAATACCAATTAGTGGCACTAAGATTGCCCCAACAATGATTTCAAAAACACCGTTGAAACCGGCAATTGAAACAATCAAGTAATTTGCGAGTCCCGAATCAGGAATACCAAACGCCGTTGTGTGCATGACCGTAAAGCCAATCCACGTGATACTCAACACGAAGAACGTATTCACAAAAGCTGACAACGCACCTAGCCCTGCTAACCAAACGGTTTGTTGCCCCATTGGACGATTCTTAACGAAGCGCCAGTATAGGTATCCGATAATCAATCCGACCAACATACGTGGCACAATCGCTGTGATTGGGTTACGGAAGATCAAAGCGCCAATACTTGGTGCTGATGTCCATGCGTGCCAAAGTGAATAGGCACCCCAAACGAAACCTAGTAACGCACCGGCGCGAGGTCCCAAGACCATCGCCCCAATGGCGACAGTAAACGTAATAATCGTTACCGCTGCCCCAATTGCGAACGCCCCAAGTGGTAATGTGCCCAGCCAAGGAACAACTGACTGTAGCAGAATAATTGCAATAAATAATGCCGTCAAAACGAGATGACGACTTGAATTAGGACGTGCTGCCATTCTAGGCCTCCTCTAATAAAAATCCAAACAAACTGTGTTTACTTAATTATAGTTGGCAAGCTTGCTAATGTCATTAACTAATGAAAAAAGACGCCAGCTTCATCATGAAACTGGCGCCTCCGCGGCAAAACTTTGATTTGAGATATTTTTTGAGATTCGTGAGAGGTACAAATTTTTAATCGAGTTTTGCCGCGATGTTTGCTAACGTGACGTCGGCAGTTGACTCAAAGCGAATGTCAGCGTCGTGCAAAATGTCGGCGTTACCGATTCCCAATGACACTTCGCCGGCCCCGTTAATTGCTTGAATACCTGACGCAGCATCTTCCAAACCGATAACTTGCTCTGGTGGCAAGTTCAATAACTCGGCAGCACGCACATAAATTTCAGGATCCGGCTTGTTGGCAGTCAACGTACTTGGGTCAACAATACCGACAAATGAATCCGTCAATTGCAAACGGTCAAGAATAAATGGCGCGTTCTTTGAGGCTGACGCAACACTGGCCTTGTAGCCCTTGTCGTTCAATTCCTTGATGAAATCTGCCATCCCCGGCAAAATATCATCTGGCGTCAAACCAGAAATCAATTCAACATAGTGGTTATTCTTCCAAGAAGCCAACGCCACCTTTTCGTCGTGCGTGTAGTCATCTTGCTTGTTGCCAGCCTTCAAGATCATTTCAAGGCTGCCCATGCGGTCGATTCCCTTCAATGACTCCTGCAATTCTGGTGTCCAAGTCACATTCACTTGTTCAGCAAGCGCATGCCAAGCTTGCGTGTGAAACTTAGCAGTGTCTGTGATGACACCATCCAAGTCAAAGGCAAATCCCTTAATGTCTGAAAATTTTGTCATCTTAGGCCTCCAAAGTTAGCTTCTCGCCAGACAAATCAATCGTCAACGGCTCACCAGACAACAATTCGACGTGTGAACCGTTTTGATCAACAGCGACTGACAACAAGCGACCGCGGAATAGGAAGCGGAAGCTGTATCCTTGCCACTTATCAGGCAAGAATGGCTCAAAGTGCAATTGGTCGTCACGGACACGCATGCCAGCAAATCCTTGCACGATTGATAGCCAAGCACCAGTCATTGACGTGATGTGCAACCCATCTGATGTGTCGTTGTTGTAGTTGTCCAAATCAAGACGTGCGGTACGCTCGTAGAACTCGACACTCTTGTCGGCCATCTTCAAATCAGCGGCGATAATTGAGTGAACAGATGGTGACAATGATGATTCGTGTACCGTGAATGGCTCGTAGAACTCATAGTTGTCACGCTTTTGTTGTTCCGTGAAGGCATCTGGGAAGTAGTACATCGCGTGCAATGTATCTGATTGCTTGATGTATGGTGAACGCAAGATACGGTCCCATGACCAGTGTTGGTTAATTGGCAAGTTCTCTGGATCCAAATCACGAACTGGCACCAATTCCTTGTCCAAGAATGTGTCGTGCGCAACAAAGACGTGACGTGGCACACCGTTGACGTCAGTAACATCCGCTTCAGGCAAGTACATCTTGTCGACAATTTCTTGCCAGTGCTTGCGTTCTTCGGCCGTGACAGCCAACTTTGCTTGGTACTCTGGCGCAACCGTGTCGATGTTTTCCAAAGCGTATGACAAGACCCACTTGGCCATCCAGTTAGTGTAGTAGTTGTTGTTGATGTTGTTCTCGTACTCGTTTGGTCCGGTCACACCGTGAATCATGTACGCATCATTGCGTGCTGAATAGTGCACACGATCAGCCCAGAAGCGCGCGATACCGATCAACACTTCACTACCTTCGTTTTCAAGCCATGAACGGTCACCCGTTAAGTGCGTGTAGTTGTAAATAGCGTAGGCAATCGTTGAGTTACGGTGAATTTCTTCAAACGTAATTTCCCATTCATTGTGTGATTCGATACCGTCGAAGGTCACCATTGGGTACAATGCCCCAGCCAAACCTTGTTGCGTAGCGTTGTGGTAAGCCCCTTCGATTTGTTGGTAGCGGTACTTCAACAATGACTTTACGACAGCTGGATCAGTAACCCCTAGGTAAACTGGAATGGCAAACGCTTCCGTATCCCAGTATGTGGCACCACCATACTTCTCACCAGTGAAGCCCTTTGGTCCGATGTTCAAACGCGCATCGTTACCGTAGTAAGTGGCAAACAAGTGGAACAAGTTAAAGCGAATACCTTGTTGCGCTTCTGCATCCCCTTCGATTTGGACATCCGCCTTCTCCCAACGCTTAGCCCAACCGGTTGTGTGGTCGATGACCAAGTCGTTGTACGTGTTTGATGCAATGTCAGCGAACAAATCATCCGTGGCAGCCTTAACGGCATCATTCGACTCATAGTCACGTGAGGTTGTCACAATGACACGCTTTTCAATTTGAACAGGCGTTTCAGTTACGATACCAGCAAAGACATTTCCGACTTGCTTTTCATCGTTGACTGACCCAACGGCTGGCAAATCTGAAACGAAACGTTGACGGGCAGCCACTGTAAATTGTGGCACACCAAATGGGTTGGCAATTGTGCGTGTCATGATAAAGGCTGACTCATCATCAGCTTCCTTATCCAAGACATCCCAGAACTTCTCGTCATAGTTTGAATCTTCATTCATGACATCAGCGTCAATCAAAGCTGTCAATTCCAATTGGTGTGTGGCCTTGTCGACTGATACAAAGGTCCAACGCAAGTCCGCCAATTCCTTCTTAGCAACTGAGATAAAGCGATCAACGCTAATCTTAACGCCCTTTACGATGAATGAACGGTGCAAAATACCAGCCTTCATGTCCAATGACAACTCAAAATCATCAAATGGCATCTTAGCCAAATCAACCAAGTCACCGTCAATGCGGATTTCAGCCTTCACAAAATTCAAAGCGTTGATGGCCTTACCGAAGTACTCTGGGTAACCATTTTTCCACCAACCAACACGGGTCTTGTCTGGGAACCAGACACCACCAATGTAGACACCTTGCAATGAGTCACCAGTATACGTTTCTTCAAACATACCGCGCATACCCATGTACTCATTTCCAAGTGATGTAATTGATTCTTGCAAACGCTTGTCAGCAGGAGTCAACTCGTGCGTTGTAATCGTCCAAGGACTAATTTCAAAAATTCGTTTCATGTTATTATTCCCTCATAATTAGCGCACTGGCTCGGTCCAAATCATAAAGTCGTTTGGTGCCAGTTGCGTCTCAGATTGATTTGTTTTTAGCAAAATACTTGTTGGCTGATCAACTGTTAAGTCGGTCGTGCCATTGTTGAATACCCCAACGATGCGCGTTTGATTGTCTTCGCGCGTCAATCGGATTTGACGTTCCCCAATCACGTCAAAGATAATTTTGTCGTCAGATAGCTTAGCAATGACTTGGCGCCTGACTTGTACTAATTTTTGCATAAAGTCGTACAAATCATGGTCTTGTAACTCTGGCTGCCAAACCATCGGCTTGCGATCGTCCGGATCGTTCTCCCCTGTCATTCCGTATTCTGTTCCATAGTAGATTGATGGGACACCTGGTTGCATGAAGGTAAATGCAAGAATGCTTTTTGCTAGTTGTTTATCTTCATGAGCCAAGGTCATCAAGCGTGGCGTATCGTGTGAATCCAAGGTGTTAAACATCATGCGATTTGTTGCATCACGGTACAACATCAATTGATGACTCATCTTTTGAACTAACGCATCTGCTGACTCATTTTCCAAGAAGTATTGGAGAATGGCGCCGGTGTAGCTATAGTTCATAACGGCTGTAAATTCATCGCCGACCAACCAGCTCTGCGATGTGTGCCAAATCTCACCTAGAATATAGAAATCTGGTTTCAATGCCATCATCGCATCGTGGAATTGTCGCCAGAAATGATGATCAATTTCATTGGCAACATCTAGACGCCAGGCGTCAATATCAAATTCTTTGACCCAATACGTCGCAATGTTCAACAAATAATCAACCACTTCCGGATTACTTGTATTCAGCTTTGGCATGTGTGGCGTGTAGTCAAACGTGTCATACGTTGCATCAGCTGCAAATTCGAAGTTATCGGTTGGTGTGTACGTTGCTGGGAACTGGTGAATGTGGAACCAGTCCGCATATGGTGATGCTTGCCCGTTCTTCAACACATCCTGCCACTGCATTGACTTATCACCAATGTGATTGAAGACCGCATCCAGCATGACGCGAATGCCACGTTCATGCGCTGCTTGAACCAGTTGCTTAAACAACTTGGCATCCCCGAAGTGTGGGTCCACCGTCATATAATCTTGCGTATCATATTTGTGATTCGATGGCGCTTGGAAGATTGGATTCAAATAGATACCCGAAACCCCAAGGTCTTGTAAGTGATCCAAATGGTCCAAAATCCCCTGCAAGTCACCACCGTAAAAGTCTTCACGACCAGGATGATCAGTTGAATCCCAAGCCTTCGTACCAACCGGATCATTTGAAACATCCCCATTTGCAAACCGCTCTGGAAAGATTTGGTACCAAACCGTATCGGTCACCCATTCCGGGGCGTTGTACTGGTCAATCGTTTGAAAAAAAGGCATGCGAAAGTAAAAGTTCATATCCATTAAATCGGCATCAGCCACTTTAAAGAAGCCTTTGTCGCTATAAATTTTCTGGATGCCGAGCATATCAGTCACTAAGAAGGCATATGCTAACCGCCGCTTTGGCTCGGTCACCGTCACCTGCCAAAAATCAGAAATCCCATCTGACATAATCTTAGTCATCTGCTTTGGCACTTGGTAGAACTTTTCATCAGTCGGCAAGCTTCGCAAACTGTACGGATCACCTGCTAATAATTCAACGTTAACGATATCGTCTTTGGCAGTACGCAGACGAATATTAACCATTTGCTCATTTACGACATACGCCATCTCACTGTCGGGACGGTGCATAATACCTGCTAGGTTCATAATGCTCCCCTCTCCAATAATTAACGCACGCTGTCACCGTGTTCGACAGATGTTTCCTTCACGGTCCAAACACTAATACCACCCAAAACAAACAAGACTGCTGATACCAAAATCATGTGTGGCATGTGGTTACCCAATAGTGGGTAAAGTGCGAATGATGCTACTGAGGCAACAATTTGTGGGAAGCAAATCCATGAGTTGAACAAGCCCATGTAAGTTCCGTCGTGTTGTCCGTCCAAAGCGTTCGTCAAAATTGTGAACGGAATGGCGTTCATCGTTACCCAAGCCATACCCAACATCACAAACGCAACTGCTGACATCGTCTTTGATCCAGTCGTGGCCAACAAAGCAAATCCAGCAGCCCCAACAATCAAACCAAATGTGTAAGCTGGCCTACGCGTCTTGTTGTTCAAACGTGAAATAATCAATCCCCAAACAATGGCCGTAACAGTTTCGATGGCTGACAAGACACCAAACCAGTTACCAGCAGCTTGGAAGGCTCCTGAAGCAGCGTTTGTCGTGTGCCAGATGTTACTTGCAACCGTACCCGTTCCATACGTCCATAGGTATTGGAAACCAGCCCAGCTAAAGAACTCAACCAATCCAAGTGTCCAGAAGACCTTTGGTGCGTGCTTTAGGATTTCGAAGACGTTTTGCTTCTCGCCCTTTTGTTCATCAAGACCGTGATAGTTTGCGTACGTTTCAGGGTCGTACTCATCAACCTTCCATACTGTGAAAGCGGCTGAAATAGCCAAAATAATTGCTCCAACATAGAATGACCACTTAACTGATGCTGGCAATTGTCCTTGAGCGGCAACGTTGGCAACACCAATTGCAGTAAAGAAGTATGGGAACAAGTTAGCGATAACACCACCAATGTTTCCCCAGATGGTTTGCCATGACCAAGCCATATCCTTTTGGCTATCGTTGACCATGTCTGAAATCATCATCTTAAATGGTTGCATTGACATGTTTGATGACAAGTCCATGAATAGAATGGCAATGGCACCGAACCACAAAGCAGTTGATGTCTTAAAACCAAATGAACCTGCGTTTGGCAACAACGCCATGACGACGATGGCAACCAAAGCTCCCAAAATCAAATATGGCAAACGACGACCAATCTTAGGCAACCAAGTACGGTCTGAGAAGTAACCAACCAATGGTTGGACAACCATTCCAGCCAATGGTGGCAAAATAAAGAAGAACCCTAGCTTCGTAGGATCAGCACCAAGCGTTTGGAAGATACGTCCCATGTTGGCACTTTGCAATGAGAACGCCATGGAAGTACCCAAATTTCCAAACGTCATCAACATCAATGTCGCGATTGTTAGCGTTGGTAGATGCTTCTTACCAACCTTGTTTTGCGATTCTGTCATGATTCAACCTCGTAATTTCAAAATAACCTATCTGTGAATTGCAAATGAAAGCGCTTTATTTACAAATTCCACTATAGTTCTCTTGATTACAAAATGAAAGCGTTTTCAGAATGTTACCGGTAACATAAAATTACATTCATGCGGTATTGGAAAATATGCTACACTTAATATAAGTTGGGCGTGTTAGCGCTTTCATTAATTAGGAGGTTTAAATCATGGTCTCACTTAACGATGTTGCGAAGACAGCTCATGTGTCTAAAATGACTGTTTCTCGTGTCTTAAACCATCCCGAACTAGTCTCACTAGAAATTCAGGAAGATGTGCAACAGGCAATTCTCGAGCTTGGTTATGTACAGAACCGAGCTGGTCGTGCCTTGGCGAACAAGCGACATTACAATATTGCCTTCGTTCTCCTTGATGATATTGCAGAAATTGAGCCGTATTATGCGCATTTATTGATACATTTAACTGATGCATTACGACATCACGGCTATACATTGGAGGTACGCCACGACCGTGAGTTTGATTTGACGAATGTGGACGCTTTCTTAGTCAGTGGTGCACGTCAATCAGATATCGAGGCACTGCACCTCCCTGTTCCCGTCGTCATTTACGGCATGGAACCCGGTCTGATTTCAGTGGACAGCGACAATGCAGTCGGCACCGCAATGGCAACTGAGTATCTCATCACCCACGGCTTTGAACACGTCATGTATCTTGGCCTCGCCATCAACGAGCCGTTTGCGTTGAATCGTGAAACAGGGTATCGACAAACGATGTTGAAATACGGGTTACCAATTGAGGCTTACGAGTTACCAAACAACGAGTGTGCTGCGACTGAGTTGGTGACATTAATCAACCCCACCCCTGGCACTGGGATTGTCACAGCGACCGATCGTTTGGCGCTCGGTGCAATTAGGGCTAGTCAAGCGCTCGGCCTGTCATTTCCAAACGAGATTGGGATTATTGGCTTTGATGGGATTTACATTCACAAGTTGTCATCACCGACCCTAACCACCATTCAGCAACCATTAGGCGTAATAGCGAATACGATGGTTAAGCTGCTGATGGCTCAACTGAACGGCGAAACCGTTTCATCCGAACTCATTACACCTACTTTAGTGATTGGTAATTCAACGCCATAGAAAAAAGCTTCCAAGGGCAGTAACGCTCTTGGAAGCTTTTCATTTTCTATCTCAAAATTTCAATCAAATTCTTGCGTGATGCTTGGCGTGCTGGCAACCAACCAAAGATAATTCCAATGGCAGTTGTGACACCGAAGACCATCAAGACGTTGTTCATCGTGACGACAGCTGTAATATTTGGATTGTCCATCACAACCGTGATCAACTTTCCCAAACCAGCTCCCAGTGCCAAACCGATGACACCACCTGACAAGGTCAACATGACCGCTTCAATCAAGAACTGTAGCAAAACGTGGCGTTCCGTGGCACCAACGGCCAAACGAATACCAATTTCTTGCGTACGCTCTGAAACAGAAATGTACATCATGTTCATGACACCGATACCGGCGATAAACAATGAAATACCAGCCACGGCTGACACAAACAAGGCAATCACAGACACATACTTTTGCAATGATGCCATGGTTGCGCCTTCATCTTCGAATTGGTACTTACCAGAAGATGCTTGGCTACCATTCTTTTGCAAGTAGTCCGTAACCTTTTGCGCCACCTTACCTGGCTTATCCTTTGTTGCAATCGTCAATTGTACCATCGGATAAGAAGCTGTTTGTGTGCCCAGGAACGTGTTGTATGGCAACCAAACTTGCGCTGGCATTTCCATTTGTGAATCTGCACCCATCTTCACAACACCAACAACCGTGTAACTCAAACCACCCAATTCGATAGCTTGATCAACAGCTGCGTGTGCTGAACCAAAATACTTTTTCGCAAAATCATTTGCAATCGTAACATTGCGTTGGGCCAATGCGTTATCATCCTTGGTTAGCTTACGACCAGTAACCAATTCAACATCACCACTACCCTTTACGACTTTGGCATTCAAGTTCGATACCTTTTGCTCACCAGCATAACCATCAAGGGTCGTTGAACCACTCTCAAGGCGCTTCAACTTGATGTTCGCAATCTTGTCAGCGTAAGGGCTGTTCTTGATTGTGTTGACGTCAGATTGATCCAACCCATTTGCATAGTAATCATCTTGTGTGTAGTAAATGGTTTCCTTGATCATCCCCGACTTATCAGCTGAGACGAACTTGGCCATTTGCTTGTTCACACCATTACCAATCGACAAAATCGTGATAACAGATGCAATACCAATGATAATACCCAACATCGTCAAAATTGAACGGCGCTTGTTAGAGATAAGTGACTGCCATGACGACTTAATAATTCCCCAAAGGTCCATCAGTTTCCTCCTACAATTTGCCCGTCAGCCAAACGAATCGTTCGTTGGGCTTGTGCGGCAACATGCGCATCGTGCGTCACCATCAAGATAGTGGTCCCTTCACGATTCAATGCAATAAACAAATCCAAAATTTCTTGCGCGGTGTGACTGTCCAACGCACCGGTTGGCTCATCAGCTAGCAAGAACTTAGGCTTGGCAACAAGTGCACGGGCAATGGCCACACGCTGCTGTTGACCACCAGATAATTCGGAAGGCTTCTTGTTTCCCTTATCGCCAATACCTAGGCGATCAAGCGTTTCTTGCACAGCTTCCTTGATGTCTACACGACGACGACCCGCATATACCAATGGTAGCGCAACGTTGTCGAACACTGACATTTGTTGAATCAACTTAAAGTTTTGGAAAACCCAACCAATGTTGCGGTTACGGAAAGCTGCGAAGTCGCGACGGTTCAACGCCGTTGTATCATCATCCGCAAAGACATACTCACCTTCAAATTCACGGTCAAGCATCCCCACGATGTTGATAAATGTTGACTTACCAGAACCCGATGGTCCCATCACTGCCACGAACTCACCATCTGAAATTTCAAGTGAGATGTCGCGCAAGACGTGCAACTTTGATTCACCGTTTTGGTAGGTCTTATTGATGTTCGATAACTTAATTAGAGCCATCAATTGCCTCCCCGTTCTTAGCTGAATCGTAATCCGTTACCACGTGATCACGTTCAGATAGGTTGGCTGTCACAATGACGTTGTTATCACCAGCGTGGCCGTCAACAACCGTCTTCACCGCGCGACCATTTACCACACGGTAGACCATCTTTTGGCCATCAACCGTCTTTACCGCAGTCTTTGGTACCACGATGCCGTGTTGTGAAAGAGATACCGTCACTGGTTGACCGTAACGGAACGTATCATCCAAAGTAACCGTAAATTCATACTTCGCCAGCTTACGGTTGCTGTCCTTAGTTGGCACAGCGCTCACCGTCAAGACACGTTGTGACGTCTTCTTTGTGTGATCTGAAACGCCGTTAACCGTCACTTCAGCATCTGGCTTGACCTTATCGTAGTCACCATCACTAACCGTCGTCACAACTTCCTTCTTTTGTGAGTAAACTTGTAGCTTTGGTGCGTCTGGATCTGTTTGATCAAGCACAACCACACCATCAAACTTCGCCGTGGCCGTCGTTGCAACCTTGGCTTGGATGTTGGCAACCTTTGTTTGTGCAGCTGCCAAATCGTTTTGCGCGTCTGACAACGCCATCTTGGCTTGAGAAACGGCTTCTTGGCCGGCTGCCGCATCATCTGGGTTCACGGCCTTTTGGGCGTTGTTAAGTGCTTCTTGTTGAATACCCACAGCTGCTTGTAGCTTCGTTACCTCGGCTTGCGCCTCACTAACATCAGCCTTACCATCAGCGGCCTCCATCGTCATCAAGGCATCCCCAACCTTGACTGTTTGGCCATCCTTGACCAAAATTTGACCTGGCTTCATGCTACCCAATGACACTTCTTGAATTTGCATTGGCTGAACAACCCCTGATTCCTTCAAAGCAGGTTGTTCTTGCACCTTAGTTGTGGCGATTGCGTGCTTCTCATCTGACTTACTAAATTGACTCACAATCACACCACCAACAACTAGTACCCCCACAGTACCGCCAATAATAATCTTTGTTCGCTTCTTCATTTTTCTCTCCTAAACAATAAACCCAATCGTACTACTACTATATCCTACCTGACGTTATTTATCTTTGATAAGTAACCGGGTGTTTCTTAACCTTTTTCTTGTCACCTGTCTGGTTTTTAGTACGCATCATTGTAACGCGTATACAATTTAAAAATCCCGTAAATAAATCCAAGTGCTAATCCGGCATCAACAACTCTTGCTGCCCAATCGTCAAGACCAATCCAGTCTACCAAATAAGTCTCACCTAGTGAAATCGCAATGAATACAATCAAAAAGGCGACAAAGAAAACCGGACCCTTAGCGTGCTTGAAACGTGGCATGAAATGGGCAACACCTAAATTAACCGCCAACCCAATGAAATTGACAAACAAGAAGACAAGCACGATTGCGCTTGTCGACTCCGCGACATTGGCAAAGTCCCAAGTAAAGTGCAACGCGTTATCTGCGTCGTTAGCATTCAAACCCTTTTCGATGGCCAGAATTACAAAGCGGTAAATTCCAGTCACAACCGCGACATTAATTAAAATAACCAACAAACGGACGACCAAATTGCTGATCACAAATTGCCATTTTGTTGCGGGTAGCAAGACCAACTTTGCATTTTGCCATGACTGCACTGATTTTACATAAGCCATTATCACATAAAATACTTGCCCAAAGATAACTGGTAGGCCAATCGCTAATGATAATGAAGTGTACAGCTGAGAGCCACCCACTTGCCAGCTATCCTTCAAAGCAATTGCCAGCGCCACAACCATTACAGCACCAACGGCGAATAGAAATGTGCGAAACCCTTCATAACTATCTTTCGCAATCAATTTAACGAGCTTGCTTGTCTTCATCATGATTCAATCCCCTTTCGATTCTCCGTAACGACTTGTACAAAATATTGCTCCAAGCTCATTTGTTCAGTCGTACGAATCTCGTCGATACCACGATCAACGATAATTTGCCCATCCTGAATGACAAGGGTGCGATCAATGACTGATTCAATTTCGTTAATCTCATGCGTCGACATCAACACAATTGATGATTCTGGTAACCAGCGTAGCAAGCTTTGCAAGACACGGCGACGCGTCATCACATCTACACCACTAAACGGTTCATCTAATAGGATGACTTTTGCTTCACGTGACACCGTCAAGGCAAAAATGACGCGTTCAAGTTGTCCCTTTGATAGCTTACTAATCTTAGCTTGACTATCAATCTTAAGTTCCTTACGTAACGCATCCCAACGCGCATTATCAAAATCCGCATAAGCATCTTGATAAAAAGTGGCGACCGATACCACTGTTTCACGCTTCATTGCCCAATTGAGATTTGGAATAAATGAAACCAGTGACTTCAGCACGTCACCAGATTGATTGTCAATCTTAATAACAGCCCCACGTTCTGGGTGAATCAATCCTGCTAAGGCACGCATAAACGTCGTCTTACCAGCACCATTTTCACCCAATACACCAACAATCTCCCCGGCCTCAACCGTCAACGTCATCTCTTTTAAGATTTGACGCAAACCGGTTCGATAACTCAAATTCTTGACTTCTAACATCCCCATTTACCCCTTCTTGTACTGTGCCACCACTTGCGCCAAAATATCCTGCAATTCAGCAATCGATACAAAGGCCAAACTGTTTTTAACGAATGTTTCCGTCATAGCGGTAATTTTATTACGACGAATACGCTGAATTTTTTCTTGATCCGTCGTCACAAAGTTACCCAAGCCACGTCGTGTTTCAACCAAGCCGGATTCAACAAGTCGTGTAATTGCATTTTGAACCGTGCGACCATTAATCACCAAATCAGCCGCCAACTCACGAACGCTGGGCACCTTGCTCCCCAATTCATACTTACCATCCAAAATTTCGCTTTCTAAATAGTCCGCGACCTGGATATATAAGGGTTCATTATCATCAAACTCCATTATGCGCCCTCCTGTTATAGTGTAGTATAACAGTGCAACACCCATAACACAACATCACGCGCTAACAAAAACACAGCCAAGACCATTCACTGTCCTAGCTGTGTTTGTTTTTTTGATTCAATTATTGACCGCGACGCTCAGCAAAGTACGCCTTCATGCGCTTCATTGCTTCAGCCAAGTCTTCATCTGATGCAGCGTATGAGATACGCACGAATTCAGGTGTGTATTCTGAGAATGCATCCCCAGGAATAATGGCTACCTTAGCCTTTTCTGCCAAATCAACGGCGAAGTCAAAGCCACTCTTACCCATGTCTTCAGGAATCTTCGCGAAGATATAGAAGGCTCCTTCTGGGTTAACCATTTCAAAGCCAAGTTCCTCAAGTTGTGGACGCAACCAGTCACGACGTCGCTTGTAAATATCACGCATTTCGTCAGCCACTTCCGCAGCCGTTGTTACAGCAACCAAAGCACCATCTTGCAAAACCTTTGGCAATGAGAACGTCAACGCACCGTGCACCTTTTGGGCGTAGTCGATGAAGCTCTTCTCACCAAGGATAAAGCCGATACGGTATCCCGTCATGGCGTGTGACTTTGACAACCCTGTAATCAAAATCGTTTGATCAGGAATCAACTTTGCCAAAGAAACGTGTTGTTGATCATACGTCAATTGTGAGTAGATTTCGTCTGAAATGACCCATAGGCGGTGCTTCTTGAACACTTCCGCCAAGGCAATCAATTCATCTTCTGAATACGTCACACCCGTTGGATTTGATGGGTAGTTAAACAAGATGGCCTTCACTGGCACCTTGGCATTCGCCATCGCCTCATCAACTTGTTCAGGCGTCAACTTGAACTTCGTTGGACGTGTGTTGATTGAAATCTTTGTACCGTGGGCCAAGTCCAATGACGCAAAGTATGGTGGGTATGCCGGTTCGGGCACGATTACACCTTCGTTGTCGTTCAACAACGTCAAGAACACAACGTTGATTGCTTCAGACACACCAATCGTCACAATCATGTTGTCTTCGCCATCATAGTTCAAATCGTACTTCTTGTTGAAGTATTCAACTGCTGCATTACGCAACTCACGCTCACCTTGTGACTCAGCATAGTGTGAATTGTCTTCACGAACTGATTCGATAATGCGCTCCTTGATTGCGTCATCAACGTTAAAGCCAGGCTCTCCGAACGTCAAACGAACCAAGTCTGGAATATCACGTACGGCCTTTTGAAAATCCAACAACCCATCTGGCGCCAAATTAGTTACAATTGGGTTAAGGGGTTGGATGAAATCTTTTTTAATCATATTAATTATTCTCACATTCTTCCCAAGTAGTAATTATTATAACAATAATCACTTACTTTTCTAGCTGTGTTTTGTGAAGAAAATATGAATGTCAAACAAAATGACTCACAGAGGGGGCTGTGCTGATGCTTGAATTTACTGGAAATCCAATTGAACCGCAACGTGATACCTGGGACTGGGGCGAAATCCGCGCCATACCGCTTAATTTATCAGATGAAAAACTGGTTTCAGTGAGCTATCTACCTGAAAAAATGGTAGTTAGCCCACAATACTTTATCCAGCAACTACCAGGTGCGAAGGCTGATATCTTCGTGCGCGAAACGATTCAACAAAAATTGAACGATGCCGCGGACATGCTGCCATATGGCTATAAGTTGGTTATCTTTGACGCTTGGCGTGATATCGATACGCAACAAGCCCTATTCGATCGCATGCAAAGTTTTGTGCAACGTGACCATCCCGAGTTCAATGCCGACCAAACACTGGCTGCGACATTGCGAATTGTGGCCTTGCCATCATCAAATGCAAACCGTCCTTCGCCGCACAACACGGGTGGTTCAGTGGATGTTTCGATTGTTGATGAACGTGGCCGTCTGTTAGAAATGGGTAGTCCATTTGATGACATTAGTGCCCGCGCCAAAACAACTTATTATGAATTTGAACCGGAATCTGAAGCAGTCATCAAGATCCGTGAAAACCGTCGTCTGCTCTACCATGTCATGACGAATGCTGGTTTCACCAACTATCTCGAAGAATGGTGGCACTACGATTACGGTAATCAAAATTGGGCCTTCATGAGTGGCCACGACACTGCGTTTTACGGTGCCACAAAACCTGAATTCCCTTGGCTATAGCAAAAACGACCTCACATTTTTAGTGTGAGGTCGCTTTTTTTATTATTCTGGAACAAATTCGTCTGCTTCAACGTCTTGAATAAAATGGGTCAAGTTATAAAAGAAAATCTCAGGGTCATCCACCATGTGGACGTGTCCGGCGTTTGGCGTCACACGCAAACGAGCATTCGGCATTTTGTCCCGCATCTCACGAGCCACGTCTAATGGCATTGACTCATGCCCACCGAAAGTCAACAATGTCGGCGTCTCAATCTCGTGCAAGCGATCGGCGACTGACCAGTGTGCCAACTTACCGGTAATCACAAATTCATTGTCACCCTGGAAATGGTTGTACACCGCTGTCCCCATCGTACTGATCTGGTGATGTGGGGCATTCGGGTGACGTGTGATGTATTCACGGTCCAAGTGCGTCGCGTACTTCTGATACGTTGGGTTATCCCATTCGCCACGTTCTTCCACTTCACGCATGAAGGCGACGACATCGGCATCAAATTCTTTTTCGCGGATTGCATTGATGTTCGTGACATAATCGTCGATGTTATCAATCATTGAGATAATGATAAGTCCCTTCAAAACGCCCGGATGACGGAGCGCATATTCTTGGGCAAGCAAGCCACCCCACGAGTGCCCAGCAAGATAAAATTCACCATCTTCATAACCTAACTTTTGGCGAACTTCTTCCACTTCGTTTAGGTAGTAGTCGTAATTCAAGAACTTCTCAACGTTGGTCGGATCATCAAAATCAGGTTAATCTGAATACCATGCCCCAAGTTGATCATATTGCGTCACTTCAACCCCAATTGGATTCAAGAACTCTGGGAAACTTTCATACGGCTCGTGGCCAGCGCCCGGACCACCATGCAACGTCAATAACTTGATTGGCTTGCCCGTTCCGTCAGTGCGTGACCACAAATGGTAGCCATTATCCAAACTCAAAATATGGGTTCCGTCTTTTGTCATACTGTTTTCTCCTAGTTCTTAACTGCGTTCTTCCAATCAAATGTGCCACCAACTGGGTTTACGAAGACACCCTTAACCTTTGGATTCATCAAAGCGGTCATCTTTGAGTATGTCAATGGCGCTACAGCACCTTGCTTTTGCGCATACTCTTCAGCGGCTGCCAAGTCCTTAAAGCGTGCCTTCTCGTCGTTAGCATCTGTCGTCGTTGCCTTTTGGTAAAGCGCATCGTACTCCTTGTCAGACCAACCTGTTAGGTTCCATGAAGCCCCCGTTACCAACGTTTGCAACATATCAACCGGATCAGTGTAATCTGCGTTCCACGTTGCCAATGACAAGTCAAACTTGCCAGACTTTTGCAGTGAACTCGTTTGCTTGGCTGGCACTGACTTCACTGACACCGTCAAGCCCTTCAAGTTCGTTTCCAATTGTGATTGCAAGTATTGGCCAGTTTGCTTAGCTGCATCAGTGTCGTTGGTTAACAACGTCAACTTCACTTGCTTTTGACCGACTTGCTTCAACCCTTGTTGCCACAACTTGGCAGCTTGTGCCTTATCATAGCTGACGTACTTCGTGTGAGCACCAACTGTGAAGTCCTTGCCCGTGTTTGGATCCTTTGCCAATCCCTTGGCGGTAAAGGTCTTAGCTGGTTCAGCCGCACCAGTCAACACATTCTTCGCTAGCTTCTCACGGTTAACCGCAAATGATAGTGCCTGACGAACCTTCACGTTTTGCAACGCCTTATTCTTTTGGTTCATTGTCATGTAGGTCGTTGCAGCGGTATCAACTACCGTGTAACCAGCCTTGTTCTTTGAGTTGCGGGCTTGCGTGGCATTCAACAACGCAAAGTCTGTCTTGCCTGAGTTGTATAGGTTGAAACTCGTCGTTGCATCGGCCGTTGTCGTCACGTTGACGGCTGGCGTCTTAACATTGGCTGCGTCCCAGTAATTTGGGTTCTTTTCATACGTATATGATGAACTTGAACCATCCCACTTCTTCAAGACGTATGGACCACTTGAAAGAGAATCAACAGCGGTCGTACCAAACTTTTGACCCGTTTGCTCAACGAAACTTTGCTTTTCAGGGAAGAAGTACATCATCCCCAACTCAGCCTTAAATTGTGGCAATGGACGTTCCAACGTCACTTGTAGTGTTGTATCATCGAGCGCCTTAGCACCCAATTCATTCAAATCTGTGACCTTACCAGCTTGGATGGCATCAGCATTCTTCACCCCACTGAAGAACATCGCTCCGATAGCCGCCGTCTTAGGATCATTCGTACGTTGCCAACTGTAGACGAAATCTTGGGCTGTTAACTTTGAACCGTCTGACCACTTCAAGTTGTCACGCAACTTAAACGTCCACGTCAAACCATCTTGTGACACGTCGGCTGACTGAGCAGCGGCCAATTCCGGTTGTCCACTCTTTCCAACACGGTACAACCCTTCACCGGTTGCCATAACCGCGTCTTGTGATGGGATGTCCGCAACGTTTGAAGGGTCGGTCGTCTTTAGATCACCGGTAAGCGTCCAATTGATGGCCTTACCTTCACTTGCTGAAACAACCGGCACCCCAGTTCCTGCGACCATACCCAATGTAACTGACAACAAAACTGAATTCTTAACAAACTTATTCATAACCATATCTCCTAATATTCCTGTATGACCTACGAGTAAAAGTTTGAGCTCAAAAAATTTATATAAAAAAACGGCTAGTATTCTGCGCAAAATACTAGCCGTTACTCGTTTACAAAGTAATTAAATTTGGCTAGCCATGATAATCTTCCTTGGGAAGCAGTCATGGCTAGCGTTAGCATCTCAAAAAGCCAACCATCACTGCGAAATAATAATAATAATCGCAATGATAATTGGGGCAACCAACGTCATAACATTCAACTTTTCTACTGACACGTTCTTCATGACGTTGTCCTCCTCTTTTCTTGATGTTCTTAAGTATACGAGGTTAATTATAAAAGTCAACACTTTTCTCTAATTTAATTTTAATCAAACGTTTTAGGGTTGGTTTGTATCGAGTTGGTGGTTAGTGTCCGTCCTAACGGTCGGAGTGCTTGGCCCCTTCTAGGGCACGCTAACACGTACAGACCATGACCTGCAGGGAGCGGAGTCCACGCCGTTGGCGCGTACGCCTTTACCTCCCGTGGCTCTAAGCGGGAAACCCGCTAAGAACCCACACCTGCGGGTCAAGTTCTGCACGCGTCTATACGCGTGGCGGGGCCAAGCACAGCATCCAAGCAATACTCTGATTGTTTTTATTTTCATCTACCGTAAGACAACAATGTGAACTGTTCACCCATTTGTTTTCAGGTAGATGAAAAACTCAAACTGACTGGATTATCTCGATTGCTGGCATGGAAGTTTGGCACTATCGGAGCGTTCAAATGAGGGCAACATGCCGCATGGCCGGCGCTATTCAGATAAGCCACACAGGACTTAAAGGATTAGGGAGAATTATTTGTCCCGCTGAATGGCGTCCGCGCCATTCGGTTGCCCTCATTTGAACTTTGCCGGAGATAGTGCCGAACTTCCATGCCTCGACGCAACGCGTCGACACTAACCACCAAACAAAAAACACCCAGAAAAATCTGAGTGCTTCATGCGTTGATTATGCAACTGTTGCGCTGATTTCGTTGATCCACTCAGTCATAACTGGGTAGTCATTGCCTTCACCTTCTGCGATACGGGCTGGCAATACTGAACCTAGATAGTGCTTGGCCAACAATTGTGACAACACCAAACCACCAATTACATCAAGGATGTAGTGTCGTTCAATGTGCGGAACGTCAAAACGTTGTCCGTGTTGCGTGCAATGTGAAAACGATCAATGGCAAAATTGATTGTCTTGGCAACGTCCCCAATTCCACTAACCGTTGAGCTAGCGGTATCGAAGGCGTTTAGTTCAGCTTGCAACACATCTTGCCAGTTGGCCAATGGCACTTGGCGTGGTTGCTCGCGTTGAATATCTGCTAGTGATAATGACATGTTCAGTTCCACCTAAATTTAATAATTACTATTCATTATAGACCAGACGCTAACATTTCGTCATTAATATCCCTTATGCGAACTTTTCAGCAGAACCTTCGGGCACGCGCACCAAGTCCAAGGCAACCAAGCGTTCGGCGATTTGTACCGCGTTCCAAGCGGCTCCCTTCAACAAGTTGTCTGACACAACCCACATGTGGTAGCTACCATCGTTTTCAAGGTCTGGACGCACGCGACCAACAAAGGTATCGCGCTTACCTTCCGCGTTGATTGGTTGTGGGTAAATTTGGTTGGCTGGATCATCTTCCAACACCACCCCTGGTGCTTCGGACAAGGCTTGTTGAATCTTTGGTGTTGAAGCGCCGTCTGCGTCAGCAACTTCAAAGTAGACCGTTTCACCGTGACCAACTGGGACTGGCACACGTACTGCCGTTGCTGTCACCTTGATGTCTTTAGCGTTCTTGTTGCCCAACATAATCTTCTTCGTTTCGTGAATCATCTTGTACTCTTCGTGCGTGTATCCTTCATCTTCAAACACGTCGATTTGTGGCAACAAGTTGAACGCCAATGGATAGTGCTTCTTGTCACCCTTTACTGGCAAGATTTCAGCCGTTTCTGGTTCACCATTCAAGTGTTGTTGCGCTTGATCGAGTAACTCTTGCCAAGCTGATTGACCAGCACCGGAAGCAGCTTGATACGTTGACACGATAACTTGCTTCAAACCGAATTGTTGGCGAATTGGCTCAAGGGCCACGACCATTTGAATCGTTGAGCAATTTGGGTTGGCGATAATGCCGTTGTGCTCGTACAATGCTTGTTCATTTACTTCAGGAACAACCAACGGCACATTGTCGTTCATGCGCCAGAATGACGTATTGTCGACGGCAACCGCCCCGCGCTTTACTGCTTCTGGCAACAAACGAGCTGATACGGAACCACCAGCTGATGCCAATACCAAGTCCACCCCTTCAAATGACTCCGGTTGCGCTTCTTCAATCGTGATTGTTTCACCACGGAACTCGCGTGTTTGACCGGCTGAACGGGCTGATGCCAATAGCTTTAGTGACGCCACTGGAATTGATGACTGGGCCAATTGTTCAATTAAACGCGACCCCACTGCGCCGGTAGCTCCCAAGATAGCAACTGTATATGATCGTTCTTCACTCATGTGTTTACTCCTCAAATTTTAATAAAACCCCGAATTTTGGGTACATTAAAAGCACAAGCCGAAAATGACCGGTTGTGCTTTCAAAAATTAAATTGTTCTCATTTTATGTTAGCCCTTCAAAGCAACATATTGCTTCAAACGGTTAACGGCTTCTGTTAGGTCTTCAGTTGAGGCTGCGTATGACAAACGCACGTAGCCCTCACCACCAGCACCAAAGATTGAACCTGGTGCGATACCTAGCTTCACCGTTTCTGCCAAATCAATGACAAATTCCATGTCGTTCGTGTTCAACGTCGCTGGAATTTTGGCAAAGATATAGAAGGCACCACCTGGTTGTGCGGCCGTAAAGCCAGCTTCCGCCAAGCCAGCCATGACCAAGTCACGACGTTGCTTATACGTATCACGCATATCAATGGCGTCTTGACGACCATTGCGCAATGCCTCTTCAGCAGCTGCCATCATTGGACCAGGTGCCGTCGTAACCAAGAATTGGTGCATCTTGCCGACGTGAGCCATCAACGTAGCTGGACCAGCCACATACCCAATACGGTATCCTGTCATCGCGTGAGACTTTGACAAGCCACTAATCAAAATCGTTTGATCTGGTAGCAATGATGCCATTGAAACGTGCTCACCATCGTAAACCAACTCAGCGTAAATCTCGTCTGAGAAGACCGACATGTTGTGAGCCTTTAGAATTGCGGCGATTGCCTCAATTTGCTCCGCTGAGTACGTCACGCCAGTTGGGTTTGATGGGTAGTTAAACAAGATAGCCGTGGCATCTGGGTTTTCAGCCAACGTTGCTTCCAACTTTTCTGGCGTCAACACAAAATCAGGTGCCGTGTTAATGCCCACAACATCAAGACCGATAATGTCAGCAATCGCTTCATACATTGGGAATGTTGGCGTTGGGATAATAATCTTCTCTCCCGCGTTCAACAAGCCATTCATCGTTGCAAACAATGCTTCTGAAGCACCAACCGTCACGACAACTTCGCCATTTGGGTTGTAGCGCGGTGCATCAAAGCGCTCCACCAAGTAATCAGAAATTGCTTCACGCAAGCTCAAGTGACCGTGTGGTGCGGCGTAGTGTGAATCATCAGCATCAATAGCGGCCTTTGTAGCCGCCTTAATGTGATCAGGCACCGCAAAATCAGGCTCACCTAGCGTCAACTTGATGATGCCATCAATGGCTGAAAACTTTTGATCAATCACACGGATTGGTGATGGCAAAATCTTGGCAAGCTCCTTGTTATAACGGTTTGCAAGGGCTGGATTTACTTCTGGCATTTCAGTCTCCTTTGGCTCTCAGGCCATTCTTTTTTCTTAAGCCTCGCTGGACTTGGGCAAAAATTACAATAGGTGTTCTAGACCGACTACCAGCCCATCAATTTGATGAACCTGACGAATAGCTAACGCAACGCCCCCCATAAATGATGTGCGTGTAAATGACGTTTGCTTCAAACGTAGTGTTTCACCAGGTGCCCCGAAGATGACTTCTTCTTCGGCAACGTAGCCTGGCAAACGAACGGCGTGCACGGGCACATTATCAATGACTTCACCACGGGCCGCATCATGTTGACGTTGTGCCACTGGTTCAGCTTCACGGGCAGCCGCAATTTTTGCAGCCGTCGCTTTTGCCGTGCCAGATGGTGCATCCAACTTATGCGGATTGTGAATCTCGATAATTTCGGCATCCGGCATATACTTGGCTGCCTGCTCAGCAAATTGCATCAGCAAAACAGCTGACAATGAGAAGTTTGGCACAATAATCGCATGACGATTATACTTCTGTGCCAGGTGTCCCAATTGCGTCACGTCTTCAGCGGACAACCCGCTGGTACCAACAACCAAATCATAACCATGTGACAACGCATAAGTCGCATTATCAAAGGCTGATTCAGGTTGCGTCACATCCACCCAAACATCGGCTGGCGTGTCGATCTCGTCCAGTTCAGTATACACGGAAATGGGACTTTCATGAAGCGTTGCTGAGAGAATTCCCACTAATTCTAAATCTGGTTGTTCAGCAATGAGCGACTGAATTTCGAGCCCCATTTTACCGAAGCCACCGGCTAATAAAACTGTTGTCATGTTTAATCGTCCTTTTCATTAAGTGTCGCTTGCACATCCGCCAATTCAGCGTCCGTTAATGGCAAAATTGGCAATCGCGTTGTGTTTTCGATTTCGCCGCGTTGTGCCAAAACCGCTTTAACTGGCGCTGGGGATGGGTAACGGAAGAACGCGTTCATGCGCGGCGTTAACCAACGTTGCAACCGCCCTGCCGTTTCGATATTACCGGCTGCAACCGCCGCAAACAAGTCCGCCATTTCGCGACTATAGACGTGAGCAGCCACTGAAATCGTTCCCGTTGCGCCGACCGCCTTGGCCGCCAACGTTTGGGCATCCTCCCCAGTGTAGACCGCGAAATCAGCTGGTGTGTGCCCAACCAAGAATGCCAAATCATCAATCGTGGTGACTTGCTTAACCGCGTTAATCATTGGATGTTGGGCCAACGTTACGACAGAGTCATTCGTTAGTCCCACCGCTGAACGCCCCGGAATGTTATACAGCATTACCGGTACGCTTGATGCGTCAGCAATCGCCGTAAAGTGGGCAATCATCCCCGCCTGACTCGGCTTATTGTAATAAGGCGTTACCGCCAACAAGCCATCGACACCAGGAATGGCACTCACTTCCTTGGCCAACGCCACTGAATGTGCCGTGTTATTGTCACCAACATTAGCAACAACTACGCCACGGTCACCGATGTGAGCTGCGAAATGCGTATACAACGCCATTTTTTCGTCATGCATTAGTGTTGGTGATTCACCAGTCGTGCCCCCAATGACAAATCCTTGGGTTCCCTCATGCAACAACCGATCTGCTAGTCGGTCTAATGCCACATAATCAATTTGGTCATTCGCCGTAAATGGCGTAATAATTGCGGTAATTAATTCAATATTTTCGTACATCACTCTTCCCCTATTGCGCCATGCGCCATGTTAAGTAACCCGTTATCGCATCCACGCCCGGCTGAATTGCCGCTTCATTTGGTGATAACCCTGCTTCATGTAAACTATGCGATGCATCATCGACACCAAGCCAGAACATCGTCCCTGGAATTTGGTGTAACAAATAACCAAAATCTTCCCCGGTCATAGCTGGGGCGATGTCCGTGTAATCAACGTCAGGTGCGTTGGTCATATAATCAATGAATAATTGCGTTGTGGTTGGATCGTTTTCAACCGGTAGATAGCCACCTTGGATTAAGGATAAATCCGCGGTCACACCATATGTCGTTTCGATGCCGGCAACGATGTCGCGCACGCGTTGTTGCATCATTTCAATGTCTGTTTGGCGGAAAGCTCTAATTGTGCCATCCAAGTGCGCCGTTTCAGCAATCACGTTACCAATCGTCCCGGCGTGGAACGTCCCCAACGTCACAACGCCACCGCGAACCGGATCAACATTGCGTGACACAATCGTCTGAATCGTCGAGACAAACGCTGCCCCTGCCACAATCGCGTCGGTCGCTTGATGCGGAAATGCGGCGTGCCCGCCACGACCAGTAAACGTGACGTGAATTTCCGTCGTCCCGGCAAACAACGTGCCCATGTGACTCGCAATTTGACCAGCTGGTAAACCAGGATGATCATGCAAACCGTAGAATTCATCAGGGCGCCAGTCTCCCGTAAAGGCGCCCGTTTCATAGACTCGTCGTCCACCATAATCTGACTCTTCAGCCGGTTGGAAGAAGAAAATTAAATTATCCTTCGGTTGATGCGTGGCAAAGTATGCCAGCACACCAAGCCCGACCGTCATATGCATGTCGTGTCCGCAGGCATGCATCACACCTTCATTTGTCGAAGCGAACGGCAATCCGGTCGCTTCGGTGATTGGCAAGGCGTCGATATCGGCGCGATACCCAATGGTGCGTGTCGGATTAGTACCATCTAAGCGCACCAACAAAGCCGTTGGCACCTCAGGTATCTCACGAATCGTCATGAAATCCGTTCTGAATGTTTCGATAACGTTTTTCAAATACGCATGCGTTTGCGTTTCGTGTAAGGCTAGTTCGGGGATTTTATGCAAATCACGTCGAATTTTGATTAAATCTAGTGTCGCCATATGCTTCCCCTGTTTCATTAATCCAAATTACGCAACGCATCAACGAGCGCTGTCTTCGCACTCGTTTGGGCGTCAATTTCCTTGATGACGCGCGCTGGCACCCCAGCTACCACTGTGTTCGCAGGGACGTCCTTCGTGACAATCGCACCAGCCGCAACCACCGCGTTGTCACCTACTTGAACGCCTTCAATCACGACCGCATTCGCACCAATCAACACATTGTCGCCAATGCGAACCGGTTGTGCTGAAGCTGGTTCAACCACCCCAGCCAGTACGGCACCTGCACCGACGTGACTGTGTGCCCCAACAATGGCACGGCCGCCGAGTACAGCACCCATATCGATCATCGTTCCAGGTCCAATTTCAGCACCGATGTTAATAATGGCCCCCATCATAATGACGGCGTTCGCGCCAATTTCGACTTGGTCACGAATGATAGCACCAGGTTCAATACGGGCTGGCACACCATCGTAATTAAGCAACGGTACACCAGAGTTGCGCGCCAACAATTCCACGTGTTGGTTCGTGATTTGGTTGGCATGCGCCGCCAATACCGGCGCAATTTCGTTATAGTCACCAATAACGGTTCCCGTACGCGTTTCGATAAATGCTTGGACCGTTTCTGGCCAAACGATTTCGGCCAAGTCACCCGCTAACGTCACGCGCGCTGGTGTTTGCTTGGGTGCGTTTGCAATGAAATTAATGATTGATTGTGCGTCTAATTCTGCCATGCTATGACCTCTTTCTTCCTATAAGTAGTGGCGATCTAGTCGCACGATATCTTGATAGCTTTCACGTTCAACAACCACCTTTGCTTCGCCGTTTTCAACAAAGACAACAGCTGGACGTGGGTTGCGGTTATAGTTGGATGCCATTGAGTAACCATATGCCCCAGTTGCCAGAACGGCGAGGACATCCCCAGCCTTCGTCTTTGGCAACGCCTGCTCCCAAACCAGTACATCCCCTGATTCACAGTACTTACCAGCAACGCGCACGACTTCTTCCGTCGGTGCGTCTGGTTGGTTAACCAGCACAGCTTCATACTTGGCTTGGTACAACGCCGGGCGAATGTTGTCGCCCATCCCACCATCAACAGCTAGGTATGAACGAATGCCTGGCACATCTTTACGTGAGCCAATTGTGTACAAGCTCACCCCTGCTGGGCCAACGATTGAGCGCCCCGGTTCAATCCAAACGGCCGGCATTGGCATCCCATATTCAGTCGTCTTTTCAGCAATCGTATCAATAATCGCTGCCACGAAATCAGATGCTGGAATGGGTTCGTCATCTTCGGTGTAGCGAATGCCGAAGCCACCACCGGTGTTAATCACCTTAGGATTGAAGCCCCATTCATGAACCAAATCAACCAACTTTGTGGCTGCCATTTGGAAACCAGTCACATCGAAGATTTGTGACCCGATGTGCGCGTGAACACCCAACACATTGAAGTGTGGATCTGCTAATGCTTCTTGCAACGCTGCTTGCGCTTGGCCACTGTTCACATCAAAGCCAAATTTACTGTCCGTTTGACCCGTTGAAATGTAGTCGTGCGTGTGCGCCTCAACACCTGGCGTAATACGTAATAGGATGTTTTGCACACGGTCACGTTCAGCCAACAAATCATGAAGCAAATGCAATTCGAAGAAGTTGTCGACAATAATCGTGCCCAGGTTGTTTTCGATTGCCACCACAAGTTCTTCTTCAGACTTGTTATTACCATTAAAAGAGACATCACTCATTGGAAAGTTTGCTTCGAGGGCCGTGTAAATCTCACCACCCGACACAACATCGATGTGCATTCCTTCTTGAGCAGCGACCTCATACATTGCAACTGTTGCAAAAGCCTTTGAGGCGTATGAGACAGCGTAATCAACTTGGCGTTCTGTAAAGACGCGCTTGAAGTCACGCATCTGTTGGCGCATTGCTGACACATCGTAGGCATACAAAGGTGTGCCAAATCGTTCTGCTAATTCGTTTGCTTCTACACCGCCAACCGTCAAATGGCCGGCAGCATTCGTTTCATATGGTGTTGTCATCTTATTTCCCCTACTAATCTGTAATTTGACGATAAATGCGTTCTTGTAAGCCAGTTGAAATTTCCCAAGGTGCCAATCCCACATAATCAGCGACATCTTCAAGGCGGTTTTCAACATCACCTTGGCGACCGATAATCGTAACGGTCGTGCCAATTGGTAACTCGCCAGGCAATGAAATCATCATCTGATCCATGGCTAACTTCCCAACAATTGGGCGATGCTCGCCATTCACAATCACTTCAAATCCTTGCATCTTACGTGGCAGACCGTCACCGTAACCAACCGGCACCGTGCCAATCCACTCGCCTTCTTCCGTGTAGTACGTGTGACCGTAGCTCACACCTTCGCCCTTGTGGCAACGCTTGACGAATACTAACTCTGTTTCAAGCGTCATCACCGGCTCCAAGTAATCATCATCACGTAGCTCACCAAGCGATGGTTCAACGCCGTACACCACCGTACCCGCACGAATCACATCCGTTGGCATTTCATCAGCGTGATACATGGCCGCTCCTGAGTTAGCGAGATGAACCAAAGGTGGCATTGGTAGGCCGTCCGTCAACTCATGCCAGCAGTGCAATTGTTGATGGAAGTAATCTTCCTCTGTCGAATCTGCTTCAGAGAAATGCGTCATGATGCTTTGATAATCAAAAATGTCTTCATGGGCCTTCAAATAGGTAATTGCCGTTTCCAACGTCGCGCGTTCACGGAAGCCGATGCGCCCCATACCGGTATCTACCGCCAAGTTCACTTGCAAACGTGGACCATCAGGACTTAAGTATTCGGCGGCCGTTTCCAACCAAGCAAGCGAACCGACCGTTGCCATCACTTGGTTATCGGCTAACAACTTCGCGTATTGTGGCAACGTAATCCCCAACACCAAAATTGGCGCGGTGATACCTGCTTGGCGTAATGCCAATCCTTCATCCAAAACTGCGACAGCCAATCCATCAACGCCACCCGCTAAGGCGGCTTGGCTCATAGGTACCAACCCAAAACCATAAGCATTGGCCTTCACTGCCAAAAAGACGAAACTTGCTTGCGCACTTTCACGAACTTGTTGGACATTATGTGTGACCGCAGCTTGCGAAATATTAAGACGTGTCGGACGTGTGACTGCTACTACCATGATGCTTTCCTCTTTTTCTTTAGTGTCCGTCGGGCAAATAAAAACGATCAACCGACGGCACTATCGCACTGTCAGTTGATCGCTCGAAAAAGCATTCAAATAGACTGTTACGATAGCTCTCCGCTGATTTCCAGCGACAGTCCAACAGCTCTTAACTGTTGTCCCAACAAATTAGTTGCGCTAATTCATTTCGGCGACCGCCCCTTTCACTTAACGTCCTTGCCGGTGCCGGCTCGGTTAAGCTACTCTTGTTGGTCGCAACCTCTATCAATAATTAAGATACGATTAGAATACTCCTTAGAATTATGAGTGTCAAGGGTTGACTTTTGAGAACTTTTCTTTTTAAATTATCGTCAATTAGCCATTATTTGAAGGAGTTCATCATGAAAGTTGTAAAATTTGGCGGGTCCTCCCTTGCGAACGGACCGCAATTAGAGAAAGTTTTGAATATTATGTTGGCCGATACAGATCGTAAAATCCTTGTTTTATCAGCGCCAGGTAAGCGTTTTAAAGAAGATATCAAAGTCACTGATTTATTAAAGACCTACGCGCAACTGACAATTGTTGGTGAAGACACGACCGATATTCAAACGCAGATTTTACAACGTTACCGGGACATTGTTACTTATTTTGAATTAGAAGAAAATGAGATTTTATCATCCTTATCTGATCAACTTGCACAATTGAGTCGCATTCACTACCCGTCATTTGATTACTTATATGCAGCTTTCATGGGGCATGGTGAATATTTGAATGCACAATTGGTCGCGTATGTTCTCCGCGAACTCGGTCATCCGGCGCAATTTGTGTCACCACATGACCTTGGCTTAACCGTGTCAGGCTCACCGATGGCGGCCCGTGTGAATGAAGATAGCTATGACCGCATCGCTGCGTTTAATCTACCTAGTGAGGGTCTGATTGTTGTCCCTGGTTTCCTTGCCTATACCACTGATGGGTTGATGGCGACATTCAGTCGCGGTGGTTCTGATATTACCGGTGCCATTTTGGCTCGTGGATTCCACGCGGACATGTACGAAAACTTCACTGATGTTTCAGCTATCTATGCCGTTGATCCTCACATCATCAAAGCACCCGCTGCGATTGAAACTATGACCTACCGTGAGATGCGAGAACTCGCCTACGCTGGTTTCGCTGTTTTCCACGATGAAGCGATTATTCCAGTTATCGAAGCGGATATACCAATTAACGTGAAGAACACAAACGAGCCAGATGCGCCTGGTACGATGATTGTGCCGGTGGATCAAGTTTCTAATCCAGCGAAGGTCACTGGTATTGCTAGTGACGACCGTTTCGCTGCGTTGTACCTACACCGCTACTTGCTTAACAAGGAAGTTGGTTTCACGCTTCGTATCCTACAAATCTTGGCCCGCCACGGTGTGAGTTATGAACACATGCCATCAGGTATCGATGACATGACGATTATCTTTGATAAGACGCAACTCACCCAACCAATTCAAGATGCCATCTGCGCTGAAATTCAAGCTGAAATCGCGCCGGACCATCTCGAATGGATTGATGATTTTGCGATTATCATGGTGGTTGGCGAAGGTATGCAAAATCGTGTTGGCGCGTTCTCGGAAATCGCAACGCCCCTTTCTGAAGCCGGCATTACATTGCCTATGATCAACCAAGGCGCCTCACAAATTTCATTGATGCTCGGTGTAAAAGCCAGCCAAGTCAATGACGCCGTTCGTGTGATTTACGACGCCGTCTTCTAAATAACGACAAAAAACCGAGAACCTGTTTAACACAGATTCTCGGTTTTTAATTGTGATTAAAATTGATTCTTCGCGTAATTACGCAACGTTGACTCAAGGCCAGCGTTACGGGCAGCTGGGCGAACATCCAACGCTTGGTGGATTTCACCACCTTGGCCAGCGTAGTTAGCTGACTCAGTGTTGGCAATCATTTGCAACTCATCAAGTGAGTAAGCATTATGATCTTGTACAAAACGTACTGACCCATCTGCAACAATCACTTGATGCGCTTCAAGCGGTTGCCACAATGACACAATCTGATCAGCTGAATCGAAAATCAATTCAACGTGATAATCAGGTGTGACCACCTTAACATTTGATTGATCCGCTACGCCACGATTGTGTAGGCTGACACCTGGGTGCAGCACCTCGTGTCCCATCTCTTCAAGGACCTTTGCCTCATACATCGCACGCGTCCAGCCTTGGGCACGTACAAAATCAGACACTGGCTTACCAAGATAGTAGCGCAGTTGGTTGTCAAACGTCGCCGTCAACAATCGACTGGTTGCATAACGTGAGCGAATACCATTCCAAGCACGGTACTTCAATCGCATCAAGTAGGCAACACGGTTAACAAACTGCCAATAGGCTTGTAGTTCATCTTCATCATTGATTTGTAGATAGTATAAATTGGGCGTCGCTTCACGATCGTCCCAAAGACCCAAATGTGTCATTTGCACAAAGTTGGTTTCATCTAGATATAACCCCAAAACATTGTACAACATCCCCAAACGGTCGGTTGCTGGCGCGCTACCACGGTGGAAACCGGCTACTAACATATCTGTAAATAGCGCCGATCCCACTCTGTGTGCTTCAAACCACTTGGCTTCCAATACATCCATCATCGTCGCATCGTTTAGCTCTGGTGCCTGCGCAACGGCCTCAACATATGTTGCCAAAGACTTAGGTAACCAGCCATCAGCCATCAACGTCTCAACTTGCCCTATCAAAGCTGCTGACATTGCTGCCTTATGTTCGGTTACTCCGGTCGGATTCGCTATTAAATCGCGTGTTCGCTTAAACAAAATTGTCATGGCGCACCTCCTCAGACTACTAGCTTACCATAATTAAGCTAATGGTGCAGTCGACTCGCGCACAATTAAATTCGCATCAAAGGCAGAAACTTGGCGTGGCGCGTCTGGTTCCGCAATGCGCTTAAGCACTGAATCCAGCGCCGCCTTGGCAATATCCCAAACTGGCTGCTCAATCGTCGTCAACGCCGGGCGGAAGAACTCCGCATAATCCGTGTCGTCATACCCAATGACAGACATTTGTTCTGGCACCTTAATTCCGATAGCATTCAAGCCCGAAATCACACCAATTGCCAACTCATCATTCAAAGCAAAGGCAGCCGTAGCGTGTGTTACTGACACGGCCATTGCAGCCGCACGACCCGCGTGCTTGGTCAAATTACGCGTGGCAACTTCACTGACCTTCACGCCAGCTTCAGCCATCGTTTCCTTGAAACTAGCCGTACGGTATTGCAAGTTATCCGTATAAACTTGATTACCCAACAAAACCACGTGCTTGTGCCCCAACGCAATCAAGTGTTCCGCCGCCTTGCGACCACCTTGCGTATCTGATGCATAAACTGCATCGGCATCTTCCAATTCATCGTGGTTTTCAAGGACAACCATGGCAATGCCACGGCGACGCAAACTACGCGCAACAGCGGGTGGATTAGACAATTGACTCGCCACAACCAACCCTTGCGCACCCGCAGCCACCAACGTTTCAACCGTTTGATCAGCCGTGCTGGTTTCCGCCGTCATGATTTGCAATGACACATTTTCTGGCAACACTTCTTGCATACGTTGCACAATGTCACCAAAATATGGATTGCGCAAACTTGGCACAATCACCCCAATCATGGTTGTCGTGCCACGCTTCAAGCTACGGGCACTGGCATTTGGCACATAACCAACCTCGTCACGTGCAGCCAACACCTTTTGTTTCGTGGCGTCTGAAAATCGCTCGCCCTTACCGTTCAGTACTTGTGACACTGTTGCAATTGAAACCCCCGCCAAATTAGCAACGTCACGGATTGAAGCCTTCCCCATTATTCCTTCTCCTTCTTAAAACACTGTTAACCCAGTTCCTGCAATATCAACCACTTTAAATTCACCTGGCAAATCCAAATAAGCCAGCACATCTAACAAATCTTGGGTTTGGTTAGGTGCAACCAACGTCACCACCGCTGGTCCATCACCCGCAACCACCGATCCATAGACATCAAGCGCATGTGATGCTTGACGAATCGCGGCCAACTCTGGCACGTCATTAATCACCGCACGTTGGATATTGTCCGTTTCCAATAATTGACCAGCCAACACCAATTGTTGTGACTGCCAGGCAGCCAACAGCATATTACCGGCAGCTGCCGTTGCGGTTGCGTCCGCCAACGCAATCTCGTTTGGCTTGTCAGTCTTGTCCGTGCGTTGGTAATCAGGCAAATAGATGACCGCTTGATATTCAGGTGCGACCACCCCGCTAGCAAAAACGTTACCGTCGTTCAAGTAGCTGGCTGTGACACCACCAAGCAAGGCAGCTGTGACATTAGCAGGTTGCCCTTCAGTACGAGCGGCCAACGTCAACTTTGTGTAGTCATCTAGGCCGAGCTCACCGAGTTGGTTCGCCAATTCAATCGCCGCCAAAAGCGCCGCTGTTGATGATCCCAGGCCTTGGCGCAATGGAATATCTGACGTCACGCGCAACACATGTGGCGTAATGTCTGGATACAACTTCTTGGCAACTGCCACAATGTAATTCGTCTCATCATAAGGAATCGTATCCCCTAGATTGTGTTCAACCACCCAAACATTGCTTGCTTCAATGATTTCGACCGTTAATGATAGGTCTAGCGCCATGCCTAGTGACGCGACCCCAGGCCCAAAATTGCCTAATGTTGCAGGTACCTTAATTGTTATCATGATTAATCTCTTTCCGGGTTAAATACTATGTAAACATTTTACCAACTTTTGAAAGGTTTTACAGCCCCTTTTGCGACTTATGTTCACAAATTAACCCACAATTCGCAAATTAGTTGCCTCTATCAACTAATATTGTTCGTATATTCCGAACGATAAAACGTTTTAACATTTTTCTTTCGTTGTTAAACATTTTACTTTGATAAATACAATAACTTTTTGTATCTCTTTCGGACAAGTTGTTCTACAATAGAACTCGTAACAGAAATGCAGGGTAGATTTTGATGCGTTAAGTGCTGTGGAAACGGAATGTGGGCCACAGACGAAGGACTGATACGTTCGCGATATCATTATCACATTCACTGTAATAGGTGAAACCCTCCAAATAAAATTAGGAGGTGTTTTCGATATGAAGACATTAAGTTACGCATTGCCACGTTTGCGCACGACGCAGTTGGCATTACTAGGAATTTTGATGGCGTTGGAAATCGTCATCGGCCGTTTTACGTTTGGACCAGCTTCCGTTAAGGTCGGCTTCACGTTCATCGTTGTTGGGTTGATCGCCAAGTGGTATGGCCCTTACTGGGGAATGATTGTTGCATTCTTCAACGATTTTATTTCAACGATGATCAGTGGTTATAGTTATTTCTGGGGATTCGCCCTTTCAGCGCTAGTTGGTGCTGCCATCTACGGGTTCTCATTCTATAACCGTGAGCACATCAGCTGGGCCCGTGTAATCATCACGGTTATTCTAGTTTTGGTTATTGTTAATGCCATTATGAACACGCTATGGATTGTGATTATGGGCGGTATGACTGATCCACACGCAATCACGTCACTTCTTTGGGTACGTGGTGTGAAGCAACTCATCTTCCTACCAATTCAAGCAATTATCCTTTATTTTTTTTTGAACCACCCCGTTCTTGAGCAAATGAAGTCACGTCTGATGATGAAGTAAAAAATAAGAGGATTCGACAAGCGTCGAATCCTCTTATTTTTTACTTAGAAACTTTGATGAACGGCTAACCCTTGTTCGACACAAGCTGTCTCAAAAGAATTGGCGAACTTGTTCCGTTCATCGGGTGTGCTGAACTTTAACTTAAAGGAGTTTTCGATTGTGTCACAACCAATATGATAGACACAACTGTCATAAACGCGTCCAACGAATACTTGTCGCTTACCATAGCCAGATTGCTTAACGGCCGAATAAACGAATAATGCGGTCTGCTGCGGGATTTCGCGAGCACTGTCTAATAGTGCCCACAGCTTTTGTTCCCCGTGTAGCTTGTTTTTTTGGTGAAACTCCTGTCCGTACATGTCTGCCTCCAAAACTTCAAACCTGATGGCGATACCACCAGTGCGCTATCAACAAACTAAGCATATCCTGAATTTTATTTTTCGGCAAATCACCTTTATGTTTTTTAAAGGACTTAACTTTTATATCCGGCACTTCATGTTATAATTAACGCACTGAACAAATTATCGTAAAAAAGGAATTTCATTATGAGCGAATCCGTATCAAAAACGCAGTATCTGCAAACGATTTTAGAGCTAAGTGGCGGTGACGACGACAGCAAGATTTCAAACAATCAAATCGCTGATCACTTGAATGTCACGCCTTCTTCAGTTTCAAACATGTTGGCGAAGTTGCAAGAAGCCGGCGAAGTTGATGTGGTGCCTTATTACGGCGTTACGTTGACGGAACCAGGTCGTCAAACTGCCCTTCGTTTGATTCGTTCTCACCGTTTGATTGAAACGTTCGGAGCAACTAAGCTCGGTCTTTCAATTTCTGAAGCGCACTTTAACGCTGACAATTTGGACCACGATGCTGACGATGAATTTGTTAACGCCCTTGAAAAGTTCTTGGATTATCCAACTTATTCACCCCATGGGTTGCTCATTCCAGACGCAAATTACAATTATGCACCAGACAAGTTGCGCACATTGCGTGAAGCACACGATGGTGAAACCGTCACGCTTAACAGCTTTACGGAAGACTTGGAATTGCTTCAATACGTTGAGACGGTTGGCGTAACCCTTGGTAGCACCTGGACAATCAAGGAACGTCTGCCATTCGATGGTCCACTTGTCTTAACGGATGGACAAAACGAAGTCCAAATCACGCAACACGCTGCTGATTTTATTTATATTAACGACTAACAACAAAAGCCATTGGCTCCTCTATTTGAGGCGCCAATGGCTTTTTTGCATCTCTACTTAATCCAACGGTTAGCCGTCGTGAATGCCTTTTGGATGTCCTTTGGTGTGTCTGCCCAGCTCTTCACACCTTGCAACTCACCACGCATCATAATACGCCCACATTCGGCCGTGTAATCACATGTAATCAACGTGACCAACTTCTTGCCTTCAACTGGATAAACCCAATCGACATCGGTTGGTTGGATGACCTTGAAATCTACTGCTTCATAGCGGTAAACCTTATTCATATCAGTCAGGTAAATGTCCTGGCCCACTTTCCCCTTGTAGTAAAGTGGTGAAAACAACAAATCACGACCTGAATCACCCGGAATAAAGTGGGATGCCAACGCGTAATTGCCTTCGCCCATCACTTCATCAGGAAACATCGTCCCAGCCCCCAGTGACAAGTTCAAATCAGTTGTGCCGTTTGAAATCGGCACTGAAATCCGCACCTCAGGCACGGCCACAAACCCGATAAAGTTAATCTTATCTGAATTCAAGCGCGCTTGGAGGACCTGCTGCGCTGTCAAAGCGCCCACCTTTTCCCAATTATAGTTCGCTTTCTTCTTTTCCTTCTCACCTGCCTTGATCGACTGCTTCGTGACTTGTGGTTCGAACGACTTTAATGCAAAGTTGGTAATTTCGTTATGAAAAATCAACCCCAACGAAATTAGCAAAATCAGTAGAACGCCTAGCCATTTCAGCCACGCACGTTTCTTTTTATTTTTCTTTTCACTCATATCAACGTCACCCCTGTTAATTTACTTGTATCGTACCACCAAATTAATAAAAAAATGGGCCTCCGATATGAATATATCGGGGCCCATTTTACAAACAGTCGTGGTGGTTAAGCACGCCCATTTGCGGCGTTATCATTTTAGAGGTCTTAGACAATAATAACGTTTATAACATATGAGAAATGCTAAGTATGAACTACTTAACATATATTATTCTACCAAAACAACTTCCACAAAGTAAGCGTTCTCATGTTTCAAAATGAAATAAAAAGTCACCCAGGATTGGGTGACTTATCATGTCGTTATTCAGCCTCTGAACCGCCAAAGTTGTTGATGAAGTACAACAACGTTTGCAATTCGTTCGTCAAATCAACGTTTTGCACGCGGACATCACTTGGCACATCCAAACGCAATGGCGTGAAGTTCAAGATTCCGTGTACACCGGCCTTTGCCAAACGGTTAGCCAATTCTTGGGCAACTGGTGCTGGCACCGTCAAAATTGCCACGTCGATGCGTTGATCAGAAATTTGCTTCTCCAAATCGTCCATGCTGTAAACAGGGACACCAGCTTGAATCGTGTTCACGATATCTTCGTTGATATCAAAAGCTGCAGAAATGCGGGCGTTTGAGCTTTGGTGGAAGTTAAAGTTCAACAAAGCTTGTCCCAAGTTACCAACTCCGACTAGGGCAACTGATGCCAATGTGTCTTGGTTCAAAATTTCACCAAAGAACGTCATCAATGCCTTAACGTCGTATCCGTAACCACGCTTTCCCAATGCACCAAAGTATGAGAAATCACGACGAATCGTCGCAGCGTCAAACTTTACGGCATCAGACAATTCGTTTGATGAAACGCGAGTCGTACCCGCATCCAACAAAAGCTTCAAGTAACGGTAATAAATTGGCAAACGCTTTGCGGTCGCGCGGGGGATGTCATGTTCTGCCATGTCAACCTACCTCATTTTCTAAAAGTTTTATTTTCATGCTATTTCACAAACAAAAAAACGTTTGTGAACTCTCTATCCTTATTTATAGTAACACATTCCCCACTTTATGTGAACTAAATAACAATGCATTTTCACAAACTAAGGATAAAAAGAAAGACCGCTATTTCCGGAATAGCGGTCTGAATGCCTAGTTTTCGCCGTTTTTACGCTTTGGCTTACCCTTGTTTTTACTGTGCTTACGCTTAGCTTTTTTCTCTTTTGCGAAGCGATCTGTACGAGCCACGACCTCTTCAGTCTTCTTCTTTTGCACCTTACGAACCTTGGCAACTGGACGTGGCTTGTCAGCGACTTCCTTTTTCGCCCCTGGTTCTGCTGTGTGACCAGCTGAACCTGAGAATGAAGTTGGCTTCGTTGCTTGGCTGGCACCATTAACCAATTGAATATCAACTGCCACCAAACGACGCAAATCACGTAAGTCGTGATCATTACCGAATGAGATGACCAAACCATGCTTCCCCATACGACCAGTACGGCCGGCACGGTGCGTGTACGTTTCACCGTTACGTGGCAAATCAAAGTTAATAATCGCTGGCAAGTCAGGAATATCCAAACCGCGCGCGGCCACATCCGTCGTCAACAAGAACTTTGCCGTTCCCTTACGGAAGTTTTCCAATGACTTGGCACGGGTTGAACTTGAGTCACCACGGACCAATGTTGCCATCGCAACGTGTTCGTGCGCCAAGAAACTAGCCGTCACCTTCAATTGCTTGGTTGTGTTAAAGAACACAATGGCTTGGAAGTTCTTGCGGGCTGCTAATTGACGCAAACGCTTGTTACGTTGCTCGCGGGCAGTTGGCCAGAATTCGTGGGCAATCGCCGTTGGAATTGGCACATTACGTTGATCAATACGCGTAAAGTCACGATCGAACAAACCAGCTGCAATTGTCGTATCAACTTCAGTTGCGCCAAACAAGGCAACTTGTACGTCAGGGTCGTCAATTGCGTCCCAAACACCGTCGATTTGCTTAGCAGTGTCTTCCGTCAACAATTCGTCCGCTTCGTCCAATAGCAACGTGCGCAAACGCTTCAACTTCAACTTACCGTTGTCGACCAATTCAGCGACACGACCTGGCGTTCCCACAATCACTTCTGGGTGCTTCTTCAAGGCGTCTAGTTGGCGCTTCACGTTCGCACCACCTGTCAAAGACAAAACCTTCAAGTCCACCAAAGTTGCCCATTCACGCACAACACGTGTCGTTTGCATGGCCAATTCTTGTGATGGTGCCAAGATTAGCAATTGCTCACCATCCCCCGGTACCAATGTTGGCAACAATGGCCACGTAAAGGCCAATGTCTTTCCAGTTCCAGTTGGTGCCAAGGCGTCGATTGATTCACCGGCAGCCAACGGTTCAGCTACGGCTTCTTGAATTGGCGTTAGCGTGGTAAACCCAACGCTCGCCAATCGTTCTTCAAAACGAGTATCCATTTTCTATCCTCATTCAATTTCTTTCATTGTCTTTCTAATTGTAACAGAAAAGCGCCCCACAAAACGTGCGACGCTTATCATTCGTTCATTTTACTTGTCAGCTGGGAAAACAATGCCAGCATCGTGACGCAAATTCGTCATTACAATGTTGACGCGTTGGCTCAACGTCAACAATTGACGGTATTCTTCATCGTTAGCAACTGGATCATTGATAATCTTGGCAAAGACGTTCATTTCAGCCACCATTGGGTTTCCTGGGCACGCTTCACTCAACACAGTGTCATTCCCTTGGCCATCCTTGTATGTGACCTCATGCAATTCTGCAATGCTATCAATCACGATTGTATCGCGCATACCCAAAATTTCTGATTGTAGGTAACTGTTGGCACCCTTACCAAATTGGACCGTCACATCAAAGTCAGCGTAACGCAAAATGGCAATACCGCGACCATCGGCCCCATTACGCAATGGTGTTGCGAAGTAGTGACTTTCCTTTGGCATACCAAACAATGCAATTGCCGCATAAAGTGGATAAACACCCAAATCAGTCAAAGCACCCGCACTAAACTCACGCGTCAAAACGTTTGGCTCCTTACCAGCTAGGTAGTCGTCGAAACGTGATGAGTACTTCTCGTAGACCAAAGTCGCACCAGAAATGTGATCCATTTCGCCAATCTTCTTTGCAATTGCCTTGAAGTTTGGTTGGTGAATGTGGCGCGCAGCCTCAAACAAACGCACATTTGGGTGCTCACGAAGCAATGAGTACACTGCTTCGTACTCCTTCGTGTTTGAAAAGGCTGACTTTTCAACAATCACGTGTAGCTCGTGCTCGATTGCTTGCACAACTTGGTCATAGTGCAGGCTGTTTGGGGATGCAATGTACACCACTTCAATCCCGCTGTTGTAAAAATCAGCCAAGTCAGTAAACACAGGGACATCCCCGAAATCAGCGGCAAAAGCTGCCCCCGTTTCAGCACGGCGTGAGTATACGGCTGCTAGTTCATATTCATTAGATTCATGTGCGGCCTCAACCAGCATCTTGGTAATCCAATTTGTACCGATTACACCTAACTTTAGTGTCATTTCCATATCCCTCGTTTCCTTAAAGCGCTTTCAATAATACATTCATTATACATTGCGATACCAAAAAAGCCCACCAAACAGTTAGACTGTCGGCGAGCTTCTTCAGGTTATCGATGTATTTTTTAATATTAGTCCTTAACGAACACAGTGATTGACTCAATGTGCGTCGTTTGTGGGAATTGGTCGATTGGTTGAACAGGTCCCTCAATGTGGTAACCGTTCTCCAAAATTTGAACCGTGTCACGTGCCAACGTTGCAGGGTTGCAGCTAATGTACACGAACTTTTCTGGTTCCATGCCAGTTGCGGCGTCGATCAATTCTGGCGTCAATCCCTTACGAGGAGGATCAACGAAGATAACGTCTGGTCGCATACCAGCATCGTGCCACTCAACCATCTTCTCTTCGGCCTTACCCAATTCGAACTTGGCATTCGTCACACCGTTGATGTCGGCGTTACGCTTGGCGTCGTCAACGGCACCAGGTACGATTTCGACACCCAAAACTGACTTAACACGGTCAGCAATCGTCAATGAAATCGTTCCGATACCTGAGTAGGCGTCGATAACTTCTTCATCACCGTTCAAGCCAGCCTTGTCAGCAGCCAATTGGTACAACGTTTCCGTCGTTTGTGGGTTAACTTGGTAGAATGAGTTTGGTCCGATGGCAAACTTCTTACCGAACAACGTGTCAGTGATGACATTCTTCCCCCAAAGGGTGTTGTTCTTCTCGCCCAAGATAACGTTTGTCTTTTCTTGGTTAACGTTTTGGATGATTGACTTCACTTCAGGCAAAGCTTCGCGAATGTCTTCAACAATCATCTCTGCGCCTGGCAACTTCTTTGAACGCGTTACCAAAACAACCATCATTTCGTGGCTGTAGTAACCGCGACGCACCATGATGTTACGGATAACACCTGTGTGCTCAAATTCGTTGTAGGCTGGAATGTGGTACTTACGCAAAATATCACGGATAACCACGATAGCCTTGTCAATTTCAGGATCTTGAATGTAGAAATCCTCAATTGGCATCAAGTTGTGTGAACCACGACGGAAAAATCCAGTCGTCAATTCACCACGCAATTCACGCGTAGGAATTTGCGCCTTGTTACGGTACCCAGTTGGGTTCTCCATACCAAGCGTCTCAGAAACTTCAACATCAACGTGTTGCTTCTTGAACAATTCTTGGATTTGGTTTTGCTTGAAACGCAATTGTGCATCGTACTTCAAGTGAGCCAAAGGTGCAATTCCCGTCGTCAACGTTGCCACGTCAACATCCTTGTTGCGGTCCTCTGATTCCTTCAATGTCTTCACAACACGTCCGAATGCGTACGTTCCAGCAACCTTCGTAATGCCGACACGGATTTCTTCACCCGGAACAGCATTTGGGACGAAAATTGGGAAATCATCAACCTTAACGACTCCGTTACCTTCGTACGTTAGATCGATGACCGTTGCGTCAAATTCTTGGTTCTTCACCACTGGCGCTTTCTTTTTCATCTTAATCTCCTTTTGTTGGCCTTTTCGACGACCATGTTACTTGTCCATTGTAACACAGTTAAATTGTAAGTTTCATGAGATGCCCGTGAGAGTTTTGACAAAAACACCCGCGCCATGCAGTTTTGCACGACGCGGGTGTTGTGTTTTACATATTGCGTAAAGCTTCGATACGCTTTTCCATTGGTGGGTGGGTGGCAAACAAGTTCGCCATCTTATCCCCCTTTAATGGGTTCGCGATATACAATGCTGAACTTTCTGGTGAAACGTTGGCTTCTGACATCGGTTCACTTTGCGAAATCTTAGTGAGGGCATTGATCAGCCCCTGTGGATTACGCGTCAATTCAACCGCCCCAGCGTCAGCCAAGTACTCACGGTTACGTGAAATCGCCAATTGTACCAACGTAGCAGCCAGTGGCGCCAACATCAACACAAGTAATGACACAATCATACCGATTGCATTACCGCCACCTTCGCGATCACGACTACGGTTACCACCGAAGTACCAGAAGTGCGTTCCTAGGTTGGCTAGCAACGCAATCGCTGACGTCATCGCCACAGCAATCGTTTGCAAACGGATGTCGTAGTTACGAACGTGGGTCATCTCGTGGGCCATAACACCCTCTAGCTCTTCACGATTCAAACGTTGCAAGATACCCGTGGTCGCTGCGACCGCTGCGTGTTCTGGGTTGTTTCCCGTCGCAAACGCATTCGGACTTGGATCGTTGATAATAAAGACACGTGGCATTGGCACTTGCGCCACCATCGCCATATCTTCAACGATGTGCCACAAATCAGGCGCCTCATCCGCACTCTTGATTTCGCGGGCGTGGTTCATAGACATGACAACGTCAGTCGATTGACCAACCATGTATACCGTATAAACCAGGCCGACCACAAAGGCAATCACGATTCCCTGTTGCCAGTGACCATTCATCAGAAAGGTTCCCAATGCAGCCCCGACAACCCCCATGAATAGGAAGAATCCAAAGAAAAGCATCACTGTTTTACGCTTGTTTTTGGCAATTTGGTCAAATAACATCTGCGTTTAAACCTCGATTACATTCCTTGATCGTCAAATGATACCTTAACAACCTGCTTCTCTTCTTCAGGCGTCTCCAAGAATTCGCTTGGTTGGAAGTGGTGAATCCCAGCAATAATGTTTGTTGGGAAAGTTTGCAACTTGGCGTTGTAGTTCGCCGTCGTTGTGTTGAACAATTGACGTGAGTAAGCAATCTTGTTTTCCGTGTTCGTCAACTCATCCATCAACTTGTTGTATTGGGCTGATGCCTTCAAGTCTGGGTAAGCTTCTGCAACCGCAAAGACTGACTTCAAACTCGTCGTCAATTGGTCAGAAATTTCCATGGCTTGTTGGTGGTCGCCAGATGGTACTTGTGTCAAAGCGTTACGCAATGATACAACCTTTTCCAACGTACCTTGTTCGAACTTGGCATAACCCTTAACCGTTTCCAACAAGTTCGGAATCAAATCGTTACGACGCTTCAATTGCACATCAATTTGGCTCCAAGCCTCTTGCGTGTGCATACGTGCCTTTACCAAGCCGTTGTAAATGCTGATCCAAATCAAACCAATCACAACAACGACTGCGATAATGATGATAATTGTCATCTATATTGCCCCCTATTAAATTGTTTTTATGACATCTTTTAATGCTAATTTCATTTTACCAGAAAGTTGATGGTATTACCGAAATATCAAATTTGGGCAAAGAAAGCTTGGGTAAATTCGTAGCGGTCTTTTAGCCAGCTCGTGTTATTACGCGTTGGATGCACACGGTTCGTCAAAACGACCATCCCCTGCATCGTACGGTAATTAACTGCCATGATTGTGCCAGTGAAGCCCGTTTGGTACAACCAATCCGTGACCACAACCGGATTATCTTCACCACCGTATGTCCAGTAGTGCCAACCAAACGTGCGAATTCCGGCTTGGTTGTCCTTCAGATAAGCGTGCATATCAGCCGGCAAATCTTCATCCGGCATCAACCACTCGTGTACGAATGACAACGCATCTTCAGCTGTCGCAAACATGCCGGCGTGTCCACCAGCACCACCCAGCAAATGCGCCTTGAAATCATCGACCTCACCCTGCAAGACACCCCCACGGAATGGCACGTCCTCGGTTGGTACGAAACGATCAAGTGGCGCATCAAAACGGCCCTTGTCAGCTACGCGATAGCCCGAGTTAGCCAAATTCTTAGGTGCCAACACATTCGCCGTCACATCCAACGCCAGTGGCATGTCATCAAGTGCTTCCAACACCTTACCCAACACCATGAAGCCAACGTCGGAATACTTCGTTACTGTGCCGGGTTCGTTGATTGTGTCACCTAGCATCAAATCTTCTTCCAGCATCTCACGGGTCAGTTCAGGCACCTTGCGCACGCTACTTGGCAAGCCAGAATTATGCCACAACAATTGACCAAGCGTAATCTCAGCGTTACCAAAAGCTGGCAAGATTGATTGCACCGTCGTTTCTGGCGTTACTGTCCCTGCCTTGAATAATTGCAAATAGCGCATCGTCGTATAGAGCTTGGTCAAACTCGCTAAGTCGTAAATGTGGTTTACAGACAAAATATCGTCCGCAAACTCGCCTGTACCGACTTGTCCGACTGAGGCAATTTCTTTTTGGTTTTTGAAATTCACCACGCCGACTGTCGCCCCAAACAAGCGTCCATCATCGACCATCTTTTGGGCGATATTTTCTAGGCGTTCAATTAATTCTTCCATTTTCAATATCTCCTCAAGATGTCATCGACTTCATGTAGTGGTAGCGAAGTTGGGCAATCGTCACATCCCCATTACTTTCAGGGAAATAAATCATGCGGTTGGCGCTATCAATGCGTCGTGACCAACCACCATCAAGTCCTGCCTGTAGTTCAGGCTTACCCGTTCCTTCGAACGGTGTGCGGAATACTTCCTTCAGAAGCTTGTTTATCTTTTTCGTTGTCTTTGGATCTTGCGTCAAAAAATATTGATAGTCATCGAATGCTTGTTCAGTAAAAATTAGCTTTTTACCACCACGCATACCGTCGGCTAACTTCTTAGCTGCTTTCATCGTCATCAGCCGTCACCTCATCTCTTATGTATACCGTTATCATATCATGATGAAATAACGGCCACTATGAAAAAGACCGCCACAACTCAATTGGTTGTAGCGGTCAATCATTATTATTAGTCTACATAAGTTGCAATCGTTGCTTGGATAGCAGCCAACTCTTCGTCAGCAGCTTGTGCCGTAGCACCCTTCGTTCCAACGTAGAACTTAATCTTTGGCTCAGTTCCTGAAGGACGAACGGCTACCCATGAACCATCAGCCAACCAGTACTTCACCACGTTTGCCTTTGGCAACGTCATTGGCGTTACGGCACCCGTAGCTGTGTCCGTCTCAGTTTGCAATGAGAAGTCTTCAACCTTGGCAACCTTAACACCACCAAATTCAGCAGGCGTCTCAGCACGGAACTTGTTCATCAATGATGCAATCTTGTCGGCACCGTCGATACCAGCAAACGTCAATGACTTCGTGTTTTCAACAAAGTAACCGTATTGCTCGAACAATTCTTGCAAACCATCGTACAACGTCTTACCCAATGACTTGTAGTAAGCTGCCACTTCGGCCAACAAAACCGTTGCTTGAACTGAGTCCTTGTCGCGGGCGAATGACTTTACCAAGTAACCGTATGACTCTTCAAATCCGAACAAGAACGTGTGCTCGTTCGTGTCTTCGAAGTGTTGGATTTGCTCGGCAATGTACTTGAAGCCAGTCAAAACGTTGATTGTCTCAACACCAAAGCTCTTAGCAATATCAGCTGCGAATTCTGATGACACGATTGACTTAACCAAAGCACCGTTAGCTGGCAACGTGCGGTCAGCCTTCTTGGCCGTCAACAAGTAGTTCAACAAAACGGCACCAATTTGGTTACCCGTCAACAATTGGTACTCACCTGATGGTTGGCGAACCGCCGTTCCCATACGGTCAGCGTCTGGGTCAACCGCGATAACAACGTCAGCCCCCTGCTCCTTAGCCAAAGCAATTCCCATTGCCAAAGCTTCTGGATCTTCAGGGTTTGGCAACTTAACCGTTGGGAAATCACCATTTGGCTCAGCTTGTTCAGGCACAATCGTCACGTTTTCAAAACCAGCGTTCTTCAATGCTTGACCAGCAATAAAAGCACCCGTTCCGTGCAATGGTGAGTACACCAACTTCATGCCCTTACCAACAGTGTCGATCAACTCTTGGTTAACCGTCACCGTCTTCACTTCAGCCAAGTAAGCATCGTCGACATCCTTGCCAATCTTAACCAACAAACCAGCTTCGACCAACTCAGCTTCATCCTTAACTGGCACTTCGAACATGTCAGCTTCACGAATTGAGGCCGTGATGATGTCTGATTCCTTAGGTGGCATTTGTCCACCATCTTCACCGTAAATCTTGTAACCGTTGTATTCCTTAGGGTTGTGTGACGCCGTAATCATGATACCTGCGTAGGCGTTCAAGTGGCGAACCGTGAATGACAACTCAGGCGTTGGACGCAACGTCTCAAAGACATAAGCCTTGATGCCGTGCGCTCCCAAAACCTTAGCAGATTCGATAGCGAATTCTGGTGAGAAGTGACGTGAATCGTAAGAAATCGCAACACCACGTCCCTTAACAGCGTCGTCCAATGAATCCATCAAACGTGCCAAACCTTCAGTTGCTTGACGAACCGTAAAGATGTTCATACGGTTGATTCCAGCACCCAAAAGGCCACGCATACCAGCCGTTCCGAATGAAAGTGGTTGGTAGAATGCGTCTTCAGCAGCCTTTTCATCAGCTGCCAACTTCTTCATATCGTCTTGCAAGTTTTGTGGCAAATCAGTACGATCTGCCCAAATTTGGTAATTGTCTTGCCAAGTCATAAGTATTAATTCTCCTTTTAATAAGTCCCCGAACTTACTACTATTGCTCATTATTATACCATACGCTATTTTGTGAATTTGAAAATTATGTGGACAATCAGCGATTTTCAATAGTTTCGCGCTCGATAATTACTAACTTTTCACCACCAATTATGACAGCGTCCGCCACGTTCAAAAACAAGCCGTGTTCAACCACACCGATGGTTTGCTCCAGATAATAAGCCAATGCTTGTGGGTGCTCAATGACTTCAAGATGTAAATCGATGATGTAATTGCCAGCGTCCGTTGTCAAACGTTGGCCATCTGGCAAACGGCGAAATGTTGGCGCCATATCAGCGGCATCGAAACGCTTCAAGAGTTGGTGACTACCATACGGCACCACTTCAACTGGTAATGGAAATTGGCCTAATTGGTCATGATACTTACTTTGATCCACAATCCAGATATTACGCTTGGAATTTAGCGCGACAATCTTTTCAAAGAGCAATGCGGCCCCACCACCTTTGATTCCATCCAAATTGGCATCTACTTCATCAGCCCCGTCAATGGTCAAATCGATTGCGGGCACTTCATCAACTGACTTCAGTTTGATTCCCCAACCTTTCGCCAAAGATGACGTTTGGCGTGAGGTAGTCACCCCAACAATATCCAAACCTTCACGATTGATTCGCTCCGCTAGTTTTTCAATGAAGAACTTAACGGTTGAGCCAGTCCCTAGACCAACAATCATGCCATCCGTAATCAACGAAGCTGCGTACTCGCCAGCTTGTCGCTTTTGTTCTGTAATTCGATCCATGATTCATCCCCCGTCTATCCAACTTCATTTTACTTAACCCCACAAAAAAACGCCAGATAGTAACTATCTGGCGTTCGATATTGAATAATTGCAATTGTTTAAAATGCTCGGAAACGTGCGCGACGTTGCTTAACAAGTTCATCAGGTGCAAGTGATTGCAACTTTGAAATCTCATCTTGCAACTTGGCACGAACCAAATTGAAGACACGTGCATGTGAGCGACTCTCTGGGACGATGTAGTCAATAATCTCGTTCGCTAAGAGATCATTAGGCGTCAATCCCATCAATTCGGCTGCTTCGGCACTACGCTTGGCATCCTTCCACAAAATAGCTGCAAATCCTTCCGGAGAGAGAATGGAATACGTTGAATTTTGGAACATCCAAACTTGGTCAGATGTTGCTAGGGCCAACGCGCCCCCTGACCCACCTTCACCGTACACAATGGCAATCATTGGTACTGGGTACGTCATACTTTGCAGAATACTTTGGGCGATTGCCTCACCTTGTCCTTGATCTTCAGCTGACTTACCAGGAAAGGCTCCTGGCGTGTTGATAAAGGTGATGATAGGACGACCAAACTTAGCTGCTTGGTCCATCAAACGGGTAGCCTTACGATAACCGTATGGCTCAGGAGACCCGTTGCGCTTTGCCAACTTGTCTTTGATATCGGTTCCCTTATCAACGGCAATAACCGTAACTGGCTTACCATCAAGGTTTGCTAGGCCACCGATGACACTCGCGTCATCACCAGCAAAACGATCACCGTGTAATTCAAAGAAATCAGTGAAAATACCGTCAATAATTTCGCGTGCTGAGAATCGATCCTCACGCGACTTTTTCACCACCTGCACAGGAGTTAATTCACGACGAAATAGGGCTGCCATTTACTTAACCTCCGTTGTTTGGTGAAAACGCACAAGTTGTGCAAGAATTGCTGCCATTTGTGGGCGTTGCACAATCGCATCGATAAAGCCATTTTCCATGACCGTTTCGGCACGTTGGAACTCCTTAGGCAACTTTTCGTGAATCGTTTGCTCGATGACACGCTTACCAGCAAAACCAACCAATGCGTGTGGTTCGGCCAATGTAATGTCACCTTGCATGGCAAATGATGCGGTTACCCCACCCATTGTTGGGTCTGTCAGAACCACAATGTATGGCAAACCGGCATCTTGGTGGGCCGCAACTGCGCCTGACACCTTTGCCATTTGCATCAATGAGTGAATACCTTCTTGCATACGTGCACCACCAGATGCGGTAAACAAGATGACTGGCAACTTAGCTGCCGTCGCGTGCTCAAACAAGCGCGTGATTTTTTCACCTGTGATTGATCCTAGTGACCCCATGATGAAATATGAATCCATGATACCGATAGCAACCCGCTGGTCTTCAAGGGTCGCTACTCCCGTCAAGACTGAGTCACCCAATTCCGTTTGTTGTTGCGCACGTTCCAACTTCGCCGCATACCCTGGGAAGTCTGAATCTGCCAACTTCAAATCAGCATCTAGTTCTTCAAAATCATTCGTCATCAAGGCCATGCGTTCGCGTGCTTGCAAACGGAATCCATAGCCACAATTTGGGCAGACACGGTGGTCACCCAATTGCTTTGAATAGAGTTGTGCGCCACAGTATGGGCACGCCAAGAACAAGCCATCTGGAATGCGATCATTTAGGTTCGCATCTCGCTTAATCTTGGGAGTTGAAACCGTGGTGTTATTAAATAAATCCATGCCTCTCCTCCTTAATCCGCCTTAGGCAGACTGGCTTGCCAACGTGGCAAGAACTCCTTCTCCAAGTAACGTGTGTCGAACATGCCACGGGCAACCGTTGGATCGTGCAACAACGCCTTTTGGAATTCAGCGTTCGTGCTGACCCCGTGAACAACCAATTCATCCAAGATGCGGTCCATCTTCGTGACTGCATCGGCACGGTTATTAGCGTGAACCAACAACTTACCAATCATTGAGTCGTAGAATGGTTGAATCTTATCACCAGCATAAATGGCAGAATCGATACGAATACCAGGTCCACCAGTTGGCAAAAAGGCAAAATCAATTGTTCCGGCACTAGGTGCAAAGTTCTTTGCTGGTTGTTCTGCGTTCAAACGCACTTCCAAAGCATGTCCCTTCAAGGCAATGTCTGCTTGTGACACAGACAACGGCTCACCAGCTGCCACTTCAATTTGCATACGAATCAAGTCGACACCGGTTACCATTTCAGTAACTGGGTGTTCAACCTGGATACGCGTGTTCATTTCCATAAAGTAGAAATTGCCATCGTGGTCTTGCAAGAATTCCAATGTTCCGGTGTTCTCGTACTGCAAAGCGTTAACCGCCTTCGTTGCGATTTCACCAAGGTTGTCACGCATTTCTTGTGTGACACCAAGCGCTGGACTTTCTTCCATGACCTTTTGATTGTTACGTTGCAATGAGCAATTACGCTCAGGGAAGTACAATACGTTGCCGAAACGATCACGCATCACTTGCATCTCAATGTGACGCACGTTCTCCATAACCTTTTCAACGTACATGTGTTCATCCCCAAAGGCAGCCTTGGCTTCACGCTGGGCATCATCGAACTTGTCTGCCAACTCATCAGCTGAGTAAACAAAACGCATTCCCTTTCCACCGCCACCAGCCGCAGCCTTTAGCAATAATGGATAACCCACGCGATCAGCTACCGCCTTGGCTTCTGCAGCATCACGAATGAAGCCTTCAGAACCAGGAATCACTGGTACGCCAGCAGCGCGCATTGATTCACGAGCGTTAGCCTTATTACCCATCAGTTCAATCACCTTAGGGCTCGGACCAATCCACTTCAAACCAACCGCTTCTGCCATTTCAACGAACAACTCATTTTCAGATAAGAAACCATAACCTGGGTGAATCGCTTCAGCACCCGTCAACAACGCGGCACTCAAGATATTCTTCATGTTTAGGTAACTATCTTTTGACTTTGGTCCTCCAACTGAAATTGCTTCATCAGCCAACTTCACATGGAGGCTATCCGCATCAGCTGAAGAGTAAATTGCGACAGATTGAATGCCCATTTCCTTCAGTGTACGGATGACACGAACGGCGATTTCACCGCGGTTCGCGACTAACACTTTCTTGAACATTTTAGTCTCCAATAATAAACGTCAAATCAGCTGTTGTAGCCTTCTTACCGTTAACGTAAGCAATACCCTTACCTTCACCGATTGGTCCGCGCAAACGATCTAGCGTCACTTCAAGACGCATTTGATCACCAGGCTTTACCATCTTACGGAAGCGAGCCTTCTTGATACCACCAAAGTAAGCTGTCTTACCCTTAAACTCAGGCATTGACAACAACGCAACTGCACCAGCTTGGGCAAGCGCCTCAATCGTCAAAGCGCCTGGGAACGTTGGGTTACCAGGGAAGTGGCCTTGGAAAACCTCTTCGTTGATTGTGATGTTCTTAATCGCAACCGTCTTCTCACCAGGCACCAATTCCTCAACCGTATCCAACATCAACATTGGGTAACGGTGTGGCAAGATCTCTTGAATTTCTTGTGTGTTTAATACTGACATGTCGAGACCTCCTTAGGCATCCAATTCGACACGGAATAGTGCGTGACCGTAGTCAACAACATCTTCTTCCTCAACCAAAATTTCAGTAATGATACCAGCAACTTCACTCTTTACTGGCGTCATCAACTTCATTGCTTCAACAATCGCAACTTGCTCACCAACGGCAACGTGATCACCCACTTGCTTAAATGGTGCTGCATCTGGATTTGGCTTCAAGTAAACCGTACCAACCAACGGTGCGTCGATTGTTACGCCTTGCTTTTCTTCCTTATCCAATGGATGATGCTCAGCAGCTGCTACAGGCGCCTCTGCTGTCGCGACACTCGCAACAGCTGGCTGTGCAGGCGTCGTGACAACAGGTTGCGCGATTTCGTTCTTGCTCAAGTGCAAACTGAAATCATCTGATTGCAATGAAAACTCACGCAATGAACTGTTTTCCAAATCTTGCATCAAAGCTCGAATGTCATCTAATTGCAAACCCATTAATTCTCACTCCACTTCTTGAAAATGATAGCGGCGTTGTGGCCACCAAATCCGTAGTTAGCTGACAAAACGTAGTTAGGGGCAACAAACTTGTTGTCATCATTAACCAACGTTACACCAGCAGTTTCAGGATCTTGTTCCGTCACACCAACGTTAACTGGCAATTGCTCACGAACCAAAGCACCAATTGCAGCGATTGCTTCAATAGCACCAGCGGCTCCCAACAAGTGACCCGTCATACCCTTAGTTGATGAAACAAGGACACCGTTTTGACCGAATACCAACTCCATTGCCTTTGATTCAGCAGCATCGTTAGCACCAGTCGCTGTTCCGTGTGCGTTGACATAGTCAATGTCGCTTGCTTCAATACCAGCGTCTTGCAAAGCCAACTTCACTGAACCAGCAGGTCCTGATCCGTCAGGTGTTGGACTCGTCAAGTGGTAAGCATCTGAGTTAGCCCCGTAACCAACCACTTCGGCGATAATCTTGGCACCGCGAGCTTGTGCGTGTTCCAAAGATTCCAAAACCAAAATTCCTGAGCCTTCACCCATGACGAAACCGTGACGGTTAACATCAAATGGCTTTGAAGCTTCAAGTGGGTTCGGCTCAGTTGACAAAGCAGTCAACGCAGCAAATCCTGAGATTCCCATTTCGTTAACCGTTGCTTCTGAACCACCCGTAACCATCACATCGTACTTGCCTGATTGGATACGCCAGAAGGCTTCACCAATCGCGTTCGTCGCACTGGCGCACGCCGTTGACAATGTGTAGTTAATTCCCTTGGCACCGTAACGCATTGACACGTTACCTGATACCATGTTTGGGATAGCGTTTGGCACGAACATTGGGCTCACACGTTGTGGTCCCTTGTCGTGCATCTTGATAACTTGTTCTTCGATCGTCGTCAAACCACCGATTCCGTTACCCATGATAACGCCGAAACGATCCGGGTTATCAACACCATCTGCCAAACCAGCGTTTTCCAAAGCTTCACCAGCTGCGTGAACGGCATATTGTGAGAACAAATCCATCTTGCGAGCTTCGCGCTTTCCAACGCGTTCTGCAGGATCGAAGCCCTTCACTTCACCAGCAACCGTGACACCCGTTTCTGTGGCATCAAACTTTGTAATTGGGGCAATACCAACTTGACTGTTAAAGATTCCATCCAAAAAGTCATTTGCTGTATTACCAACGGGTGTAACTGCACCCAAACCTGTTACGACAACTCGTGTCATGTTGTTCTCCTCTACTTTCCTAAAGCGTTAGATACGACTTATTAAAATAAGTTACGAAAGAATAAGTGCATCAAGTCGTATCTGGTTTCCTTAGATGTACAATCCACCATCGACCGTAATTGTTTGGCCAGTGATGTAATCGTTTTGAGCCAAGAACAAGGCAGTTTGTGCGATTTCAGCCGCGTTTCCAAAACGCTTCAAAGGCACAGCCTCTAGGACTTGTTCCTTAACCTTGTCAGACAAAGCATCCGTCATGTCAGAAACGATCATGCCGGGCGCGATTGCGTTAACACGAATGCCACGCATTGCACCTTCCTTTGCCAACGTCTTCGTCAAGCCGACGATTCCGGCCTTTGACGCAGCGTAGTTAGCTTGTCCAACATTGCCCATCAATCCCACCACTGACGCGATGTTAATGATGTTTCCTGAACGGGCGCGCAACATCTTCTTAAAGAGTGGTTGCGTCACGTTAAACGTACCGTTCAAGTTTGTGTTCACAACATTGGCGAATTCGCTAGGCTTCATCCCCATGGCCAACTTGTCGTCAACGATTCCAGCGTTGTTAATCAAAATGTCGATACCGTCTACTTCTTCAAGCAAACCAGTCAACGCGTCGTTAACACTGTTTTCATCAGCGATATCAGCCGCAATTGCCAATGTGTCTTCACTGAATTCAGCCATTACTTCAGGCTTTACAGCTGAGCGTCCGTGCAAAATCACACGTGCGCCAGCTTCATCGAAAGCCTTGGCAATTGCCAATCCGATACCACGTGTTGATCCCGTGATCAACACATTCTTTCCTGCAAGATCCATTATTGTACTGTCTCCTGTTCTGCAATCAACATGTCGCGAACTTCATTAAATGAAGCAAGATTCTTCACGCAGTAGCGCTTAACGTCCTTACCAACAACCTTCTTGGCAAACTTCATCAAGGTGTCGCTTGGACCAAACTCAATCAACGTATCAACACCATCATCAACCATCGCTTGCAACGCTTGAGCAAAGTACGTTGGTGACGTGATTTGTTGCAACAAGGTTACCTTCACATCCACGAACTTTTGACCCGTCGTGTTTGAGTAAACAGCGAATTCAGGCGTGTTAAACGTTTCGTCAGTTAGGCGAACTGCCAATTGATCAGCAGCCGTTTGCAACAATGGTGTGTGGAAAGCCCCTGAAACTGGCAATTCAACCATGCGTGAGACACCAGCTTTAGTTAGCGCTGCCATGGCATCATTGACGTCTGCTTCAATACCACCGATGACCAATTGGTTAAATGTGTTGAAGTTCGCTGGATAAACGCGCTTGCCAGCTGCTTGTAGCTTTTCAAGCGTTGCAACTACCATATCTTGTTCATCCGTCATAACGGCAACCATCTTACCTGGGTTTGCATCACCAGCCGCTTGCATGTATGCACCGCGATCCTTGATAATGCACATTGCTTGTTCAAACGTCATTGCACCAGCAGCAGTCAATGCACTGTATTCACCTAAACTTAGGCCCAATGCAGCGGCTGGCTTTGGCATAACGTCTGACAAAGCATTGTAGATACCCATGCTCATTGCCAAAATAGCAGGTTGTGTGTACTTCGTTTGCTTGATGTTGTCTTCACTATTTACAATAGTGGCCATGACATCATAGCCAAGCAACTCACTCGCACGGTCAATTGTTTCTTGATATTCAGGTAAGTTAGCGTACAAGTCAGCTCCCATGCCAACTTGTTGCGCACCTTGACCACTCATCAATAGTCCTAGTTTCATGTTCTCTCCCCTGTTGTTTGGTTAGTTCAACAAGCCTTCAGCTTGTGACCAAACATCTTCTAGAATTTGTGCCACTGGCTTAATATCAGTAATCATTCCTGAAATTTGACCAGCCATGAAGGCACCGTTTTCCTTATCACCATCAAGCACAGCTCGGCGAAGTGAACCATTTTCAAGTTCTTCAATCGCATCTGCATCTGGCTTAGGCTTTGTGATTTCAATACGTTCTTGCTTAACAAAGTTCTTTGACATCTTCGTCTTCAAAACACGAGCGCGATTACCAAGCAATTCACCGGTAACAATCGTATCAATGTCCTTTGCCTTCACAACAGAATTCTTAAAGTTTTCGTGTACTTCAGCTTCTTCTGAAGCCAAGAAACGCGTTCCCATTTGTACACCTGAGGCACCTAGCATGAAGGCCGCAGCAACGCCGCGACCATCTGCAATACCACCAGCTGCGATAACTGGAATCTTCAATGCGTCAACCACTTGTGGTACCAATGTCATCGTCGTCAACATACCAATGTGACCACCTGACTCCATACCTTCAGCAACAACCGCATCAACACCCTTCTTTTCCATCATCTTAGCAAGTCCAACTGATGGTACAACTGGAATTACCAAGATGTCGTGGCTGTGCAATTCTTCGATAAATGGTGACGGATCACCAGCACCGGTTGCGACAACCTTAACACCTTCTTCGATGATGACATCGAAGACTTCGCGAATGTGACGTGACAACAACATCACGTTGACACCGAACGGCTTATCAGTAACTTCACGGGCACGACGAATTTCTTCACGTACCTTATCAGCCTTCCAATAACCCGTTCCGATGATACCTAAACCACCTGCCTCAGAGACAGCACCTGCAAGATGACCAGTCCCTGCCCAGGCCATACCACCTTGGATGATAGGGTACTTCATGCCTAACTTTTCAAATAATGGATTACTTAGCTTGACGCTCATTTTGCGGTTCCCTTTCTCTTTGGGTTTGTGTAATTAGGCGTTTACTTGCTCAGAAACCTTGTTTACCAAGTCTTGAACAGTTTGAATTTCTTCAGCAACGGCCAACTTGATGTCGAAGTCGTCTTCGATACGGTTCAACACTTCAAACAAATCCAATGAATCTGCGTCGATGTCTTCAGTCAAGTTCGTTTCAGGCTTAACTTCGCCCTCTTCCAAATCAAATTGGTCTACCAAGATTTCAGTTACCTTGTTCAAAATTTCTGCTTCAGTCATGTTAATATCCTCTGTTTTCTTTAAAATTTAAAAGTAGTTTGAAAATTAAAATGTATATGCCATATACAATTTTAGAAAAATAAATTAGACCTTGATAATCAAGGCGCCAACCGTCAATCCACCACCAAATCCGGCGATTGCGATTGTTTGTCCTGCGTGCACCGTCCCTGCTTCACGAAGTTCGTCAAGCAAGATACCGATACTTGCGGCACTTGTGTTTCCATATGAAGCCATGTTCATTGGGAACTTTTCAATTGGTTGGCCAAAGCGCTTCGCAATACTGCTGATAATGCGTCCGTTTGCTTGGTGCAATAGGTAAACATCAATATCATCAGGTGTTAAGTCAGCTTTAGCCAACGCTTCATTTAAGACATTTGGTACTTCGCGAGTTGCAAAGCTATAAACCTCACGTCCATCCATTTTGAAATATGGATCAGCTGGCTTCAACTTGCCTGCAAAGTGATTTGCATTTTGTTGTTGCCCAGCCGTTAGGAATTGTGATCGTTCACCAAACGTTTTCAATGATTCAGCTAGCAAACCAGTTGCTGCTGTTGTGCGTTCTAGCAAGACGCCCGCTGCGCCATCTCCGAAGAGTACGGCCGTTGAACGGTCTTCCCAGTTCACAAGTTTGCTCAACACTTCCGCCCCGATAACTAAGCCTCGTTCATAACGCGTTGTGAGCAATGAACTTGCCATACTCAACGTATAAACGAAACCTGAACAAGCAGCGCTTAGGTCCCAAGCGAAAGCATTGCGCGCACCGATTTTCCCCTGCACAATTTGTGCAACACTCGGTGACAATGTATCCGGTGACATCGTACCAACTAAGATAAAATCTAGTTGATCCGCGGTCAAACCAGCTTGATGGAGGAGTTTTTCTGCTACCGCCACGGCCAAATCACTGGTATCCTCAGTGTCGACGATGTGACGTTGCCGAATTCCAGTACGTGAACTAATCCATTCATCAGACGTGTCCATAAATGATGCTAAATCATCATTCGTAACGACTCGTGATGGGATTGCTCGCGCTGACTGGACGATGGTAAATTTTTCCATGTCGCCCTCTCTTAGAACTGGATCAACTCGTGAAGATATTCTTGCAAATTAATCACTGCTTTACGTACAGCAGCCGCTTCATCGTCGGATAGAGAGTCAAACAATGAGCGGGCCATACCGCGGTGGAAAGCCTCGTGTGCACGGAAAACCGTACGTCCCGAGTGCGTTAGTACAAGATGGACAACCCGTCGATCTTCGTCATCGCGACGACGTTCAACATATCCCTTCTTCACTAGCTTATCGATTACGCTCGTCATCGCACTAGGCGTCAAGTGCACCATTTCGGCGACTTGTGACGCTGTACGTGTCTCATACATCGAGATGGCTGCAATCGTGTGCATATCCTTAATCGTGATGTCATTAAACTTTGATTCACGCAATGAGGCTTCCTCAATCCAGACAACGTTGTTAAAAACGTTAACTAGGGCCTCATTAATCTGTTCGAACGATGCTTCTTCACTAGCTGCCATACTTACTTCTCCGTCTCACTCTTGGCGTCAGCCGCCTTTTTCTCGTCAGGTGAAACAACAAACATCAATTCGGCGCTAGTTGCTAACTTCCCATCAACCATAGCTTTGACGTTTACTGTTCCCATGTTCTCTCTCAGATTACCGAATTCTACGTGTAACTTCAAGACGTCGCCTGGCTTTACCATGCGCTTGAACTTGGCATTATCAATACCCGTCATATAAGCCGTCTTACCAACAAATTGTGGTGATGACAAAATCAAGATTGATGCCGCTTGTGCAAGTGATTCAATAATCAACACACCAGGCATAACTGGGTTCCCTGGGAAGTGACCTTGGAAGAATTGTTCATTGATTGTTACGTTCTTCGTTGCAATCAATGATTCTCCTGGTGTCATCTCGTCCACGTAATCCATATAAAGAATTGGATAACGGTTGGGAATCAAATCCATGATTTCAGTCGTCGTTAAAACTGCCATAGTCTCACTCCTTCCAAAAAGTATTTCGAACATCAAACTATTCGATATTCAAATCATATTTTGTTTTAAGCAAAATGTCAACACACTTTCGCAATAAATATACGTATACCCCGTTTACTATCTAAACTCCAGTTGTCGAAAACGCCTAAATTTAGGCGTTTTAACAAGTTATATCTTATTCATTTAATTCATAAAAACAGTAAATTTATGCAATAACTTACTTTTTGTATACAAAAAACAGGGATGATGTTCGCTGCCATCATCCCTGTTTGATTAGTCTACTTATCAGAATCCTTGTGCATCTTGTCCTTCAAGTCTTCAACTGCATCGGCAGCCTTTTCCTTGATATCACCCATTGCATCACGGGCCTTACCAGCAAGGTTTTGCGTCTTGCCTTCAGCTTCAACGCGCTCATTTCCAGTCGCTGATCCAACTACTTCCTTTGTCTTCCCAGCTGCTTCGTCGTACTTTCCCTTAACGTGATCTGACATTGCCATATAAATCGTCCCCCTTTGTTTGATTGCTTTAATCATAACAAGGAACATGTGGCTTGCCATCTGCCAAACGGGCAAGCTTAGTCAGCTAGTCCGACACGCTTAAAGATATCATCGACGTGCTTCAAGTGCCAATTGTAGTCAAAGGCGTCGTCGATCTCATCCTTCGTTAGCTTCTCGGTGATTGTTGCGTCAGCATCTACCAAATCACGGAATTGGAGTTGCTCATCCCATGAACGTGCCGTCAACGGTTGAACCGTATCGTAAGCTGCTTCACGAGACATTCCTGCATCCACTAACTTCAAGAGCAAACGTTGTGAGTAAATCAAGCCATACGTACGCTTCATGTTAGCCAACATTGTTTCTGGGAAGACTTGCAAGTTCTCCAAAATTGCCGTCAAACGGTGCAACATGTAATCCAAAACTGTCGTTGCATCAGGCAAAATAATACGTTCAGCACTTGAGTGTGAGATTTCACGTTCATGCCACAAAGCAACATCTTCCATAGAAGTAACTGCATAACCACGCAAAACGCGTGACAAGCCAACGATGTTCTCTGAACCAATTGGGTTACGCTTGTGTGGCATTGCTGATGATCCCTTTTGACCACCCTTAAAGCCTTCTTCAACCTCATGAATTTCTGAACGTTGCAAACCGCGAATCTCAGTGGCAACTTCTTCCAACGTCGTTCCGATAACCGCAATCGTCGTCACGTAGTCAGCGTGCAAGTCACGTGGCAACACTTGTGAGCCAATTGCTTGTGGCGTTAGGCCAAGTTCAGCCATGGCTGCCTCTTCAACAGTTGGTGGCACATTGGCGAATGTACCAACTGCCCCTGACAACTTTCCCGTTTCAACGGCCGCTGCGACGCGTTCAAAACGCTCAAGGTCGCGGACAGCTGCTTGGTAAAAGCGCGCCATCTTCAACCCAAACGTCGTTGGTTCTGCGTGAACACCGTGTGTACGGCCCATCATCACGGTGTGCTTGTACTTACGGGCCAACGTTGCCAAGACATCCTTGTATGCTGCCAAATCGGCCTTAATAACGTTGTTTGCTTGGCGTAGACGTAATGCTTGGGCAGTGTCTACGACGTCAGTTGACGTCAAACCATAGTGAATCCACTTACGCTCATCCCCCAATGACTCTGACACATTGCGCGTAAAGGCAACCATGTCGTGACGCGTCGTCTCTTCAATATCTGCAATGCGATCAACATCGAATTTTGCATTTGCACGGATTGCTGCCAAATCTTCCGCCGGCACGTGCCCCTCAGCTACCCAGCCGGCTGTTACAGCAATTTCTACATCTAGCCAAGATTGGTATTGGTTCTCCAATGACCAAATATGGCGCATTTCAGGTCGTGCATAGCGATCAATCATGTTTATCCCCTTATTAAATCGTCTTAAAATACGAACAAAACTTTAATTACGTTTATTATTGTACATTATTCACGAATGTTTTTGCACTATTTATCTGAATTTTGACCAAAATAAAAGGAACAAGCGGTTATCGCTTGCTCCTTAGTTCGTATTATTTACTTTTCAGATTGGGCACCAATGGCCATAATCGCCATCCCAACGGCGCCCATGGCACTGCCCAGTACAAAAGACACAACCATGCCATTATCCTCAGCTATTCATTCAAATTATTAGTTCTTACGTCCAGCAGCGTCCCATAACGCCAATAAATCCGCCGGCCATAAATGAAAGCAACATCATCATCTTGCTTCCTCCTCTTTTTCTCTATGTACTAATAGTAACCGCAATTTATGAACGGTTTATGAACATTATTTGGACGAAAACGACATGCTCGAAAGTTGCATTTAACAGGTTTTCCAGCTAAACTTAAATCTTAACGGGGGTACCGGAATGTATATACTTGGCTTGCTAATCGCCTTCATTTTAGGCGGTTGCGTTGGTGTTGTGGGCATGGCACTTTTTGTTGCTGGTGCTAACGCTGATCGACGAGATTCAAACAAATAATAATAACAATGGGCAACGATTCTATCACACTAGAGTCGTTGCCCATTTTTTAGTATGCTGAAAAGAAACGCTTTTTCTTAATTGGCGTTTGGTGCTGACGAGATAAACGCTCACCGTTGACCAAAGCCTTGGCGTTATCATCAAATTGCTTTGCTAGGTCAGAACCATATGCTGCTTTTAGTTTATCGAATGCAGCTGTTATTTCATATTTGCGACCTGGAATATGGTGTGCATCTGATGCAAACAAGTGTGCCAACCCATTAGCGATAATATCTTCACTAAAGGCTGTCACTGCTTTACCAAATGTCCCAACATATGAACTAGCGGTCACTTGTGCATATGCCCCGCGTGACACCATGTCATACAACAATTGTGGTTCCTTCATTAGACGCGTATTACGTTCTGGGTGCACAATGATTGGCACCAAACCGCGTTGTTGGATTTGGAACAACATGTCCATCGTAAATGCTGGTACATCATCTGATGGGAATTCGATTAAGATGTAAGTTCCCTGCTCATCTGTTGTGAGAATGTCGCCGTCATCCAACGCTGACAATAAGCCACCATTGATGCGAACTTCTTGCGATGGAAAAACCGTCAATGGAATATTCGCATTGTTCAATTCAGCTTGAAAATCAGCCGTTAGCTTAATCACATCTGACGCATGATTAACGTAACGTCCGTTCATATGGTGTGGTGTCATAAGTGCGTGTGTCACACCATCTGCCACCGCATCACGTGCCATCTGCAACGAAACGTTAAGGTTCTCTGAACCGTCGTCAATGCCTGGTAATAAGTGACTGTGAATGTCAATCATATTCGTCTCCTTAAACCTTTTCTCTTTCTTTAACTATACCCTAATTATTCACGGATTGTTATATAATTATTCATGATTTGAATACATTTTAAGGAGTTTTTCCCATGATTAAAAAGGTGTTACTTTGGATTTTGGGTATCGCTGTTACCCTGATTGTGATTGGTGGTGGCGTCGCTGCATTTGCGCTACACAACACGACTTCGAAGATTCACTCGATGGATAGCTCATTGAGCAAGGCCTCAGATACAAAAACGTCCGCTGGTAAACCAGTTTCCTATCTCTTGTTAGGAACTGACACTGGTGCGTTGGGTCGCACGGAAAAGGGTCGTACAGATACCATGATGGTAATGACGGTTAACCCTAATACGAAGACGACGACAATGGTTTCTTTGCAACGTGATACTAAGATTACCATTTATGGTATGACTGAAAAGTTGAACGCTGCATACGCACTTGGGGACGCCAAGCAAGCCATGACGACAGTTGAGCAATTGCTTGATATTAAGCTTGATGGGTATTTATTGGTCAATATGAAGGGGATGGAGCAATTAGTTGATGCCGTTGGTGGCGTGACTGTTAAACCTCCCCTAACCTTCTCATATGAAGGATACTCATTTACTGAAAACCAAGATGTCACAATGAATGGTACGGAAGCATTGGCATTCTCTCGCATGCGTTATGATGATCCACGTGGTGACTACGGTCGTCAAATTCGTCAACAATTGGTCATCGAAGCTGTTATGAACAAGTTGAAGGCTGATCCAAAGTCAGCGCTGAACAACGACTTCCTTGATGCTGTTTCAGATAACGTTCGTTCAAACATTTCACTGACTTCAATGCGTAACTTGGCTACCAAGTACCGTGATGCAGGTGAAACAATCAACCGTGACCAAATGACTGGTACCGGCGTGATGATTGATGGCGTTTCTTACCAAGAGATGTCTCAAGACGAAATTATGCGTGTTCATAATGAGATTGTGAATGCGGGTAAGTAATCTATCAGTTTAATTAAATACCTGTTTTAAATTTGGTACTGCCATTTATTCGTCCACACGATTAAATGGCAGTACCTTTTTTCTTCTTGGCATAAAAATTAAAAAAACTACGGCTTCAAACGCACAACGCCTGTACCCAGAATTTTTAAATTCTGTGCATTCTCTTTCTGCGTGCAACCTACCTATACGCAAAAGGCAGCCAATTTCAACAATGTGAAATCAGCTGCCTACGTAAAATCCAAAATATTAAATTTTACCAGTCATCACTACCATCCGTTTTAAAATCAGACGACGAACCGACTTAAAGTTTTACCAAACATCAACATGACTCCATCATACACTTTCATCATCAAATCATTAACGTGTAGGAGAGCGAACAACTTATTCCTTGCGTATTCCATAATTAAAAAAACAATGTACATAAGAACTGTGAAGGCCAACAATTTAGCTATCGTTAAACCAACATTATAATTCATCATCCACACATTTTTATTAGCCAAAAATTCATAGAAAACTGATCCATTAATCAAATATGCCCCAAAGGTTAATGGGGAAATACGAGATATAACTTGTTTAAATAGGTGGTTTCGAACTTCCAATTTAACAAATAATATAAATGCAGATAAGCTTTCTACCACTACAATGGGCGAAACATAACTAATAAAGTGCTTTAATCCAACATTACCAATCAAGTGAGATCCAAACTCTCCAATTGACGAAATTAAAGCCATGGTTACCCATACCAAAAGTAATTTGTAGGTATTAAAGCTAGATGTCGAAGTAAATTTTTTAATATATCCACCAACAGCGTACATCGTAATTAGCCATCCGGCTGAATAACCTGATTCCAAAAACATTTTGCCCAAAAATCCAACTGATACAGATAGAATAACTAATAATGCCAATATTTTCTTGATTGTTAACTGTGGTAACCTTTGGAAACCCAAATTAATAAACGGAGCCACAATCATCATAACTATGTAGGCTGTTACGTACCAGTATCTCCCTAACAGCACTGGGAATATTGACTCCACTAATAACTTAACCGACAAATCAAAGCCACCAAACACAAATACTATTGCGGCCATTACAGGGGCCCAAAAACTCGTTTGAACTATTACATCCCACACTCTGAGATACTTGATTTTTTTGTCATTCATTAAATATCCGGTTGTCATCGCAAAGATATTAACCGCAATTATGACAATATTTTCAATTGTCCATAAAGAGACAAACTGATAATTAGTTATATTTTTATCAAATAATAGCCCCCTTGTTCTAAATTGTGAAGTAACATAACGCCAAACATCGCGAAAATTTTCGCCAAATCAATCCCAAAATTTCTCTTCATTTTCCGCCTCAACATATTAACTGTAATTTTTTCCATAATAAAAGCCACTGAAGCCAAGCTTGGCCAAGTGGCCTATGATTTTCTTGTTTCTAGGGAGTATTTCTTCTAACTCGTGTCTTCTCGTAAAAATACTAGAACAAAAGAAAGGGTTCTACAATTTTTGGTACTGATAGACATTTCATTTTGAAACGTCATATCGGTACCTTTTTTAATTATTCTGGTACAAAATAAAAGGCAGTTCAGCTTGAGCCCTGAACTGCCAAAGACGTTTCCCCCTAGAAAGGAAAAGAATATCCATGGATAAGAGTATCAAAAAACTGCTTGGAATAACAGACTTAAATATCGAATTCGACGATACACAGCCAGAACAATTTCACGAAGAGGTTATTAAAGGACAGACCGTTACCGTTTGGCACTTTAAACTCACCTATCATCGTCGTTGTGATCAATGCGGGTTCACATTGATCACAACGGCACAAAACTGGTTCGGCACGTTGGCCCTCGCAGTGGCTTCCACTTCAATTACTTCGAAATCCGAAAGCAGAAGTATATCTGTGCGAACTGTGGGCACACAGCCATCTCAGAGTTTAATGACGTTAAACCCGGCGACCATATTATGCGTAAAGTGAAGCAGACTGCAGCGATGGAACTCAGTGAAAACGTCAGTCAAAAACATATCGCAATGGATAATAACATCTCAACTCACACCGTTATGCGCCAAGCTGATGGTTTATTTAGCTACAACAAAACTAATTTCCACTACCTGCCAAAGCATATTGCATTCGACGATTTCAAATCAGGTAAGTTCTCAGAAAGTGGTATGAGTATGATTCTCATCGACTCGACCATGCATCGAGTACTAGATGTCATGCGGAATCGTGGTGACGGTGCATTAGCTGCGTACTTCGAACAATACAGTGTGGAAGCTCGCCGTGGTGTACAAACCATCACGATTGACCTGTTCACGCCATATCGAAAGATGATTAAGGCATTATTCCCTAACGCAAAAATTATCGCAGACCGGTTCCACGTAGTCACCCAAGCTTATCGTGCCTTGAATCAAATTAGAATTCAAACCATGAAAAAATACGGCAGTGACAGTCGAGAATATCGACAACTAAAGCGTTTCTGGAAATTACTAATGAAGAAGGAAACAGACCTCGATTTCACTGCATGTAAGAAGCGAATCAACTTCCAATACAGCTACCTAACCGATCAAGAAGTAGTCGAGCGACTACTTCAACTTTCCGATGAACTTCGCGATTCCTATAATTTCTACCAAGAAATTATATTCGCCGTGTCACGCTCGAACCAGATTACTTAGACGCAGCGCTATTTCCAGATAAGAACGATGCCCAGTACCAGCACCTAGCTGGCCAAATGAAACACGCACGTCGCACGCTTCGTAGACATCGTGAAGAAATTCTCAACAGCTTCATCTACGGTTATTCCAACGGTCCAGTTGAAGGAGCCAATAACAAAATTAAGGCTATCAAGCCCGTCGCCTACGGCTTCCGTAGCTTCAAGAACTTCCGATTGCGCATTCTCATCTCATTCAAGAACAGCTTCTACTCGATGAACTACAAAGCAAAAACCGCCGAACTCGAAAGTTCAGCGGCGTAGCTAGGCTCAAATATTCAATTTATACGTTCATCAGTACCATTTGACTTTGAACCTTAATATTGAATACAAAAAAGCCCTTGCAAATCGAAAATGATCTGCAAAAGCTTTTTTCTATTAACTATATTTATTACTCAGCTGATGAACTCTCTTCTGAGGAAGAAGATTCTGATGATGAGTTTGACTCAGAAGAATTTGATGACTCTGATGAGCTAGCTTCTGAAGATGAAGACTTTGATGATGACTTGTCAGACTTGTTTGTCTTTTCCATCGCAGCGGCTTGCGTGTACGTTGACAAAACGTTCTTCAAGTCTGAATCCTTGATGTTAACGTCGGCCTTAGCCAATTCGTTTCCAATCACAGCTTGAACCTTCGTTGAATCTGACATTTCTTGTTCAACCAAGATATCAGTCATCTTTGACTTCATGTCCTTGAATGGCTTCTTTTCATCACGTGAATCCATCTTGATGACAAAGTAACCTGAGTAAGTTGATGACTTAACTGGGTTCTTCGTGTATTCACCCTTCTTCAAACCAAACGCAGCTGTCTTGAAGTCGTCTTCAAGCGTTGTGTTAGTTGAGTCGAAGGCTTCCATCTTTCCACCCTTGTCCTTAGTAGAAGAATCCGTTGACTTCTCCTTGGCCAAGTCCGCGAACTTCTTACCCTCATCCAATTGCTTGATGATATCCTTGGCTTCATCTTCTGAAGAAACCAAGATAACTGATACGTTCACGTCAGGTGTGTAGCTGTCGTAAGCCGCCTTCAATTCCTTGTTAGAGAACTTTGAGTTTGACTTAACGGCTTGCTTCTCCAAAGCTTGTAGGCGCAATGAGTCGCGGAACGTATCTTCCGTCATACCATTGTTAGCCAAAGCTGAGGCGAATTGTGCACCGTATTGCTTCTTAACTGAGTTGAATTGTGAGCTAACTGACTTCTCAGAAACCTTATCACCGTAGTTCTTTTCCAAAACCTTCTCGATGATCATGTTAGCCAATTGTTGTTGACCAGCACTCGTGTTCTTCAACTTCTTGTAATAATCAGCTTGTGAGATGTTACCGTCATTAGTTGTGGCGATTGACTTAGGACCAACGCCCCAGGCTGCCAATCCCAAAGCTGCCGCAACGACAACCAAAATAGCTACTACTTTCTTCCACATGGAAAAATGCCCTCTTTCAATATTTATATATGTGTTTTAAGTTTACCATACGAAGCTTTAACTTGCTTAAAGCACTTGGTAAGTCGCACCCATCGCAAAGCGTCCGTTATCAAGCGTTTGCTGAATATTCATATGTTCCGCAAAGTCCGCATCACGATAACGAAGACGTGATGTCTTGATACGCCATGGTAGATTCTTCAAATTATCAACCATTTCTTCGTCAGCCTTCGTTTGTTTATTCAACATGTAACGAACAATCAAGCGAAGCCATGAGACGCCTGTCACCTTATCAAGGAAGGCAATATGCGTAAATGGCATTGGTCGAATATCATCAGCCGTGACTTCACGGTCTAATGGCAAGCGATCCGTCACCAACTGGTACAAGCCAGCCGTATCCAGTGTCATATCAGGTCGTGGCAATGATTCCCACAATGAATCGGTCATGGCCGATTGATCGAAGACGATGCCCCCATTATCCTGATGGCCGACACCAATCACGTGCAATTCAAGCCCGTCATAGAAGTAATTCACGATGGTTTGTTGACCATCACTTAGCATACTACTTGGTAGGTACTTTTCTTTGGCGATTACTTGAACATTTACACCCATCTTACGCAAACTCGTAATCAACTTAATACGATTACCTGGCACAAACACGCGCGTTGGTTGTTCAATTTCAATAACGTTCATCACATCAGAAATTTCCAACGGCTCGTAATACTGCTTGTGTGCCAGTTGCGGAATGAATGTTAGGTCAGTCGGATTGTTATTCATCAAAACCGTCTTGATACCTTGGCGTGACAATTCATCGGCCACCATCGCCATGGTGTATGATGCTGCGGCACCATCCCCAAGACGAAAGGCCCCCGTTCCAATCACCAAGGCTGAATCATCCCCAAGTCGCTCACTCTCATTCTCCGTTTCAAACGTTGAATAGAATTGTGAAACTGACTCTTCGAATTCACCAGCTGACGGCTCGAACGCCTTATACGTTGGCAAAATACCGTTATCCCAACGATAACGTCGCACCGCCTCGTACTTTTCATCCCATAGCTTAGCTACCAAACCATCAGACAACCCGTAATACTTGGCTTGTTGCAAGGTATCGGTATCCCATGGATGATTCTTAACAGCGCTTTCCAAATTATTAATGCGCTCTAGTTTATAGAAGTAAAACGCATTAATCTTAGTCAACTCAGCCAATTCATCAACGGTATAACCGCGACGGATTGCCTCAAGCAAAACTAAAATACGGTTATCGCGTGGGTGAATTAATTGCTCAATAATTTCATTATCGGTCAACGCGTTCATCACAGTCGGTGAGAAATTACGGTTGTTAAAGTGAGCGGCACGAATGGCCTTTTCCAACGCCTCTTCAACACTGCGCCCCACACCAATTGTCGCCCCAACTGACTTTTGCACGGTATCCAAACGATTCTCGGTTTGAATACCGGCTGACTCTAGTTCACCAAAGGCAAACACCGGGAAACGAATCACAATGTGGTCCATTGTCGGCTCCAACAAAGCTGTGTGCTCGGCATAAATTGATGGTACGCGCACCTTATCAAGGGTTTCACCCATCATCAAACCAGCGATAACTGGCACCAACGGATAGCTCGTGGCGGCCACTAGCATGGCAGAGGTACGGTCAAAGTATGGCGTCAAACGTGTGATGACATACTCTTCTGTCGTCGGATTAACGGCAAAACGTACTTCCAGCAAGCCAACGACGTTAAAGCCACGTGCAACTGTAAAGGCTGCGTTACGCAATTGTTGGAACACCGGGTCCGGCAATGTTTGCACCGGCGTAATCGCAATCGAATCAGCCGAGTGAATACCAACCGGATCCATATCCTCAACACCACCAATCAACACGGTCGTATCGCGCTTATCACGTACAACCACCATGGCAATTTCTTGGTAACCGCGAATACTCTTATCCACGTTGACTTGATGGGTCAAAGAACGGTTCAACGCCGTTTCGGCTGCCCCTTCCAGTTCTTCCACATCTTCAACTTGGAGACGAATCGTTTGTCCAACTGGTGCCACCGAACGTACAACCACTGGAAAATCAAACTCACGCGCTGCATCGAACACTTCACTGACATTGCTTGCCAAACGCGTTTGAATGGCTGGCAACTTTAACTTGGTGAGACGCTCTTGCAGGTACTTGGTATTTTGCGTGGCTTGCATAACCGGCAATGTCATCCCCAAAACCTTGGGCGCATTATCACCAAGCAATTCAACAATTTCCGCTGACAAACGAACGGCTGTTGAGCCACCAACACTCGCAACCATCGCCGTAATGCCTTGTTCAACAATTACCTTAACTAAATTAGGTGCAGTCAACGCGGTTTCAATCACCGTCACATCATCGCGTTCATTCGTAAAGCCAAATGGGTTATCATCGACAATCACGATTTCATGACCACGACGACGAAGTCCCTTCACCACTTGATAGCTTGCAGCATCACTTTCAGTTTCACGACCAAAATCATTGGCAGATCCACCGATAATTAAGATTCGTTCACTCATGATAGCCACCCTCCTCGACGTGCAGTCACCATTTCCATAAATTCATCAAAGGCCTGCGTTGCTTCAATTGGTCCTGGCGCTGTATCTGGGAAAAATTGCACACTAAACGCTGGGTAATCTCGGTGACGCAATCCTTGAATAATCCCGTCCGTCATATCGATATGTGTAACAAACATATCAGTGTCACGCACAGAATCTGGATCAACACTGAACCCTTGCCCCTGTGTCGCAAACATAATGCGATTCGTGATTTGCTCACGGATTGGGTGATTCATCCCATGGTGTTCAACTGGCATTTGTTGTAGCTTGGCACCATTGGCGAGCGCAAATAATTCATGTCCCAACCCAATGCCAAACATTGGCACGCGTTGCTCAAATTGACGAATAATATCAAATGTTTCATCTGGGATTTGACGTGGGTCACCCGGTCCTGATGACAACACAATACCATCGGGGTCCAAGTTAGCAACTTCATCCGACGTGGCGTTGTATGGCAACACCGTCACATTGGCATCAAAGTCACTTAGCATGCGCAAAATACCATTTTTCAAACCGAAATCTAGTACCACTACGTTCGCCCCACGCCCTGGGTTAGCATAAGCCTTGGGCGTTGAAACTTGTGGCACCTGACGCGTCGTCAAAACCATCGCGCGCAATTGATCGAACGCGTGGTCATCTGGCGCATCAACAATTGAGGCCTTTTGCGTCCCCGTCTTACGCAAATGACGAGCCAAAGCGCGCGTATCAATTTGTGAAATACCGGGTACGTTATGACGCTTCAAATAGTCGTGCAAACTCATCGATTGCAAACGATTGGTTGAGATATCGGCGACTTCACGTACTACCACACCTTTAACCGTTGGCACAATTGATTCATCGGCGCGGTGATTAATACCAGCCGCCCCAATCGTTGGTGAGGTGAACATCACAATCTGATTGTGATAGATCGGGTTGGTAATAACCTCTTGATACCCCGTCATCCCCGTGTGAAAAACAATTTCCCCAAAATTCGTCGCAGGTGATCCAAACGCTTCGCCGGCAAAAATCGTGCCATCTTGCAAAATTAAATAACGTTTTGTCATGACGTCGTGCTTACCATGCATCAAACATGGCAAGTCCTCCTTTCCGTCCTGCCTTTTAATTAACGAATTTCAACTGAATCAACACCGTCAACTTCTTCAACATTGACGTTGATGCGCTCGGCAGCCGCCGTTGGAATGTTCTTCCCAACGAAATCGGCACGGATTGGCAACTCACGGTGACCACGGTCAACCAAAACGGCCAAGTTAACTACTGCTGGGCGGCCGTTATCCATCAAGGCGTCCAAAGCCGCACGAATCGTACGACCTGTGTAAAGCACATCGTCGACCAAGATAACACGCTTGCCGTCGATATTCGTATCCAACACAGCCTTCGTACCACGGTCCGTTGCATCATCACGATAAGTTGAAATATCTAGCTCAGCAACTGGGATTTCTGCATTTTCCAATTGTTGCAAACGTTCTGCAATACGTTGGGCAATATAAACACCGCGCGTCTTAATTCCCACAATCACGAGGTTATTAATACCCTTGTTCTTTTCGATAATTTCGTACGTAATACGTGTCAAAGCACGTTGCATTGCCATTGCATCTACAATTTCTTTAGCCATAATCGAATCCCTTATCTGTTTATGTATACAAAAAGGCGTCACCTAAAAAATTAGGTAACGCCAAGTTTAAAATCAACATGTCTCGTTACCTCTTGCATCTCTCTGGATAGCATTAAGAAGTAACTTCATTTTAGCACGAAAACCGCGTCGTTTGGGACTTAGTTTGCGTCAATTTCTGCATATGGGTCTAATTGATCCAACATTTCCGTAAAGTACGCTGGTAATGGCGCTTCAAACGTCATTTCTTCACCAGTCGTTGGTTGCGTCAAACCAAGCGTTGCCGCGTGCAAGTATTGACCATTACCTGGCAACGTCTTCTTTGGTCCGTACAATGGATCACCAGCCACTGGGTGACCGATATAAGCCATGTGCACACGGATTTGGTGCGTACGTCCTGTTTCAAGCGTTACTTGCAATAGCGTGTAACCAACAAAACGCTTCACGACCTTGAAGTGGGTCACTGCGTCACGACCACCGGCCACAACTGCTTGCTTCTTACGGTCAGCTGATGAACGACCCAAAGGTGCCTTGATGGTTCCTTCGTTTTCAATGAATTCACCGTGAACAAGGGCGTAGTATTGACGCAAGTTCTTCTTGTCCTTCAATTGCGCTGACAATGCTTCGTGGGCCTTGTCATTCTTGGCAACCATCAACAATCCTGACGTATCCTTGTCGATACGGTGTACGATACCAGGACGAACCACCCCGTTAATCGTTGAAAGTGGTGTGTGGAACATCAACGCGTTAACCAACGTGCCTGATTCGTGACCCAACGCTGGGTGCACAACCATCCCTTGTGGCTTATTGACAACCAATAGGTCATCATCTTCATACACAATGTCCAATGGGATATCTTCCGGCTTCAAATCAATCTCAACTGGTTCAGGAACCGTAAAGGTAATTTCATCCCCTGGCTTCACGCTGTACTTGGCCTTCTTCTCGGCACCATTTACCTTCAACACGCCGTCGTTAATCCAGCCTGTCACTTGGGTACGTGTATAATCTTCAAACGCGTCAGCAACGACCTTATCAAGACGGCCAGTTTGGTCCGTGATTACCAATGTCTCTTCTGTCATAAAAATTCTCTATCCTTCAATCTTCTCTTGTAGAGCTTGCAACATGCGCTGCCCCATCAAAAAGCTGTATTGCTCACCGTCATGGCTAAACATCACCGTGTGCTTGTTAAATTGTACAAATTCCATATCCTTAAAGTGGATCTTCTCGGTGTGCATCCCAATAATGTGTGGGAAACGCAACGCATCATCTTCCAATGTCACACGTCGACGCAGAATGGTTGCAGCTGCCACGACGACAAACACGAAGAATGACACATATGTCCAAACGTTAAGTGTTGTCACCTCAAGCCACATAATCATGCCGAACAAGGCAATCATTAAAATCCACGTCCACGATACCCAGCCTACTAAACCGGCGGGTTGGTAAAAACCTTTCATGTCTACGCTCCTTTCGGGAGTTCATGCTATTTTCTAGTATAATGAAGTTAGAGGTTTTTGTCATGTTAATCAAGTTATATGCTGATGCTGCGACTCAAGGAAATCCCGGTCCAAGCGGTGCCGGCGTTGTTATCTCCGCCGACGGCAAGCAAACACAACTTCACCACGCACTGGGTGAAATGAGTAATCACGAAGCTGAATTTCGGGCCGCTATTTTTGCCTTTGAGCAATTACTACCCATCGCCTCACCTGACGACACAGTCATGTTTTACATCGATTCAAAATTAGTCGCGGATAGTATTGGTAAATCCTATGCCAAGCATTATCCAGAACTAATTGACACCCTAATGGCGCTAATTGATCGGTACAAGATTGTCTTAACAACTTGGATTCCAGATCGTGAAAATCAAGGCGCTCACAAGCTGGCTTTGCAAGCCATTCATTGATAGTAAAAGCGCGCATCCTCGGATGCGCGCTTTTTGCTTTATGATGCTTTCTTAATACCAATGCCTGTCCAGGCTGACAACAATGAGAACACTGGTGACAACAAGGCAAAGAAGACAAATGGTGCGAAGCTGTGAACCGGTACGCCCAATGTTTGCGCGGCAAAGCTACCCGCCACACCCCAAGGAACCAAGTAATTAACGACCGTTCCTGAGTCTTCCAATGAACGTCCCAAGGCCAAACGTGACAAGCCAACGCGATCAAACGCTGACTTCCAAAGCTGACCTGGCAAAATCGTTGACAGGTATTGCTCACCAATCATGAAGTTGGCTGCAATTCCAGTAAAGACGGTACCGGTAATGACACCAGCCCCACTCTTAATGCGGTTTGCAATTGGCGCCATAACGGCTTGCAAAATACGTTGTTCCGTCAGCAAACCGCCTAGGGCCAAGGCCAACATAATGATAATGACCGTTGGCATCATCGCTAACATACCACCACGGTTCAACAATGCTTGTAGCATGCCATTCCTAGCTGTGGTCTTGAACCCATTCAACAAAATGTCGGCCAACATTGCTGGTGTGTGGTTAAGCAAGAAGAACGCACCAGTCACGGCAACGTTGATTAGTAGCGTTGGAATAGCTGGCACCTTTGCCCAGGCCATCCCCACCAACAAAACCAGCGGTACAATCGTCCACCAAGTTGGTGACAACAAATCGGCCAAGCTAGCTAATTTTGCAGTCGATGCACCAGCGTGACCGCCACCGATAATGAAGAAAATAATGAATGACACAACCAACGCTGGCACTGTCGTCCACATTAAGTTCTTGATGTGCGCGAACAAGTCAGTTTCTGAAATCGATGAAGCCAAATTCGTTGAGTCTGACAATGGTGAACTCTTGTCGCCAAAAATTGCACCTGACAGCACGGCTCCGGCAACCAACGCTGGTTCAAATCCCATCGCTGTACCGACACCCATCAAGGCCACCCCGACTGTTGCAAGCGTGGTGAACGCTGATCCAATCATTGAACCGACGATGGCCGTTACCAAGACAGCACTTGGCAAGAACCAAGCTGCGTTTGCAATCTTAAACCCAAGCCAGAGCATCGTTGGAATCACGTTTGTCCCCATCCACAATGCAATTAACATCCCAATCAATAGGAACAAAAACAATGGCGCCAAAGCAGTTTGTAGACCACGCAACATATCACGTTGAATGTCTTCCCATGTTGCGCGGTGCAACTTGGCAAAGACCATCGTTACCAACAAACTTAGTGTCAATGGGACGTATGGTGATAACCCAAGGCCGATAATACTACCAGCAAAAATAATGATCAAAATAACAATAAGTGCTAACGCTCGTCCAAAGCGTGGTGTTGCTTGCTTTTCCATATGTGTCTCCTCGTTCGTTACAATCTAGTCAGTTCAACTTTCAGTTATAGCTGCGATAACGAACGAGTCCGCCAACGCCACGTGTTACATCAAATACCCCATGGTGCATTCCTCCAAACAAATAAAAAAGTCCCAGTAACCTGCAAAACAGATTACTGGGACGAATTAGCAAAAATCCGCGGTACCACCCAAATTAGTCGCATACTATCGCATGCCACTCTCTTTCAGACTATTCCGTTGTAAATAGTTCAGTCATAACACCTGCGCCACTCACAGCAACCGTGGCTTCTCTTACGTACAATGTTATGTCCTACTGATGTGTCTCAGTTTACGGAATAGATGAGTGCTTGTCAACACTAAAATGAGATTTCTTTAATATTCATCGGCGATTAGATTATATTGCATCGCAATACCGAGATTACCATTCGCTGTACGTAGGGCATCAATAAAGGCTTTATCGTCCATGCCTTGCTTCATGCTTAGCAAATATTGCAACTCGAACAATGACCCCAGTTCAGTGGTTTTAATACGCTTCAGAATAAACTTTTCGGTGTATTCAGTCAAAATGGCTTCCACTTCTTGTTTGTCGTACAAATCTTCTGGCACCGTTAGCTTGAGCAATTGATCGGTCGTTGCGTGCCCACCAAAGTCCATCATATTCATCAGCAACATTGCCAATAGCAATAATGTGGCCGCAATCACAGCATACGCGATATAACCCAAACCAGATGCCAAACCAATAGCCATCGTTAATAGCACGTACGTAATTTCAGCTGGGTCACCAGGCGCTGAACGGAAGCGGATAATCGAGAATGCACCAGCCAATGAAAAGGCACGGGCGACGTTATTACCCACCAGCATAATAATGACGGCAATCACAACTGGCAATAAGACCAATGTGAATGAGAATTTTTGTGGTGACACTCTTGAATTATAAGTTTTCAAGTAAACCAAGGCTGTTACGAGTCCTAGTACCATGGCCGTGACCATCGCAATGATAAACGTTGGCAATGTAATCGCCGTGCCAGAACTACTCGTTGTAAAAATTGAATTAAGCATGTGCAATTTCCTTTTGTAAAATGTCTGTGTAAGTCTCGTCGCTCGCTTGGAAGCTACGTTTTAGGCCGCGTTCAAATTTTGAAAAACTTGTGGGACGTAACTGATAATCAGCAACTATTCGGCGGAGAAATGTTGGCATCCCCAACTCGGTTTTAATCTCCATCAATACCATTCCAGCCGGCAACAAGGTCGCCCCGATTGTTTGGCTTGAAATACTCAAATCGCGTGTCGACGTCCTAATATTGGTGTCGAACGATATCCGTAAATCGCTATCGCATGACGTCGCATGAAGCGCAACTCGTTCATACGCTACCTTAATCACCGGTTGCAATTGTTTGCGGGCCAACGCTAGGACTTCCCGACCGATTTGGTTATCCGGTAAGTCACCGGCAGCCAAGAAGCGATTCGCCGTTTCATAATCAACCGTGATGCGTCGCTTATAGGTTTTCTTCAAAAACTTCTTTTTAATCTCCAAGAAAACCGGCTTATCCGCGTTCGCCGGTCCATAAGATCGCATGCGGAGTCGCTGTTTAAATTCATTGGGTTCCAATCGCAATGCCTGCTGTGAGACGGCATCCGTTACTGATGCATAATAAAGCGATTGAATGGGATACGATTCTCCCGTTTGGTTGTAACGATCTAGACGCATCTGTTCAGCTGCAAGCAACGCCTGCAAAATGCCCTCGTACTGCGCTTGGGTAATAATATATTTCACTTCATATCGATTGAAAACTTGCATATTTTCACCAATCAGTCCTAACGCATGCCACCGGCCGGCCCACCACCAGCCATTCCTTCAGTCAAACCATTACCAGCCGTCACTTCAGTCGTCGTCCCGTTCACCGTTACCTTATAGGTAGAACCTGACTTAATGTCGGTCGATGCAACAGCAACCGTGTCACCATCAGCGTTAACCGTGTAGCTTGCAATCGTCTTGTTTGCATCATCAACTACGGTTACCTTGTCACCCTGCTTAACGCCACTTGGCAACTTCACATAGGCGTTATCAAAAGTTGCTCCAGTGCCAGTTCCACCGTAGAGCACCGTACCGCCAGTAAAGGTCAACGTGCCATCCAAATCGACTGCCTCGTTGTCTGGTGATGAACTGATCATCGCTTCGACCGTACCGCCTGACATTGTGATGTCCCCGTTTGAATCAAGGCCGTCACCACCAGCAAGGAAGACAAGCTTACCCGCCGTGATATTCAAGATCGGTGTCTTGTAACTACCTGAGGCATTCACCGCATCATCCGTACTACTAATCGTGGTTTCACCACCATCGATATCGATTTCATTGGCTTGCATACCTTCATATGAACTTGTGACCGCAACCTTACCGCCTGAAATCACCAGTTTACGTTCGGCCGAAATACCATGATTACCATCTTCCGTACCCGTGGCGACTGTAACGTCTCCACCAGTAATTTCAACCAAGCCCTTATTTTCGTCGTTGTCTTGATTTGATTCAATCGCATCATCCCCAGCTGATACGTTAACCGTACCGTCGGTAATGTGCACCGAATCATGACCAACTAAACCGTCTTTAATTGCCTTGGCAAACACCGTACCTGACTTGATTTTCAAATCATCCTTGGTATAAACCGCATCCTTTGAATCACCATTAATTGCGACCACACCGTCACCCTTAAAGGTTAAGTCGTGCGTTGCATAAACGGCTGCTTTCTCCTCGTCGGTATCAGCAATTGTGCCACCGTCAATCAAATTAATTGAATTGGTTGCTGATGAAATAATGGTCTTGTCCGCGTTCTTCTCATAGATAGCTGGACCAGTCGTCGATGTCAGATTCACGCCGTTCATAATGATTGTGACTTCATCCTTGTCACCGGCATCAACGACAATTTGTGCATCGCTCGCTGATCCTGTCACGTAATACGTACCACCCTTAGAAATCGTGATGGTTTTATCGGACACCTTTACACCAGATCCAGTTGCCTTCATCTTAGATAAATCCACCGTACCATCGGCCGTCACCTTGCCAGATGCATCGCCGGTTTGCGCTGCGGTTGGATAAGCTGTTACAGCGAGCTTATTCGTGGTGGTCGTCGATGAGCTTTTGGCACTAGCTGTTTTTGCTACTTCGGTATTCGTGTCGTCAGTATCTGATTGCATCACCGCATAACTAGCACCACCTAGCGCCATTACGCCTAGCACACCAATCGTTGCGACTGCTTTTTTATTTTTCATCATTTTCTTTCACCTCGATAATTTGTACTATTACTATGCCGGTTGAACCTTAAAGCTTCACTCAAGGGAGCTAATGTCAAACTTAAAATTTGTGAATTAAAAAAGACCAGCCATTTGACTGATCTATCCACGTTAGGCCGATTTAATTGTTTGAAATACACCACCAATTAATAGCAACGCTGAAATAACATAGTACCCAACAATAAAGGTCGAGCCCGTCCCGGCAATTTCTAAGATACCCGCGACGATCAAGGCAATGATGACCGACCAAGTGGCCAAATTGCCCCACGCCCAGAACGTTTTGTATTTTGGGGATTGGGCAATTGCTGGCTTAATGGTTACCACCAATACTTGCCAAATCAACACCGCTGCGGGTACTAACCATGCCCAATTCATTTTTGACGACTGTACCCCGTGACCGAAATAGTTGTAAATCAGGTGGAAAACAAAGATAAATCCTGTCACACCCAACCACTTAAACGCCGTTTGATATTTTGCCATGTTCCCTCCTTACTCACTGTAGCCAAAGTACAACATATCTGACACCGCCCGTTCACTAGACTGGCCAGATCCACCAACTGGATTGTTAATCACCTTGCCATTGAGCACCATGGTTGATGATCCCCCGCCGTCCAAATTGTAGGCGTAGGTTGCCCCATGACTTTTCATGACATTTGCTAATTGATACAAAGACAGCCCTGTCGATTCAGACGTTCGACCATCAGAAACCACCACCACGTAATGATTTTTACCAACCTGTCCAATTGCGGTACGTGGATTAGAAGCCTGTGATTGACCAACTTCAGCGTCTTCAGAGACCGTCACTTTGCCGTTTTCAACCAGCGTTGGGCCAAAACTTAGTACCTGCTGGGCACCATTTTTAAGTAGTTCACTCGCCGTTTCATCGCTCTGATTAACTGACTTCATATTGCCGTCGCTATCAATAACTAACGCATCCGTATCGGTTGCCACAGTATCGCGATACAATGTGCCATTGCGCACAACATAACCAGTATCGCGGAAACCATAATAATCACCATTAATCGCAAAAATCGCATTATGCTCGCTTGCCATCGATGACGTTTTTTCAGTGTAGTTACGCCCATATGTATTATTAGCCAAGGCCGTTTGTAACAAGCTTGGATCATCGACTGTTATGTCCGCCACGTAGACCGTTGTGCCATCAACCCGTTCGGTTGTGACGTTAATACTCATGTGACTATCCTCATAGGACGTGGCCGTCTTTTTGACCGTACTTGAATCTTTCTTCGCAGTTGTCTTGACGGTTTGCGTGCTCGTCGCAATTGCTGTACCACTGTGCTGTATCATAAACGTATCAACCAGTGTAAAACTCGTATAAACCGTCAAAATTGCGGATGTCACTAACGTTAACTTACGCTTCATGCGTTCTCTCCATTCGTGATTTGAAAACCAATTTCTTTTGTACTAAATAGCTACCAACAAATATTAAGGTATCTACCATTATTTTTACCGGCACTGGATGCGGAATAAACGTATCCACCAACTGTAATAGGCCTGCTGATAAGACCATTTGAAAGGTAAATAATGCGACATAGCGGCGACGATCACCAGTCGTATTTTGTGACTTAAACACCCATCGTTGATTAAGGATGAAGTTAAAAATACCAGAGATGAATCGAGCCAGCACCGATGCCCCTAATAAACTCATTGTGGAAGCCCCTTTAAACAAGGTCAGCAGCAAAACTGCAAACAACGCAATATCAACCATCGCCGAACTCAATGATGAGAAGGCAAATTTCAAAAAGCGTTTGTAGACCAATAAGGAATCACGAATTGGGTGAAAATGGGTACCTTCATTGTTACCCTCATAAATAGTTTGAATTGGCACCAGTGCTAGACCGATGTCCCGTTCTTGTGACTCCAGCAACATGTTCATTTCATATTCAAATCGGTCACCACTAATCTCGCTCATCGCTGATAATGTGTTGCGAGGCAAACCACGTAAGCCGGTTTGGGTATCCGGTATGACTAACCCCGTTGCAAATTGCGTCATCTTACTGGTTAATTTGTTACCCCAGTAAGATTTGGGCGGTACAGCCCCCTTTTCAAAATTACGGACACCCAGAATCAAGTCATCTGTTCCCGTTTCCAGCTTTTCCGCAATCCGAATAATGTCAGAAATGGCGTGCTGACCATCTGAATCGGCTGTCACAATGCCAGCTGTGTTGGGAAATGCTGTTTGGACATACTTAATACCTGTTTTAAGAGCCACACCTTTACCGCGATTCTGGTCATGTACTAGTACCGTGGCAACTAGCTCTTCGATTTGCGCAAAGATTGTTTGGTAGTGGATGCCTGATCCATCATCCACTACAACAACCGGACGATTGGTCACTGCCTGCAGGTTCATCATCACGGTAATGAAATTTTCTGTTGGTTCATAGGCCGGAATGAGAATCACGGCCGCCGAATTATTAGTCTTTGTCATAAGGATTGCCTCTCTTTCGATTGTTTGCAATCATAATGAACCGACCAAAAACCAAACTTCAGTGAAGCACAAGCCAAACATAAAAGGCCGTGAATCTCTTGAATCTGTCTCAAGAAATTCACGGCCTTAAAATATCACCTTCAGTTATTTACTTAATGTTGTAAGCTTGCAAATAACGACGTGTTTGCAAGTCCAACCAGTATTGTGGGTTCAAGTCTTCGCCGGTAGCATCACGCAATACTTGTGATGGGGTCTTTGAAGCCCCATATTGCCACACATGCTCCCTACGCCAGTCGAACAACGGTTGAGTGTCACCGGCTTCAAGCAAGGCATCAATATCCAACGTCTTCGCCATCTCATGACGGAATTGGGCAGCATACAAGTGGCCCAATGCATATGATGGGAAGTAACCAAAGTCGCCCCCAGCCCAGTGGATATCTTGTAGGATTCCTGTCAAATCTGACGGTGGTCGAATACCAAGATACTCTTCATACTTGGCATTCCACAACTCAGGCAACGTTTCGACATAGATGTCATCATTGAAGATGGCCTTCTCAATTTCATAGCGTATGATGATGTGCAATGGATATGTCAATGGATCAGCTTCCGTACGAATCAAACTGGCTTGTGTCTTCATCCAACCCTTGTAGAACGTTTCAAAATCTACATCATCTAGGACACCGTGGAAGGCTGCTTGCATAATTGGGTAATCATGGCGCAAAAAGGCTTCTGAACGACCAATGACCACTTCATTAAAGAGTGACTGTGACTCATGAATACTCATCGCAATGGCTTTGTTAAATGGTGTGTAATCCCACTTTGGCGCCACGTTTTGTGCAAATAGACCGTGCCCCGCTTCGTGCAAAATTCCCAACACTGCCATCTGGAAATCATCGGTTGCCCAACGCGTTGTAATACGAGCATCATTGCGGTTCAAATCTTGCATAAATGGGTGAATCGTATCGTCCAATCGTCCCTTGTTTGGATCGTAGCCCAAACGAACTGCGGCATCCCAAACGTACCCACGTTGATCAGCAATCGCCACATCACGGTGGAGGAAACTGTCATCTGGCTCAGTTCCTTCAGTTGCCAAACGATCACGCAAGGCCACTACGCCCGCCTTCACTTCGTTAAAGACTGCGTCCAACTTTTCAACCGTCAAGCCAGGCTCAAATTGGTTCAGCAACACATCATATGGTGTGGCCTCATCCTTGCGCCAGTACGTGATAAACTTGCGCTTCAAAGCAATCAATTGTTGGAGGTACGGTGCGTAGATGCTGTAATCATCTTGCTCACGAGCCTCTGACCACGCGTCTTGCGCTGATGAGCTCAACTTATTAAAAGCAATGTACTCGTCAGCTGGCACAAGCGCATCACGCTCATAATCTTCCTTAAACTTCGCAAACAAAGCTTGTTCATCATCAGAAAGTTCTGCAGCGTGTTCATCAAAGTAAGCCACCAACGCTTTGGCTTGGTCACCAGTTGAAACGCCCAAATACTTCTCTGTTAGATAACTTTGTAGTTCCGCACGAAATTCACCTGAATCCTTAGGCATCCCAGTTAATTGGTCCCAGCTTGCCAAAGCCATCGTTTCTTCCAGCAAGGCTTGTTCTTTCAATAGCGCACGTAAATCCGCACCTGTGTATGAGTCCGTCATCTCATAACCTCCGTTTTTAGTCGTTTCTTTATTCTAATTGAATTTTAATATAAAAACAAACCAGAAAAAAACTCACCAACCAAAGTCAGTGAGTTTAATCGTTTTTAAAATTTCATGCCATACTTCTTGTGGCTGTACCAACCGTAACCAATCGTCCAGGCGATACCACCAAAGGCTGCAATCATATCGGTCTTGTCCAAGAACAAGGTTCCGAAGATGAACAAGAAGAATGCGAGCGTCAATGGACTAGCAATCTTGTAGAAAGGCATCTTGAAGCCATCTTCAATGTAGTCTGCACTAGCGCGATACTTGCGGTGGGCCAACATAATCAAGCTGTAGATAACCAACGTAATCGCCGCCGTAGCTGATGCGAAGAAGTTAAATGCTGATTCAAAGATTGGCAATGCGTTGATGATCGGCGTCAACATAATCAAGATTGCTGAGAACAATACCGCACGTGATGGGATTGCCTTCATTGATAGCACCTTGAAGTATGATTGCCACTTCCCTGTGTTTTCCAAAGCCAACGCGTAAACGTCTCGTCCGGCTGAGTAAATCAACGTATTCAAGGCTGACATCGCTGCTGTCAAAACCACGAAGTTCAACAACGCTGCTGCCCAGTGAATACCGATTAACTTAAAGATAAACACGAATGGACTTTGGTTTGATGGCAAGTAGTGCCAATCATAAATTGACATGATAATTGCCAAGGCCCCCACGTAGAAAATCAAAATACGGAATAACACCGTGTTGATAACCTTTGGCATCACCTCGCGTGGGTTCTTTGTTTCCGCTGACATCAAACCAACGAATTCAATTCCAACGAACGCGAAGAAGACCATTGGGAATGCTTGCATGAAGCTCATCCCACCATTTGGGAAGAACTTGAAGTTGTGCGTAATATTACCTAGTGAAACTGGTCCACCATGTGCTCCTGGTGCATTGAAACCAGTCAGCATCATAATAATTCCCGTTGCGATAATACCTAGGATAGCAATAATCTTGATTGATGAGAACCAAAACTCTGCTTCACCGAAGAAGTTAACCGCGAACAGGTTAACCCCCACCAACAGAATCATCACGATAATTTCGATTAACCATGCTGGCACATTTGGTAACCAGTATTGGACATATAGCCCGATGGCCGTCAACTCCGCCATGGCTGGCAAAATCAATGTAATCCAGTATGACCAACCTACAAAGTGCCCGGCCCCCGGACCTAAGTACTTTGACACAAAGGCCACAAATGAGTTGTTGTCCGGATCGGCGTAAAGCAACTCGCCGATGGCACGCATCATAATATATAGGAAGATTCCTGTTAGTAAATAAACAAATAGGATTGATGGTCCCGTCAGACTGATTGAGTCTCCGGCTCCCAAGAACAATCCTGTTCCAATTGTTCCACCAATCGCAATCATCGTCACGTGACGCTTAGATAACCCGCGATTTAGCGAATCAGGCGCGGCGTTTTTGTCTGCCATGCGCTGCCCCTCCTCTGAATAAATTTGCTATCATATACAAATTCATTTTCTCTTTTATTCTCTTTTTATTCATCAGCCAAAAGGCAAACCCTTTTGACAACGAATAATATCATAGCACATCAATGTATTTTTTTGCACTCTTTTTTGAGTATTCGTGCATGTTTTTGCGGTATATGCATTGTACGGTGTATATATTCAGAAGAAAAATTCGAATTTTGATTCGTTTTACAAAAAACATCCAACCGCAAAGTGTTGGATGTTTTCTTTTTAGTGTTGTGGATTGTAGTTAACGACTGAACCGTCTTCATTGATAACTTGGCCGTTGTGGTTTTGATCATCAAAGAAGAATGACAAAATCAGTTCAGCGGCATTTTCTGTCGTACGAACGAAGTCACCTTGAATGTGGCCGTTCAAGTCAGTTGAAACAGCACCTGGCATCACGGCAAAAATCTCAACAGGCATACCCTTTTGTTCGAATTCAAGACCGAAGTCCTTCGTCATCACATTAAGCGGTGCCTTAGCAGCCATGTAACCAAGTGGGTGCCACCACTTACCTGGCTCAATTGGCGTTGAAACGTTAACAATCGTTCCATTGTTCTTTTGTAGTACTGGCAAAAGCCCCTTCGTCAACTCGTATGGTCCGATGAAGTCGACCTTATAGATATCAAGCAACTCTTGTGCTTCGAACTCCCATGCCGTACGTTCCATATCACCTGAAATACCGGCATTGTTGATCAACAAATCCAATCCGTTGTAGTTCGCGTTGATGTTTGCTACTGCTTCATGGATGCTATCCAAGTTAGCAACATCAATCAACAACAATTCTGCATTACCAAATGCTTGCAACTCGCTCACAGCAGCTGCACCACGCTCGGCGTCACGTGCGCCGACCAATACGGTGTAGCCCATTTGTAGCAATTGCGTTGCAATCGCATAACCGATTCCCTTGTTTGCACCAGTAACCAAAGCTGTCTTAGCCATTAATAATTTTCCTTCTTTCTTTAAAGCTCCATTATTATATAGCCGCGACTGACAAAAAGTAAGGTCTTGAAATTATTAAAAACCCTGCTCTGACTGGCCTATTTATTCGTCGGTTAGCCTCTTATCGACGTCCGATTTGCCCACGCACTAGCGCGTCATCATATGACTTTGCCAAGTTCATTGGAATCGTCATTAGGAATTCGGCCATATCGGATAGATTAACACCTACCATGGCTACACGACGCTTGCGACTTTGCAATCGGTCTTCAACAACCGTGTATAGCATTTGTTCATCACGTGTACGTGGTGCAAGTTGAATTGCTGATGTGGTTGGAATCGATGCAATACGTTCTTCACCATCATCTAGCTCGTTAAAGTAGCTCGCTGTTTCAGTCAAATCAACCGGCACCTTGAAACGCAATTCCAATTCATCCCCATTGTATGAGACTTGCACCGTGTGCAACTCAAACACCCCAGTACCATCTAAATCATCATTCAATTCATCAACCAGTGGACGAATCTCAGTCATCAATTCACGATTGAAAAACTTCTCAGCGCTTTCAGTGGACCCTTGCCCACTCATTTGATAACCCACATAGGGATCTTCGTGTTCAGTCAAAATGTTATCGACAACGTGATTAATTTCAAACTTCATATCTTTTCTCTTTCCTGTACTAGAACAAAAACACCCAACCAAGGTTGAGTGTTTTTCAGTATCGAACAATTATACCCTCTGGCAACTGCAAAACCAAAATTATCCTGGTTGTAATCGCATTATTCGTTAGTTATTAACTAAGCTATTTTTGTAATAAGACTACTTGCGAATAAGCTGAATTGTTGTAATAAATGTTTGTTGTGATTCAATTTCGAAATTGATATAATAAATACTATAAATAAAAGCACCGCAAGGAGGTCGAGATCCCTGCGGTGTCATAAATGCTATTCGTTAGTAGTGTTGTCAATGGATGAGTGTGATGTGTGGTCATACCCATCTTTTTTATTGCTCTTGGCTGCAATTTGGTCCGCCTTGTGCTCTTCATGAGCAATAAGAACCGGACTGTACATAACTACAGCCAATCCAATCACAAATACCATAGCTATCAAAACTACGAACACTTGATTTGGTGAGAGCATGGACGCCAACCGTCCTACCTCTTGAAATGCATTATTGAATGTATGCTGGAGCATAGCAAATCCTCACTATTCGTTATATTTAAAATTGTGTAAATAGGGATTTGCATGCTACTTACTATCCAACATTTATTAGTATAACAGAAATATCACGCCGAAGATTTATACCAAATAAATTTAAAGGTAACACCCTTCTGCACCAGCAATAACAACTGAATAATTTAAAAAATGACCCATTAGTTATGACTGCGTACAGTATGTATATGTTGTAGCTAATGGGCTATTTTTGTCTATAGCTCAACACCCCATTACAAACAGCTACCATGCAGTTAAAATAGCCCATGATAAGGACTATTTTCGATATCCAATGCACGTAATCCCTATTAGGTGGCAGCCGGTGACTAGCTATTGTTAATAACAACATTAGGGAATCAAAGGTTTTTGTTTCATTTGATGGATGGATTAATACTTAGTGCAAAAAATTCCAACCGCTGATCGCATTTTTAAAGATTGCTGATAATTACACAATCGAATATGCACAACGCAAAATAGACCCGACTCTCCTCTGCTAGTGTGTACGGTCGAGTCGGGTCTATTTCTTTCGTTCACTATCTACTACACAAATCCCCAGCAATCGTCATTGACGACCTGCTAGGGATTTATTTCTACATTAAAGTCAACACCGCCGTCTGTTTTTTGTCCATCCTTTGTCCTAGGACGGGGCACGACCCCATTCGATTGCGTGGTAGTTACCAACTAGATGGTAAAAATAAACGTAAAACAAAGAGCGGTTTCCGCACTAAGACAGAAGCGTCAGCCTGGGAAAATGACATGAAAATCCGACTCAACAACGGCTATCAAATTGATAAGGCAACAACTATGTTTGTTGATTTCTATGATGATCGGCTCAAAAGACATTTCTATGCACGGCTTGCGTCACACTCATTCCAGTCTATTAATCAGTAAGGTTGTTGACGTCGCATATGTTAGTGAACGACTCGGTCACAACGCGACTTTAGTGACAATGAAAACTTACCTATCACTACCTCGAAATTGAGAGGAAATCAGAAGTGAAAAAAGCCATCGAACTGTTGAACGATTAGGTGCAAAAAGGTGCAAAAAATCACCTTTCACCAGCCAATTTCAAAACAAATGTAAATCTTATCTGATTGCATCCGTTCCTGTGTCGATTCGTCACAAACGTTGCTATACGGCCGTTTATGTGTGCACAAAAAAACACCCAACCAAGGTTGAGTGTCTTTTCAGTATTGAATCGCTTAAAATTAAGCCAAACCGTACTTCTTGTTGAACTTGTCGACCGCACCATCGGCAGTAGTAAACTTTTGCTTACCAGTGTAGAATGGGTGTGAATCTGACGTAACTTCAACACGGATCATTGGGTACGTAGCACCTTCGAACTCGATCGTCTCGTTTGAAGTACGAGTTGAACCAGTCAAAAGCTTGTAACCAGTAGTTGAATCAACGAAAACCACTTGGTGGTAATCTGGGTGAATATCAGCCTTCATCGTGTTTCTCCTTATCGCCCTAGTACATTGCGTACCAGAGTCAGTTTATTTAACCTGAATATAATACCATAACTTCGAAGAGAATGGTAGTCTCTCAACCAAAGAAATTTGCAGAATATTCACAATTAGTGATTAGCACCCTTTGCAAATTCTGTATCATCTTCAGCCTTAAGCACCGCCATAAAGGCTTCTTGTGGCACATCAACCGTACCAACCGCCTTCATGCGCTTCTTTCCACGCTTTTGCTTATCCAACAACTTTGCACGACGATCAGGGTCACCCGTGTGAATCTTTGAGGTAACGTCCTTACGGTACGCCTTAATCGTTGAACGTGAGACAATCTTTGAACCGATTGCAGCTTGCACTGGAATTTCAAAGTTACGACGTGGGATGATTTGCTTCAACTTAGCCGTAATAATACGTGAACGCTCTTGGGCAAAGTCCTTGTGCACGATAAAGCTCAAGGCATCGACCTTATCACCGTTCAACAAGATATCAATCTTAACCAAGTCAGACTTGCGGTAACCTGAAATATCGTAATCCAATGAGGCGTAACCACGTGTGTTTGACTTCAACTTATCGAAGAAGTCAAAGATGATTTCTGACAATGGAATGTAGTACTTCACGTTAACGCGGTTTTGGTCCAAGTAATCCATCGTATCGAATTCACCACGCTTTTGTTGTGCCAATTCCATAACTGCCCCAACGTATTCGTTAGGCACCATGATTTGTGCGTGTACGTATGGTTCTTCAATCCACTTGATGGCACTAGCTTCAGGCAACTCTGATGGGTTGGCCACTTCAACCATTTCACCGTCCGTCGTGTACGCGTGGTACGTTACAGATGGTGCCGTCGTGATCAATTCCATATCGAATTCACGTTCAAGACGCTCTTGCACAACGTCCATGTGCAACAAGCCCAGGAATCCAGTACGGAAACCGAATCCCAATGCTTGTGACGTTTCAGGCTCAAATTCCAATGACGCATCGTTCAATTGCAACTTTTCAAGCGCTTCACGCAAGTCGTTGTACTTTGAGTTATCCGTTGGGTACAAACCTGAGTAAACCATCGGCGTCATTGGTTGGTAACCTGGCAACGCTTCAGCTGCTGGGTTCTTAACTGACGTAATCGTATCACCAGGGCGTGCGTCACGAATGTTCTTGATTGAGGCGGCCACATAACCAATATCACCAGCCATCAAGAAATCACGCTTCACAGGGTGTGGTGAGTTCACACCAACTTCTGTGATTTCGTATTCAGCACCTGAGTTCATGAAGCGAATCTTATCACCCGGCTTCATAACCCCTTCCTTCACACGAACGGTCAAAATAACACCCTTGTATGAATCGTAGGCTGAGTCAAAAATCAACGCTTGCAATGGTGCTTCCAAATCACCCTCTGGTGCAGGAATCTTGGCCACGATTTGCTCAAGCAATTCTGGAATACCAATACCTTGCTTAGCTGATGCCAAAACAGCTTCAGATGCATCAATACCGATCACATCTTCGATTTCAGCACGGACAGCCTCCGGATCAGCGGCTGGTAAGTCAATCTTGTTGATCAATGGCAAGATTTCCAAGTCATTTTCCAACGCCAAGTAAACGTTTGCCAACGTTTGGGCTTCAACACCTTGGGCGGCATCAACAACCAAAATTGCTCCATCAGCCGCAGCCAATGAACGAGACACTTCATAAGAGAAGTCGACGTGACCTGGTGTATCAACCAAGTGGAAGATGTACGTCTCGCCGTCGTTCGCCTTGTAGTGAACTTCAACCGCGTTCATCTTAATCGTGATACCACGTTCACGTTCCAAATCCATCGTGTCGAGCAATTGATTTTGCATCTCACGTTCAGTAACCGTGTGCGTTGCTTCCAGAATACGATCTGAAATCGTCGACTTACCGTGGTCAATGTGAGCCACAATACTAAAGTTACGAATGTGAGATTGGCGCGCCTTCATTTCTTGAATGTCCATTATTTATCGCGCTCCTATTCTGTCTAATTTTTCTGTCCCTACCATTATACAGGGTATTTCGGTGCCTGACGATAGTAAAAAGAGACCAATCCGCGCAGATTAGTCCCTTTCACCTTACTTCTTGGTCACGTCCTTGAATTCGCCTTCCAAGACTTGTGCCTTGTTACGCATTTCATGGTCGTGACGTGCCTTGCGTGATTGCGTGTACACAAACAGTCCGACCAAAATCAAAATAATAAAAAACCACATACTACTTCTCCTAGTGTGTTACGGTCCAATTCAACATCTTTTGCACATGGGAAACATCGGGATCATCTGATCCGCCAAACAACGTTTCACCCGTATTCATCGTGGCAATTTGTGCCATTTCGTCGTCTGTTAATTCAAAATCAAATACATCCAAATTAGAGGCCATTCGCGCTGGCTTCATTGACTTTGGAATTGTGCTAATACCTCGTTGAAGCAGCCAACGCAAAATAACGTGAACCACTTCTTTACCGTGGTTCTCAGCAATCTTAGTCAAAATTGGTGAATGGAATACATCATGCATCCCCTCCGCAAACGGTGCCCACGCTTCAACCAAGATGCCTTGTTCTTGGAAGTACGCCACCTTATCTGCTTGTTGGTGGAAAGGATGGTTTTCAATTTGGTTCACCATTGGTGCGATGTCGTTCAATGTCACAAATTGCGTCATCAACGCTGGTGAGAAGTTCGACACACCAATTGCACGAATACGACCGGCTTTATAATCTTCTTCTAGCGCACGCCAAGCACCCCAGATGTCACCAATTGGGTGGTGCAACAACACCAAATCCAAGTAATCAGTTCCCAGCAATTCTAATGAACGTGCGACAGAAGCCTTTGCCCCCTCGTAGCTCATGTCTTGCACCCAAACCTTGGTTGTCAAAAACAAGTCATGACGATCAACTTCACTTTCGGCAATTGCGCGACCAATATCGCCTTCATTGTCATAAATCACAGCTGTATCAATCATGCGATAGCCGGTCGCAATGGCATCCTTTACTGCTTGGGTAGCTTCAGCGCCTTGCACTTGCGCAACACCGTACCCAAGCACCGGCATCTTTACCCCATTTGCTAATGTTCGAAACTCCATTTTTATTGCCTCGTTATCTTATCCGTTAATACCCTGTATTATACGCTTCTACAATGAAAAAACACGGCAAATTGCCGTGTTTTTGTTTACAAAATTGGCGTCAGCAAACGTGAGAACATTTGCTTAAACTTACGCCATCCTGATTGGTTATCGAAGTATTGACGGGTCAAACGCGTTGAAACCCGCAAATCCTTTTCAAAAATCTGATTCATTTCCGCAGCCAATCGACGGCTGTACATAAAGGCATTCACCTCAAAGTTCAAAGCGAATGAACGAATATCCATGTTGGCACTACCGACCGAAACAATCTTATCGTCAATCACCAATGTCTTAGCGTGCAAGAATCCCTTGTCATACGTATAAACTTCAGCGCCCGCTCGAACCATCGCACGCGCATAGTATTCCGTCGCACGATAGACAAACGGGTGATCCGGCATACTTGGAATCATGATGCGTACCTTCACCCCTGAACGAGCGGCCACAGATAGCACATCCATAATCGCTTGGTTCGGAATAAAGTATGGCGATTGAATCGTGATACTTTCACGGGCAATCGCAATCATATGCAAGTACCCTTGATAAATTTGTTTTGAATCCGACTCTGGTCCTGATGATACAATCTGCATCGCCACATCCCCAGCTTGCGTACTGTCTGGGAAATAATCATCACTAAACTGCAACTTTTCTTCCGTTGTAGTTGCATTCCAATCCATGAAGAAGCGACTTTGCATTGCCAATACTGCGTCACCTTCAACACGCAAATGCGTATCACGCCAGTAACCGAACTTCTTTTTCTTGCCCAGATATTGGTCACCCACGTTAAAGCCACCAATATAACCGATATTACCGTCGATAATCACTAGCTTGCGGTGATTGTGATTGTTCACGCGGAATGAAAATGGCTGCCAATCATGAATCAAAAATGTTTCAATTTGGCCACCAGCTTCATGCAAGCGCTTGAACATCTTCTTGTGGCGACCACCTGACCCCCACATGTCATAAATGACACGAACACGCACACCTTCAGCTGCTTTCTTCGTCAACAAATCAACTAGTTGATTTCCGATTTCATCATCATAAATCGTATAGTACTCAACATTCACGTGATGCTTGGCCTGTTCGATATCCGCAAACAATTGCGCAAATTTGTCTTTACCATCCGTGATAACTGAGACATGATTTTCATTTGTAAAAATCGCTTGCTCATTATTCAAGAACAAACGAACAAACGTTTGTTCCTCTTGATAATCGGCTGTGGCAATGTGTGCCATTTGCTTCTTTTGCTTCTTCGCAATGCGGTCAATACCCATGACACGTTGCGTTCGAATGTCAAAAATACGCTTATTTGATAGCTTACGCCCAAAGAAGAAATAGAACGCAAAACCAAAAACTGGGAACAATAACAGCACCAGCATCCAAGCCCAAACCGTCGTAATATCACGGTTTCGATCACGGAAAACCGTGACAATCGCTCCTAACGTATTCGCGATTAACAAGACGATTAGCGCAGTATTTATCCAATGTTCAATCATTTGCTAATCCCCACTTTCCTACCTACTCACAATCGTACGTCTATTGTAGCAGTACAATCGACAAAAAAACCAGTGCCATCACGCACTGGTTACATTTTCATCGAAATCTTAACATGATGTTAAGCCAACATTTTCAGCAAATTGCGAATTATACAACTTTGCATAAGCGCCATTTGCAGCCAACAAGTCATCATGCTTACCACGTTCAACGATATTACCGTGTTCCATTACTAAAATCTGGTCGGCATAACGAATCGTTGATAAACGGTGAGCCACAACGAAACTGGTACGACCGGCCATCAAACGTGCCATCGCGTCTTGAATCATCCGTTCCGTACGCGTATCAACTGAACTCGTCGCTTCGTCCAGAATCAAAATTTCCGGATCAGCCACAAAGGCACGGGCAATCGTTAGCAATTGACGCTGCCCTTGCGAAATATTCGTTGCTTCCTCGTTTAGTACCGTATCATAGCCATCTGGTAACGTCTTAATGAAGTCATCCGCGTGGGCCATCTTGGCTGCTTCGTAGATGAAGTCATCCGTCGCATCCAAACGACCATAACGCAAATTATCCATAATCGTTCCCGAGAACAACCACGTTTCCTGGAGCACCATCGCAAAGTGATGACGCAAGGATTGGCGACTCATCGACTTCGTGTCTAAGCCACGCAGACGAATTGTCCCTGACGTCGTGTCATAAAAACGTTCCAACAGGTTAATCATCGTTGACTTACCCGCCCCAGTTGGACCAACAATTGCGACCATTTCCCCCCGCTTCACCGACATATTATAATCGGTCATCAATGGCTGATCAGGTACATAACTAAAGGCCACATTTTCAAACGTCACCAAATCATCTGTTTCAATTGGTTCAACTGGCTCTGGGCTGTCCATCTCAGGCTCATCCAGCACTTCAAAAATACGTTCAGCTGATGCCACTGTTGCCTGAATGGTATTCGTTAAGTTAGCAATCTGAGTGATTGGTTGACTAAACTGATTCGTGTACTGCAACATCGCCTGGACATCACCCAAGCTGACTGAACCTGACGCCACCTTAATGCCACCAATTACAGCCATCGCAAGGTAATCCAAATTATTGACGAAACGCATCGAAGGGAAAATCAACGTCGAAACGAACTGCGCTTTCCAGGCCGACTTATAATACGTTTCGTTTTGTGCATCAAAATCAACCATGACGTTCTTTTCTTGGTTAAACGTCTTCACCACCGTGTGCCCGGCAAACGTTTCTTCAACTTGGTCATTCAACAAACCAAGTGACGCCTGCTGGCGGGCAAAGAAACGCTGTGACAACGGCGCAATTGTTCGCACGATTAACAAGGAAATTGGCACTGTCGCAAATGCGACCAATGATAATTGCCAGCTAATTGTCAGCATGAAGTAGATAACGCCGACGAATGTCAAAGCTGATGTCACCAGCTGAATCAGTGACTGATTTAGCGTTCCTGAGATATTATCCATGTCATTAACAACACGCGACATAATGTCCCCATTTTGGTGGGTATCATAATACGACACCGGCAACTTCGTCATTTTCACTTTGAAGTCTTGACGTAATTGATAGACCGTACGTTGCGCAATTCGAGTCATAATCCATTGCTGCGTGATTGAGAAAATCGCACTCAAGACATACAAAATCGACACGAACACCAAGATTTGGAAAACCTTATCCATGTTAATGTGAATGCCTGTATGCATTTTCACTGAGCGTGTCACGTCATTAAAGATAACCGTTGTCGCTTCACCCAAAACCTTTGGCGCACGAACTGACAACACAACTGATACCGCTGCAATAATTAACGAAAAGATAACGCCGGCACGATCCTTACGCAAGTACTTAAACAGGCGAATGACTGTTGGCCAGAAATTGACTGCTTTTTCGACGGGGCGTCCCATGCCGCCACGGCCACCACCGCGACCGCCACTAGTATAACTACGCATTGACACCCACCTCCTTCAAATCTGCTTCAGACAATTGGCTCCGCATAATTTCTTGATATGCTGGGCAAGTCTTGGCTAGCTCTTGGTGCGAGCCAACCCCTGCTAATTCGCCATTGTCTAGCACCACGATGACGTCAGCATTCATAACGGTCGCAATTCGTTGGGCAACAATGACCTTGATTGCCGGTGCCAAACGTTCGTCAGCATTAATAGCAGCTCGCAAACGTGCATCCGTGGCAAAGTCTAGCGCTGAGAACGAATCATCAAACACATAAACCTTCGCGTCTTTAATCAAAGTACGGGCAATCGTCAAACGTTGACGCTGACCTCCCGAGAAGTTAGCCCCGCCTTGCTCAACCGTCATATCCAAGCCACATTGCTCTTGAATAAAATCATCTGCTTGTGCGATTTTCAAGGCATCCCAAATTTGTTCGTCTGTCGCATATGGCATACCGAACGTCATGTTTGAGCGAACCGTTCCAGTGAACAATGTCGCCTTTTGCTGGGTAATCGATACTTCCTCGTGCAAATCATGTTGAGAAAGCTTTTTCACATCAACCCCTGACAGGTCAACGTGACCACCGGTTGCATCAAGCAAACGCGGAATCAAGTTAACCAGCGTCGACTTACCTGAACCGGTTCCACCGATAATCGCCATTGTTTGCCCCGCTGTTGCTTGCGCAGTAATATGACTCAACGCTGGTCGTTCGGCGCCTTCAAATCGATATGACACATCATCAAACGCTAATGATGCTGGTCCGTCAGGCAATGCCACCGTTTGATCAGCATCCGTAATCGTGTCAGCTGAATCCAAGACCTCATCAATACGGTCCGCTGATGCTTGGGCACGTGGTACCATGACGATCACCATTGATAGTTGCATAAAACTCATCAAAATTTGGGTCGCGTAAGTCTAAAATGCCACCAAGTTTCCCATTGGCATCAGGTCAGCACCAATCAACTTGGCTCCCAACCAGACAATCCCAACGTTGGTGAATGACAAAATAATCGTCATCACTGGCATCATCATCGCAACTGTCGTAAAGACAACACGTGCTGTGTGTGTCAAATCATAGTTGGCCTCTTTAAACTTATCAACCTCGTAGTCATCACGATCAAACGCACGGATAACGCGCACACCAGTCAGTCCCTGCTGGAAAATCAGATTGATTTTATCAACCTTCTTTTGCATCGTCTTAAAACGCGGTACCGAGATGCGCATATTGATAAACACAGCGAGGGCCAAAACTGGCAACGCAACTGCGAAAACCATCGTTAAACGATGATCCAAACGCCATGCCATGATGGATGCACCCACAAACAAAAGTGGTGACATCAGCATCATACGCAACACCGTTTGGAACACGTTTTGGATTTGCGTGACGTCATTTGTCGTTCGGGTAATCAGCGTTGCGTTTCCAAATTTATCAACGTTCTTAGCATCCATAAAGGTAACCTTACGGAACAGCGCACTACGCAACTTCATCCCCAATCGTTGACTCTGAGTCGCCGCAAAGAAAACATTCAACGCTGCCCCTGACCAGCCGGCAATGGCAATCAACAACATGATGCCACCCATGCGCCAGATATAATCGATATCGTTTTGGGCAATTCCTTTATTAATAATGTTCGACGTAATTGTCGGCAATGACAAATCCGCCGATACTTGAACCATTAAAAACAACACCGCCAGTATGACTGGAATGGGTTGTAAATATCGTTTTCCTATTCGAAACATAATCATTCCTCACGTTCTGTTAGACACCGTTAGTTTACTCGCCTTTTTCGGATAATAAAAGAAAAAGCTCATGGACGCACCATGAGCTTTGATTATGTTTACTTATTTTGACCGACGAACTCCCAAAAGAGCTCACTTGCCTTAGAATGTTGGGCTGTATTCTTACGCATAAAGGCCAATTGACTCACATCATTGAGGTTAATCGGACGCTTAATGATATCTGGGTTAGCCGACATATCAACGCTCTTTTCCATCATGATTGAGACACCCATCCCGTTAGCAATCATATTTAAGATGATATCGATACGTTGCCCTTCATAGGCCACTTTTGGCTCGAAGCCAGCGGTACGGGCCATTGCCATCACACGGTTATAAATCGTTGTTTCACGCCCGAGCAATAAGAATTCTTCATCTTGCAAATCGCCAATTTTCACCTGCGCCGCGTCAGCCAATGGATGGTCTTTTGGTACAACGCAAACAAACTGATCCTTATCTGTCACGATTGTTTCGTACTTCTCATTGATGTCCCCGAAGTCACGACCAAACACTACATCCGCTTTACCATTGTCCAACGACTGAGTAATAACGCCGTGATCAACTTCAGATAGGTGCAATGAAATTTCCGGATGCTTATGATGGAATGCAGCAATCAACTCAAACCCGCGATAGTTGGAAACTGATGGAATCGCAAGGATCGTCAGCGTATTTTCAGATTCCGCTGCGTGCTGATTAAGTGTACGCAACATCGCATCATATTCGGACATAATTTTGGCTGCATAAATAGCAGTAATACCCCCGGCCTCAGTTAATTTGATGGTTCGGTGGCTACGCTCAAACAGCTTCGTATCCAATTCCTTTTCTAGCGCTAAGATTTGTTTTGAGATGTTACCTTGCGTCGTGAATAAACGTTCGGCGGTCTCGGTATAGCTTAGCGTTTTCGCCAAATCTAAAAATACCTCAAACTTATGGATATCCATAATACGTCCTCTTAAATATTACTCTTTGGAATAGTTTATCACATTTTTGGATTTGTTGCGTTTACTTATTAAGCGTAAGATAGAAATATCGCGTTTTATCACGGCTGCTATTGGTCTAAACCCCTGGCTTTAGCCAGGAGTAAAGACCAAGGACGCCCCTGATAAGGGCGACTTGGTCACATCGGAGGTATCAAACCTCCGATATTTCCAGTCTACTTTATGGAGGTTAAATAGAATATGAATATGCCTACTGGTATTATTATTAATGCTTTGTCCGTTTTAGCGGGCGGTATCGTCGGTGTCCTTTTCGGTAACCGCATTTCTGATAAATTTAAAAATGAAATTAACATGATTTTCGGCGTCGCCTCAATGACAATGGGTGTCATTGCCATTGCGCCAACTAAGAACATGGCGCCAGTCATCTTTGCTTTGATTCTTGGGACATCACTTGGGTTGATTTTCCACGTTGGTCAACTGGTTAACCGTGGTGCTGGTTTTATGCAACGCCAAATTGCTCGCGTTATCCCAATGAAATCAAGTATGCCTGAAGATGAATTCATGGCAACCTTGTTGACGGTCATCGTCCTATTCACCGCCTCAGGAACTGGTATCTACGGTTCCTTGGTTAACGGTATGACTGGTGATGCGACAATTTTGATTTCTAAGTCAATTTTGGATTTCTTCACGGCAACTATTTTTGCAGCTAACCTTGGCTTTGTGGTTTCAGTAATCGCCGTACCACAATTTATTTTCTTCTTTATTCTATTCTTGCTAGCTGGGTTCATTTACCCACTGACGAACCCAGCCATGATTACAGACTTTAAGGCTGTCGGTGGTGTGCTGATGCTAGCCACTGGATTCCGTATGATTAAAGTTAAGATGTTTCCCACTGCAGATATGATTCCTTCAATGATCATCGTCATGCCACTTAGCTGGCTATGGATGACCTACATTCTACCTGTACTAACCCACTAAATACAAAAAACCGCTTAATTCACAAATCGTGAATTAAGCGGTTTTATTTTTCAACTAATTAGCTGATTTGTAATTTTGTAGAGACAAAATTACTTTTCAGAAATAGCTGCGATACCTGGCAAAGTCTTACCTTCCAAGTACTCCAATGAAGCACCACCACCAGTTGAGATGTGGCTCAATTGGTCAGCAACACCAAGTTGTTGAACAGCGGCAGTTGAGTCACCACCACCAACGATAGTCGTTGCACCGTTCTCCTTAGTTACCTTAACCAATTCTTCACCGATAGCCAAAGTTCCCTTGGCAAAGTTAGGCATTTCGAACACACCCATAGGTCCGTTCCAAACAACAGTCTTTGCGTCTGACAAAACTGACTTGAACAATTCGATTGACTTAGGACCAGCATCAAGGCCCATGTAACCGTCCTTGATACCATCTTCAGCAATGTACGTGTCAGCATCGTTAGCAAACTTGTCAGCTGCTACGGCGTCAACAGGCAATACCAACTTGTCGCCAGCTTCTTCGATCAATTGCTTAGCCAAGGCAACCTTGTCTTCTTCAAACAATGAGTTACCGATAGCCTTACCGTTAGCTGCGTCGAACGTAAATGCCATTCCACCACCAACGATAACCTTGTCAGCCTTCTTCAACAAGTTCTCGATAATCGTGATCTTGTCTGAAACCTTAGCACCACCGATGATAGCAACGAATGGACGCTCTGGGTTTTCAACGGCACCACCCAAGAACTTGATTTCCTTTTCCATCAAGAATCCAGCAGCAGTTTGTGCGATGTTTGAAGCGATACCAACGTTTGAAGCGTGGGCACGGTGAGCCGTACCAAAGGCATCGTTAACAAAGACGTCACCCAATGAAGCCCAGTACTTACCAAGCTCAGGATCGTTCTTTGACTCACGCTTAACTTCTTCACCGTTAACAACGTCTTCGAAACGCGTGTTCTCGAAGATCAAAACTTGACCATCTTCCAAACCAGCGATTGCGTCTTCCAATTCCTTACCTTCAGTAGCAGGAACAAAAGTAACAGGTTGACCCAACAAGTCAGCCAAACGTTGTGCAACAGGCTTCATTGACAAGCCCTTCTTGTCATCTTCACTCTTGATACGTCCCAAGTGTGAGAACAAGATAGCGCGTCCGCCGTTATCCAAAACGTACTTAATAGTTGGCAATGCAGCTACGATACGGTTGTCGTTTGAGACAACAACTTCACCGTTCTCTTCCTTCAAAGGAACGTTAAAGTCAACACGCATCAAAACCTTCTTACCCTTCAATTCCAAGTCTTCAACAGTCAACTTAGCCATTGTAAAAGTCCTTCTTTCTGTGTGTGATTGCTTTTAATAAAAATCAATAACTATATTATATCAAAAAACAGGTGGTTCAGAATGTCTAAACCACCTGTTTTTACTCTATCTACTAGAAACTAGCAATTAGAGAGTTGCCAAGTGCAACAACGTACGGATCATGTTTGAAGTGAAACCGTATTCGTTGTCGTACCATGCAGCAGTTTGAACCAATTGCTTGTCACCAACAGTGATGACCTTAGTCAAAGTTGGGTCAAATACAGCACCGTGCGTGTCGCCGATGATGTCTGATGAAACGATTTCGTCTTCGTTTACACCAAATGAATCGTTGACATACTTCTTAACAGCGTTGTTAACTTCTTCGGCAGTTACAGTCTTTGACAATACAGTCGTCAACTCAGTAACAGAACCGTCAACAACACCAACACGTTGTGCGTGACCGTCCAACTTACCTGCAACAGAAGGAACAACCAAACCGATAGCCTTAGCGGCACCAGTTGAGTGAGGAATCGTGTTTGCTGAAGCAGTACGGTTTGAACGGAACTTTGATCCCTTAGGACCGTCCAAGATCATTTGCGTTGAAGTGAAGGCGTGAACCGTCGTCATCAAACCGATCTCGATACCAAATTCCTTGTCCAATGCGTTAGCCAATGGAGCCAATGATTGCGTCGTGCATGAACCAGCTGATACGATGTGATCATCTGAAGTCAAAGTGTCTTGGTTAACTCCGTAAACAACCGTTGGGATGTTTCCAGCTGGAGCTGAGATCAAGACCTTCTTTGCACCTGCATCCAAGTGAGCTTGTGACTTTTCTGCTGAAGTGTAGAATCCAGTAGACTCCAAAACGATTTCAACACCATCGTTAGCAACCCACTTCAAGTCAGCTGCGTTACGCTCAGCGTAAACGCGGATCTTCTTACCATCAACGATGATACCTTCTTCGTCAGCTGAAACTTCAGCGTTCAAAGTACCGTGCGTTGAGTCATACTTCAACAAGTATGCCAACATAGCAGGGTTAGTCAAATCGTTAATTGCAACAACTTCGATGTCGTCCGCAGTATCCTTCAACTCAAGGATGCGACGGAAGGCCAAACGACCAATACGGCCGAAACCGTTGATACCAATCTTAACAGTCATTATTAAGATTCCTCCCAGAAATTCTTTGTAAACGTTTTTACGTTGTCTATTATACGACTTTGTATAAAGTTTCGCAAACAGTTGTAACAACGTGCTTTCAACATCGCAACAAATATGAAATTTGTTACGAACCGAGTCGATCTTTCGTTCTGAAATAAATCAGTACTCCTAACCAACCGATATGTTTATTATACGCCACTAGCTTAAAAAAAGCTCACTTTTGCTTTGATTAAGAACAAAAATGCCCAGGATTCGCTCCTGGGCATTTGTTACTTTTTCATAGAATTTACAAGACGACGCTTTGTACGGCGGAACGTCGTTGACATGAAGCTCGTGTGCAATTCAATCAATGTCAAAATCACAAGCAACGTCACCGTTCCAATAACTGAGAACCACGTCCCTGTCATATCAATCAATGAACGTTCGTCACGGCTAGCCAATGAAATTGACGATGCCTTAACAACCTCTTCCTCTGACAACGCTTCGCTAATCAAATCGAAGTCTGCCATACCAATCATTTGTTGCAACGTAAATGGGTCGTTCAATGATTGGAACTCGTGTAGGTTTTCCTGTAGTTGATCTTCTTCACTCTTCAAACGATCTTCCCAACCATCGCGGTCGTTATCAAAAATCGTTAGCAAACGAATTTCGTGAATCAAAAAAATGTAGTCAGCGACATATTGGTAGGCGGCTTGTTCTAGAGACAACAACCCTTGTTCCATTTGTCCTTGGTGATCGCTCAATTGATGAGTTGCCTTCTTCAAAGCATCTACGACATCGGCTTGTGCCTTAAAGCGATCGCGCATACTATCGACCTTCCCCAACGCGGTCGTATACGCCGTATACATTTCTTCATTATCAGGCGTATCCGCCATTGGTACAGCAGACGTTTGTGCGTTTGTATCAAACACTTTCGTCTCTTCCCCGTATGCTGTTACTTGCATGCCTAGTGCGACAATAAATGTCACAACTGCCATACCAACCTTTTGCCACTTTTTCATAACATTCATGCCTTCCATTTCTCTCTTGTAAAAGAATAGCAAGACATTTTAGATTTATTTGGCGTAATTTATGACGAAATTCCAGAAAATGTGAATTTTTAATGTGCTATGTCCCAAAACAAAACGCACCCGGCCTCACAGAACCAGATGCGTTAGAAAACTCGCTTATTTTTGCAAAACAATTTGGTGTGCTTGACTAGCGTTTGCACCACTCAAACGAGCTAGTGCATAACGTGCTACACGACCTAATCCGCGTAGTACGTGTACGCCACGCAAATCCCAAAGGAAATCAATCGCAGTTGCTAACGTCACTAAGATCAACCATGCAATCGCCATCAAAAGCCCCAAAACAAATACTCCATTCCATGCTGCAATCATAACATTACCTCCCACGATTAATTTAAACCTAACTGATGTTGTTAATTAAAGTCCTAAACGTCTATCGCTTAGGACATAATTTATTATATATTAGGTTTTAACTAATTTCAACCCTAAAGTTAGGTTTTAATTAACGGTAACTAATGCGGTCCATTGGGTGGGCTGCGTTAAAGGCATTAATAATCTCAAGCATGTCTCGACGAGTTGCCCCTTTTTGGGCGTACTTAACTGCTTTTTGCTTATCTTTTGAGACATTTGATAGCGTTGATTGAAAATGCATACCGTTACGTTGGTTAGATGGTAAAGCCATAATCGATTCCTTCTTTCAACATGTTAGCCAGGGAGTAATCCACGACGCTGATAATAGTTAACCGTCTCGTCAGCAAAATCACTTGGGTAGCCCAAATGCTCTTCTAACATCCAAGCTGCAAAAGGTTCATCTGAGTGTTGACGGGCAATACGCATTAAATCATCTTCTGAAGTCATGTAGGCAATCACTTCTTCACGCGCGTTAACTTCATTATTATGGGCCCGGACAGCATCATAGTCCAAATGATCCCCTAAATCAGAAATAGCGTGATGATATTCTTCGACCAGCGTACGTGCCTTATCGAATGTATCTAGTTCGCGGTCGATGAAGATGTATGCCTTGTCACCTTTCAAGTAAGCAACACCGTCTAATCCCGAATTTTCTTTTAATGGCATCGTATCTAGAATGATAGGTTCTAACCCGTGTTGCGTCAGATCATCCTCTACGCGCATTAATAGATCATCGTAATCATTACTTCGCATTGCGGTCCTCGTAGTCAGCAATCAATCCTTCAATATATGCCTTGGCACGGTCGATAACACGGTGACGATCTTCGTCAGGCAATCCTGAAATATCCAAGCCCCAGTGTGCTGCCATCAAAACTGGTTCATCAGTCGCAACGGCCGTTGAAACCTTATCTGGATCTTCAACTAGGTCAGACTTTGACACACCAAAGTATTCAGCCATTGCTTCAATCTTATCGATACGTGGGTACGTCTTACCGTTTGACCAATCAGAAATCGTCGCCGTTGAAACACCAACGATTTCAGCCAAACGGGCCGCTGTAATTTCTCGTTGCTTGATTAGGCGCTTAATGTTTCGCCCCATAATCTCCTTACCTTCTGATGATGCCATAATTTTCACCTTTTTCTTGTTTGTGTTTTTAATGTTTATTTCAGTCTTATAGGTATTATATTAAAGGTAAACTTAACAAAACGCAAGGTTAAACCTAATCTATTTTATGCTATTGCGCGCTTTAAAAGAATTGGGCTATACTAAATAACGTATTGGACTTGTAGTGTAATGGATATCACGTCGGATTCCGGTTCCGGAGATGAGGGTTCGATTCCCTCCAAGTTCATCATATATGCTAAAAAGACCGAGATTTTAAAATCTCGGTCTTTTTTCTATCTATATTATTACTTAGCTACCTTCGCGTAACCTGTGCTGTAATCAATCACAACACCTGGCTCTACGTTAGGAACGAACACATTAAACTCAAGTGAGCCATCTGATGACTTCGCTTCAAGGTGTGATCCAGATGGTACCAAGTTATCCCCATCGTAAACTGGCGTTACACGGTAACGCACCGTCTTGCGGTTATCTTGCGCACGTCGCACTTGTGTCTCGTAGTAGTTTTGACCAGTGTTGCTGTCGTTACCATTTGACGCTTGGTTAGCCCACGCCGTTTGCGCTGTGATGTTTTGTGGATTTGCCTCAGAAGCATCAAAACCACGTACACTTCCAGCCAAAGCGTAACCGATTGAGTGCCCACGATTATAGAGCATCTTGTAGTTACCACCAATTGATAGCTGGTGCCAGCCAACTGGTTCCATTTGGCGACTATTACCAGTTTGATCACGTGATTGATATTGACGGCTAGCCTTTGTTAGTAGCGCATTGGCAGCGCCAGCTCGACCCAAAGAATCCTGCTTAGCAAGTTGCACATATGGCGCTGAACTTACCTTGGCATTCAAATCAGTCTTATTGTTGTTAAGAATGAAGGCACCATTACCATTAAAGCGAACGCTATTCGTACCCAATTGCTTCACCACGTTAGCTGTCAAAACTGATGATGCTAATGATTCATTTGGGTGCTCGTCTGACGTGCTGCCATAATTAACTTTCGCATCAGACTTAACACTTGATTGTGCATAATTTGTCTTCGTTACTTGTGTGCCATTATTATCTTTTAGCACGGTTTGTTGCAAAGCAAATACACCCAATGCAATTACAACACCCGCTACAGATACTTGTCGCTTACGTCCCATGTCAAAAACTCCTTCTCTTATATCCCTGAGATATTATTATACCAGCAAGTTCTACTTAATATTGTCTTTGAACTGTCAAAAGTTGCATGTTATCTGGTATTATTAGGGCAATTAATAAATATAAACGAGGATGTCATTATGACGAACAAGAACTTGATTGCAAAGCAAGAATTGTCACACCCTGCCGACTGGAAGCCTGAAGCTGCCCACGCCGATGTACGTGAGCAAATCGAGGATGCTATCGCCAAGCGTTTGACTGAAATCATCGCAACGGTTGCCGACTTCGGTTTCGAATCAGCAACGGTTAACCTACACGACTTGCAAGACTTCGTGCGTGATGTCGTAATTGGTCACTACCAATTCCACTTCCGCAAGACCCCTGCTTTGCGTGAACAACTTGTTTTGGCCAACGAAATGCCAATTTCTGTTTTCAACACGCTCGTTCAAAGCGGTGTTGCTGACATTTTGGATAACTCAGATTTTGAATACTCATTCCACACTGACGGTGAAGTTCAAATTTTCTGGAACTAAAAACATAAGGCGTGAACAAACAATCCGTTTGTTCACGCCTTTTCTATTTCCGATTGCCTGGCACATCTTGATTCCTAGGCAGTACATACTGCTGAATCAGATCGACAATTTGTTGATTTTGTGGCAAATCAGAGTGCTGTGCGTCATCCCCAGTCACTGTAATTTCAGTAAAATGGGCAACCTGTTTTTGGAAGATGAATTTGCCGGTTTGTACCGACTGTTCTGGCACAATGCCATCATCGTCATAGGTTTCAGTTCCCATAATTGAATACACGGTTAAATCGCTCGGTAATTCGTCACGTTCTTTAATAAAATCCTGCAACATTTGCGTGCGGTTCTTAGAATTTGTTTCTTCAAAGTTGTATGGCGTCCCGATGGTCATGAGCACGTTGATATGCTGACTATCGTTATCATAATACTTTTCCAAAAAGCGCGTCCAAATTAAGCCACCATTCGAATGCCCGATGGCTTGAAATTGACGGAAACGATATTTCTTCTGCAGCATCTGCAAAGCTTCATTAAACCAGCTGGCCTGCTTTTTTATATTGGCATAACCATCATGATTATTCTCAAATGCCACCACAAAATACGGTGCTAAATCACCATTACGCACCTTTCCAGTCGTGACCATTGAATTATCAGTCTTAACCGTCACCTTCACTAGGCTGTGCTTATTGTCACCCTTATTCAGTTGGGCAATTAGCTGATCAAACCGATTCTGCGAAGCTGATGACCCCGGAATTAAAATCGTTGGCGTCATGCGTGAGTTAAAGATTCGTTGATTTGTCGTCGTTTTGCTCTGACTCCAACGAAGCCCAACAATCGCCATTGTAATCAAGAGGACGCTTAGTAATCCTAGTATTAACATTAACCAGCGTTTACGCATAGGCAACCTCCCCACTCTTATGCAGTTCTTGCACAACACGCCAGAAAATCACAACATCCAACGCTAACAAGCCAATTGTCACAAGAATGTACAGCCACATATTATGTGAAGCTAGGCCACCAAATAGAATTGTTGGCGTTCCTGATGGCACCCAATAGACAGCTGGTGCCAAATGCACGGCCAGCAACAAGGCACCAATGCCTAGATTAACGGTAGAGGCTATTATCATCGTACGCAGAACACGCCAATTCCACATAATTGGTAGCGCAAACGCAAGCGCCCACCACTGATCAAAAAAGGTTGGAATTATCGTTAGGATTAATAACAATGGCAACGGCTTATTCCGCGCTTGAATTAAGTACGTGATTAACAATGCCAACATTAATCCCGCACCACCAAACCACACAAATGCAGATAGTGGATATAACGAGAACACATGCGGAATTGTTTGATGTTGCAGGGCAGCCACCAAATTTTCGTTTGCTGCGGTAGCTGAAATGTCTGGGCGGATTACACCAGCAACTGCATTTAAGCCAAACCAGTTTCCAAAAACGGCTACCAGCACCCATAACCAGGTCTGCCAAAGGTCAGTCGACCCATCCCCAATTAACGTGATTAGCCCCTGCTGCATTAGGCCGAACAAAGAAAGTTTTAACCAACTGTGCAAGGTAACAGCATACGCCCCGATGATTAGGGTCACTACAATCGCTACCAGATACCGGTGCCTTGGTTTAACCAGTTGAACCGGTACCATAATGGCAAATACCATCAACGGCAATACTGCCAAATTCATGAGACTCGCGGTGGTGTTCAGCATTTGCCAACTCACCAACGTCACAAGCGATAGTAATATCGTTTGCTGATGCCCTTGGAATTCATCTTGTAAGCGTTTTTGAATCGCCAAGACGATAACCAAGACTCCCATGATTTGAAAGCCTTTGTCTAAAAACAAGGTCACAACGCGATTGATTTCGCCAAAAGTTGGGATAACATTGCGCCCATATCCGAGTGTGACCGCAAAATAACCATCTGGTCGTAAGAATAATTGTTGCAGTAAATAAAGCCACGTTAGCATCAAAACGAGTGGTAACATTTGCTGCATCGCACGCCGGACAGCCTGTATATTTTCTTTCATACGCGCCATCCTTTCATAAAATTCGGAACGTCGCAGTCATAAGTGGTCAAAAAATGGCGATTAGACATCATATCTAATCGCCATTATTCTACCACTACAACTGTCAATTATGCTGATTATCTAAAAGCAGCGACATTTTTCGCCGTAGCCCATGAGTCATCAAAGAATTGATCATTCATGTCGTACGTCGGCGTCTTACTTGGCGTCGTTAGGAAGTGGTTCACTTTCTTGTCCATGGCCAACCAGCCACGCCAACCAAGGTGAATGGTATCTTGCATAAAGTGCGCCTTGCCACCATCTTGAGAGAAGTCTGCAATATTAGTGAACCCTTGTGAAGTTAATTGATAGCGGATTTTAGCCACAGCATCTTGATACATAGTCATATCAAGTCCAGTATACTTAGCCCACTTTTCATTAACTGGTGGAATCACAAACAAGACATTTGTCTTCGTCTTAGCAAATTGTTGCAATGACAATTCGAAGTCACCATATTCAGGTGAGTTCGTGTAATCAAATGACTTTTGTGAGCCAGACAAGGCCTTCACGTGCTTGGCAACACGTTGCTTGTAGAACGCATTATCAATACCAAAAGTGTTGTTTGTCGTACGCTTTGCCGCCAACTTATCAGCTAATGATTCAAGCTTTTGTTCATTATAAGGTTGTGGCAAAATCTTCGTCTTAGGCAAAATCTTCTTTTCGTAGTTATTGCCCAATTGGAAGTCTGCGAACAACGCGTCTTGGTGATTAATGAAATCTAGTCGTAGCCCAATCATGTTTCGATCGCCATCAGACAACTTTTCACCCTTGGCAATCTTCTTCAAATAACCTGTCAAAGCACTCGACACATTCATTTGTAGCAAACGCTTTGCGGCATAGCGATCAGTAGGTGTATCACCAGCCGATTGCAACCAGGTCAATGCCTGGGCCTGACTAAAGTAATACTTGAACGCTGCCGAGTCCTCACCTTGCTTCACAAACCATTGTGGTGAAATCACATAAACGGCTTGCTTCCCTTGCATTTGCTGACTAATTTGCTGCATACCGAAGTATTGCGTCAAAGACTGTGCACCACGCTGACCAAGCAAAAATGGTCGGTATGAACGATCATACGCTTGCGCCAAAACTGATGGGTGCAAAGAATCCATACGGCTCCATTCACTTGAACCAAAGAAAGGCACGAAGCGGTGCTTTGGATCCGTTAAGGCCCGTTGCTTCAACGTTTGATTTTTAAAAACCGTTGGCGTCAAGGCGTTAGCAGCGCGCTGCTCATCTTGAAAATTGTGTTTGTTGGTTGACATCGGTGCCAACTCAATCACCGCAACGACAAGTGCAAAAGCTAAGATGACAGGACCAAAAATTAGTCCCAATCGTTTAAGCATTACGCAACTCCTCGATACCTTCGATAATCTTGTTAGCAGTGTTCCAATCGTCACGGCCCATTTCTGATACTGGCACCTTAATGTTAAACTTTGATTCGATTTCTAGCACAAGCTCAACCGTTCCCATTGAATCCATGATACCGGCATCGAACAAATCTTCATCCATCATGTCGGAAACATCTTCCAAGAACAAGTCATTAATCATGGCAATCAATTCTGCTTTTACATCCATTTTTATTTACCCCATTTTTAAACTATAACTGTTAGTGTTGGTGGAACCAAAGTTGGTTCAAGAAACCAGAGAACAACAAGAAACTCAACATCACGACATTAAACGTGAAGAAGATGGCGAAGGCCTCCGTAAACTTGTTGTGTGGCACTTGTCCCTTGTGACGCTTCTTATAACGTAGCCACCAGTCATTGATGACCAGTGCAACACCGTGGAAGATTCCATAAGAAATGTAGTACCACGTCACACCGTGCCAGAATCCCATAATCGTCATATTGATGATGTAGGCCACACCTGATGTGACATTACGGTTCTTGAATACTTTGTTGCGCATCAGAACCATGACCAAACGCATGAAGATGTAGTCACGGAACCAAAAACTCAATGACATGTGCCAACGATTCCAGAAGTCCTTCAAATTCTTCGCCATAAATGGCTTATCGAAGTTAATCGGCGTTTCAATTCCCATCATGTATGAGATGGCAACGGCAAACAATGAATACCCCGCAAAATCAAAGAACAAGTCGAATCCGTAAGCGTACATAACCCCTAGCGTTGGTAGATTGAATAATCCGCCTGCCCGTAAGGCTGCCTGTTCCAAAGGTGGCAACAACAACGACCCGAAAATGTAAGCCAAGACAAACTTGTACAAGAATCCTAAGAACAAGTACTTAACTGCCTTTTCAAGCATACCCAAATACTTGTCGCGATCAGGTACATTTTCATAATCTTCATTGAAACGACGGTAACGATCAATTGGTCCTGATGACAGCGTTGGCATGAACAACATAAACCGCATGAACTGTGGCAATGAAAATTCCTTCAACACGCCATCGCGGATTTCCATAATCATACCGACTGAACGGAACATCAAGTATGAAATCCCCAAAAATCCAAGCAATGAATTTTGACCATTATCGATAGCTGGCGTGATTTTAACAATCGCCAATGGCAAGATGTCTAACAAGACAGCGCCGTAGAACACCCACTTGTTGTCGGCTCGCTTACGGTATGCTGCATAACCAAACACCATCACCATCTGCCAAATAATGTAGCCAATCAATGCGATAAACTGTTGCCAATGTGTCCCAGCAAACATCAACACGATGAACGCTAATGACACCAGACCTTCATACCACTTGATTCGCTTACCATACAGCATGGCAATCACAATTGGCACTAACGCCAAAACTAAGTACCCAAAGTATTGTGGATCACCATATGGCTGCCAATTTGGCAATGCTTTAAGCCAATCCATCATCGATTGTTAACCTCAGCAATCAAAGCCTTGATGTTAATCTTACCGTTTGGCGTAATTGGCAAGTCATCACGGTACAAGAAACGTGATGGCATCATGTAAGGCATCATATCGTCCTTCAAGTCTTCCTTGATAGCCTTCGTCAATTGCAAATCCTTTTCGAATTGCTCACGAACACCTGGCTTTACAACCACATATGCCAACAAGTTTTGCACCTTGTGTTGGTCGTTGTAACGTGGCACAGCCACAGCTGATTCAACGTATTGTGACAAGTTCAAGACGTGAGACACTTCTTCCAACTCGATACGGTAACCATTGAACTTGATTTGGAAGTCCAAACGACCACCGTAGTGCAACATGCCATCTTCATCAAAGAAGCCAAGGTCACCGGTGTGATAAGCTGGTTGACCATCCAATTCAAAGAAAGCAGCAGCTGTCTTTTCAGGGTTGTTCAAGTAACCCTTTGACACAGCTGGACCTGAAACAATGATTTCTCCTTGTTCACCAACTGGCAACTTGTTCCCCTCTTCGTCCATGACAAAGGTTGGTGAATCAGGCTTTGGGAAACCAATTGGCAAGCGCTCAGCCTTTTCAATCATTGCTGGCGTAATGGCAACTGCTGACAAAGCAACCGTTGCTTCCGTTGGGCCATAGGCATTCACGATGCGAGCTTCTGGGAAGCGTTCGTGCAACTTAGCTGCCGTGCTTACCGTTAGCTCCTCACCATCGAAGTAGAAGTACTTAATTTGTGGCATCTTTTCAGCCGTAAAGTCTTCTGACAACATGGCCATGTCCGCAAATGATGGTGTTGATGTCCAAACTTGAATTGGCAAATCTGGCAAAACAGCAAACAACTCCTTGAAGTTTTCCGTTACATGCTTTGGTAGCGCGTACAACGTACCACCCATTGCCAACGTTGGTGCCCAATACATCACTGACAAGTCAAATGAGTATGGTGGTTGTGCCAACATTTGTGGTTGCTCTGGTACTGAGAAGTCCTCAGTGTTTAGCATCCAGTTCGTGTATGACAATAGGTTGTTGTGTGAAATTTGCACACCCTTTGGCAATCCGGTCGTTCCTGAAGTAAAGATGATGTAGTAATTATCATCTCCTTCAACAGCGTGCGTCATCTCATATGAAGCACCTGACTTGAAGGCCGTTTGCAATTGATAGATATCAATAACCGGCACGTCCGTAATCTCAATTGGCAACGGGTCAACCGCAATGACCAAGCTTGGCTTACCAATTGACAAAATGTTTAGCAAACGCTCATTAGCTGAGTTAACATCAACCGGTGCATAAGCGTGGCCTGACTTGCTCAAACCAACAAAAGTTGCCAACATTTCATATTCTTGACCACCAAATACCATCACCAATGACTTATCTGGTAAATCAAGCGAATCGACGTAAGCTGCCAATCCATCTGAGTCGCGCTTCAAATCAGCGTATGAGTGCGTCTCACCTAGCACATTGTAGACAGCCATATCTGGTTGTGTTTGTGCGTATCCATCAATCGTCTTCAACATGTTCGTAACTTGCATGTTACTAAGCCCCCAAAAATCTCTTATCTCTAGAATTCGTTATAAATAAAGTGTCCTTGGCCTAAACCTGAATAGCCGTACAAATAGAACAAAATCATCAATACAACTGCGTAAAACAGCGTTTGCAAAACAAATTTCACAACTGGCTGCTGACTCATTGCCACCAGCTTTTCAATCATATCTAAACCTCTCGCACATATTTCTGTCTTTTTCGCAACACAAATGTCACAAAAGTTTCATTTGTTATTTTAGCACGTATTCATAAACGAACCATAAAATTTACCTTTTCTTGGAGTTTAAATTTTTAGTTTTTTCGGAAATTTACTAAAAAAGGACCGAAATCCCAAAATAAAGATTTGTTCGGTCCCGAATGTTAATTCACTTTTTTATTGTTATATTGCGTGATTTCAATTCCCGTATCAGACAATGCCATGTGCGCGATCGACCCATTTGCAGGACGTTCGTGCACCTGAATCTTCCCTTGTCCATAACGGTCAGCTAACGAAATCAATGTATTTCCGTGACTAATTAACAAAACTGTATCACCATCTTGTAGTCGTTCATCGGATAAAATTTGGGCAAAGCCTGCATCAACACGTTCCCAATACTCGGTTGCATTTTCAGCATCATGCCAAGGATCAGCGTCCTTCAGCAAATCCTTGGTCCTATCAACCCCATATGCATCAACAATTTGTGCATAGGTTGTCAGACCAACTGGTGCGCCTGCTGCCGTCCAGGCGACATCCATATTGCTACCTTCAAAGCTACCATAGAACTCTTCGCGGAAATGCCAAGAGGTTGTTAACGTGACATCCCCAGACACTTTGTTAGCCGCCAAAATATACTTGGCTGTGTCCATCGCACGGGTTGTATCCGAACTATAGGCTGCTTTGAATGAAACGTTCGCAAGCGTCTCACCCACGCGTTGCGCATCAGCAATTCCGTCTTCAGTTAACGGCGAGTTTCCCCATCCTTGTAACTTGTTATAGCGATTAAAGTACGTCTTACCATGACGCACAACGATCAAATTAATTGTCTTCATGCTAACCGTCCTTTCAACGCCATTATAGCAAACTTACTTTTTACGTTCCAAAACACCTTTACGGCGGCGAATTTGTTCCGGCTTAAGGTGGGCACGGAAGATTTCAACCGCTTGCTTGGCTTTAGCGCCGACAAACTCAAATTCTTGGCCAGCAGTCGTCTTAACGAAGAAGCCACGGTAATAGAAATTCAAAAAGATTTCCATACTAACTGATTCAACGGTATCCCAAGGAATTTGAATGTAGCCACCACCAGCATTAGCACGGAACTCCATGCCTCGGTCACCATAGAACATACGTCCTTGTTTGATGTTAACCGGTGACATCATCGCATTTGCGTTACCCTCTAGATCGATTTTTGTATTAAGTGCTTGTACCATAATTCTTTCCTCTACTATTTGATATGTATCCCCGTTGTCGGGGGATTTGTTGTTTAAATTAGTTAGTGGTTAGTGTCCGCCCTTACGGTCGGAGTGCTTGGCCCCTTCTGAGGCACGCTAACACGTCCAGACCATGACCTGCAGGGAGCGGAGTCCACGCCGTTGGCGCGTACTCCTTTACCTCCCGTGGATCTAAGCGGGAAACCCGCTAAGAACCCACACCTGCGGGTCAAGGTCTGCACGTGTCTATACGCGTGGCGGGGCCAAGCACAGCAACCGAGAGACACTCTATTTGTTTGATAATCATCTACCACCATACTATAGGGTGAACAGTTCACCCATTTATTTCCTGGTAGATGATTATCTCAAAAGGATTATTATATCTCGGCTGCTGGCAAGGCAGTTCGGTGGTATCGGAGCGTTCAAATTGAGGCAACATGCCGCACGGCCGGCGCTATTCAGATAAGCCCACACAGGACTAAAAGGATTAGGGGGAATTATTTGCCCCACTGAATGGCGTCCGCGCCATTCGGTTGCCCCGATTTGAACTTTGCCGGAGATAGCCCCGAACTGCCTTGCCTCGGCGCGATAGCGACGACACACCCCACCACCTAACCTTCGTTAACTAAAAATGGTAGCAGGCGTTTCCGCCTCCTACCATTTTAGCAAACATTATATCGTTCGAATGATTATCCCATGATACCAAGTGCGTAAGCCAAGATACCAACGGCGAACAATCCGAAGATGATTGTGATAGCTGATACGCGCTTACGTAGCAACCACAATACCAAGAACAACAATAGCAATGGTGCCAAACCAGGAATCAATTGGTTCAACGTGTCTTGCAACGTCGTAATCTTGTATGCACCCAAAGTTTGACCACCTTGGATTTGTTGTACGATTTCGATCAACTTTGATACTGAAACGTGACCATCATTAATTTGTGAAGCCAAGCTTCCCATATCAACACCAGCACCGTCTTGTACCTTAACCTTTGAAACAACCAATGGGAAGTTCATCGTCGTCCAACGAGGAACCAGCACACCCATGATAAACATACCAAGGATTGATGCACCCATCGTAATCTTTTGCATGGCACCACCGGCCAAGTTTTGCGTGATGTTAGTTCCTTGCTTGTAACCAAGGTCTTGTGTGTACCACAAGAATCCCATACGCAAGACGTTCCAAACAACGAAGAAGATGATTGGTCCCATGATTGAACCACCTTGTGCCATACCGGCAGCAAAGGCTCCAAGCACTGGACGAACAGTTCCCCACCAGATTGGGTCACCGACACCGGCCAAAGGTCCCATCATTCCGACCTTAACACCTTGAATCGTTTCATCATCGATATCAGCACCGTTTGCACGTTGCTCTTCCAAAGCCATTTCAACACCCAAGATTGGTGAAGCCACGTATGGGTGTGTGTTGAAGAATTCCAAGTGACGCTTCAAAGCTGCGGCACGATCTTCCTTTGATGAGTACAACTTCTTGATTGCAGGAATCATGGCGAATGCCCAACCAACGTTTTGCATACGCTCGTAGTTCCATGAACCTTGCAAGAAGAATGAACGCCACCAAGTTGCACGAAGTTCCTTCTTAGTCAAGTGAACTTCATTCTTTACTAATTCAGACATGATGTTATTCCCCCTGCTCCTAGTAGTTGTTCAAAATGGCATCGACTGGGTCGCCACCATTTCCGCCGGCAGAACCGCCGCCGTTTGATCCACCACCGTTACCGCCGTTAAACTTTGGTGACAATTGTAGGTAAATCAATGCAAGTACCAATCCGATGATACCCATAGCAATCAAGTTCAATTCAGTCACAGCTGATAGGGCGAATCCCAAGAAGAAGAATGGCCACAACTCAGCAGTTGCCATCATGTTAATAACCATGGCGTAACCAACAACCACGATAAATCCACCGGCAACGGCCAATCCCTTAGTAATCACTTCTGGGATAGCGTTCAAAGCGGCATTAACAGGTCCGGCACCAACGGCCATAACGATTGCCGTTGGGATAGCAATACGCAATCCTTGGAAGACCAAAGCCAACCAGTGAACACGCTCAACACCTGCGATATTACCCTTTTCAGCTTCACGGTCAGCGACGTGAGCCAAGGCAACCGTAATCGTACGAACACCGATCGTCAAGATTTGTCCGGCAACGGCCAAAGGAATCGCGATGGCCATACCAGTCTTGATGTCAACTTGTGCAGGTCCAGTAACCAAGTAAGCTGAAACAACTGATGCCAAAGCGGCATCGGGTGCGATAGCGGCTCCGATGTTCATCCATCCCAAAGCCAACATTTGCAACGTTCCACCAAGGATAACACCTTCCATTAGGTGACCAGTTGCCAATCCAATCAACGTTGCAGCGACCAGTGGTTGGTGGAATTGGAACTCGTCCAAGATTCCTTCCACACCGGCCAAGAATGCGATTAGAATTACGAAAAACGCTGAAATCATGCGTTCATCCTCCCAAATAATTTCTTAGCAATAATAATAGTAGTTATTCAATTGTGATTACTTCAACAAGTCGAAGATGTCCTTGCTTTGATCACTTGGCACCTTTCGAACATCGAAAGTGATACCTTGGTCACGCAAGTACTCCAACGTCTTCACGTCTTCGTCGTCAACGGCAACGGCGTTCGTCACCATGCGCTTACCTTCTGAGTGAGACATTGAACCGATGTTAACCTTGTCCAACTTAACACCACCCTTAACCGCTGCAGCAACATCTTGTGGTGTTTCAAACAACAACAAGGCCTTAACTGAGGCAAAACGTGGGTCATCCCAAACATCAACCAACTTTTGAATTGGTACAACGTTAACCTTTACACCAACCGGTGCGGCTTGTACCAACAATGTCTTACGCAACTCATCCTTAGCAACACCGTCAGAAACAACGATGATACGATTTGGTTGTACTGACTTCGTCCAAGCGGTTGCAACTTGTCCGTGCAACAAACGTGAGTCGATACGAGCCAAGCGAACGTCGATTTGGCGCTCACCAGAGTGCTTTACTTCATTAATATCCCCCGCAGCTACTGCTGGTGCTGCTTCTTCTGATGAAGTAGCGTCCGTAGCTGGCGTTGCCTCTTCCGTTTCTGGAATTGACTTCACACCTTCCTTGGCAACTGGTACCAAGTAGTGTGCAATTTCGGCAGCCGTTTCCATTGAGAAACGAGCACCATATGCTTCTACCAACATTGGTAGGTTCAAACCTGACACAATCGCCATGCGATTTTCGTGTTGGGCTTGAATACGAGTTGCCGCGTTAAACGGTGACCCGCCCCACAAATCCACAAGGAACAAAACTTGTCCCTCTGGCTCAAACGTTGCCAACGCATCGTCATACTTCTTCATCAAGTCCTCTGGACCTTCGTTTGGCATAAACGTTACAACTTGTACGTTCTCTTGCTCCCCGAAGATCATTTGACCTGATTGACGGATGCCGGCAGCGAACTCGCCGTGACTAGCAATAATGAAATTCACCATAATTGCCACGCTCCTTAAATTTATTAATCCCTTAGGTACAAAACAAATTGTACCCTACATATGTTCATATGTAAACGCTTTCAGGGAAATACGTTACGATTTTATGAATTTTCCTGCAAAACGCATAATATCGATATTAATTATTTACTGTGTTTTATTTATGAAAAAAATCCTGATTTTGTTTAACTTGTGTACCCAGCACGCTTTAGTACAAGCCCATGCTCTGGCGTTCGCGCATTCACGACAATTTCTTCAACTGCAAAGATGTGAGCCAATTGCTCATCCGTAAAGATGCCCGATGCAATCGCGCACTCACGCAAAGGACGATTCGTCTTAAGCGATTCCTTCGCCAACTCGGCGGCTTGCTTATACCCAACCATGTTCGCCATCGCTGTTGCAAATGAGGCTGACAAGTCAATGTCTTTAGCCAATCGTTCTTCATTGTGTGTAATGCCGGCGATTGCGTGCTCACGGAATGTCTTCATCGCTGATGTCAAATGCGTGATTGATGCAAACATACGATAGAACAAAACTGGCTCAAAGGCGTTCAATTCAAGTTGCCCTGCTTCTACAGCAGCCGTAATCGTGGCATCGTTTCCAATGACTTCGAATGCTACCTGATTAACAACCTCCGGAATCACTGGGTTAACCTTGCCTGGCATGATTGAACTTCCCGCCTGACGCGCAGGCAAGTTAATTTCGCTCAATCCTGATCGTGGACCAGAACTTAGCAAACGCAAATCATTACTCATCTTTGATAGGTTGACTGCTAGCGTCTTCAAAGCACCTGATAACGTCGTAAACACATCCAAGTTTTGCGTGCATCAAACAAGTCGACGGCTTGGAATAATTCTAAGCCAGTCACTGTTTCCAACTTTGGAATAACGTGTACTTGGTAGTGGTATGACACATTAATACCTGAACCGATTGCTGAGCCACCCAAGTTCAGAGTGTGCAAGGCAGCTTCCGCATCTTGCAAGCGACGCAAATCACGACGTAATGGCTTCAAATAAGCGTGGAATGAATTACCAAGTGTCATCGGCACTGCATCCTGCAGTTGCGTACGACCCATTTTGTAAACGCGGGCAAATTCATCAGCCTTGGCTCCCGACGTAGAAATCAAGGCTTCCAACTCATCGAATAGTGGCGCCATCAATCGAATCATCGCCAACTTCCCAGCCGATGGGTAAACGTCATTCGTACTCTGCCCCCGATTAACGTGATCGTTTGGATTGATGCGCGCGTAATTTCCCTTTTCATCCCCCAACAATTCCAACGCCAGATTAGCGACAACTTCATTCACATTCATGTTCATGCTGGTTCCAGCGCCACCTTGAATCGGATCAAGTGGGAACATAGCGTAGTCGATTGGTTGTTGCAATAGTTGCTTAGTAGCCGCCACAATCGCGTCGGCCGTTTCGGTTTGCAAATCGCCAGCCGCTGCATTCACTAATGCTGCGGCTTCCTTAATTTCAATCAGTCCGCGAATTAATTCCGGATTGACCAGTTCCCCGGTAATTGGAAAATTCTCAACGGCGCGTTGGGTGTGCACCCCGTAATATGCCGTTGCTGGTACTGAAACTGTTCCTAAAGAATCGCTCTCGTGTCTCATCTTATTTAGTCACCTCTTTAATAAATTTTGACTAGTGTACCGTGTATTTATGCCTAAAGTGTGTCTTTTTGTAAGGCTTCCTAACATCTAGTAACTGTTAAACGTTTTACGAAAGCGTGTTTTTGTGATGATGATATAATGAAGGGACTTCTTTACAAGGAGATTTATATATGAAACAAACCTTTCGGTGGTGGCAAAATCTGTTTGTCGAATACACATTTTTATTTGTATTAACCGCTGGGGCTATTTTTTTGCCCTATTACTTAACTGGTACGTCACTTGTCTGGCAATCAGATGGAATTGCACAACACTTTCCAGCGTTGGTGCAATGGCAAAGTGATTTGAAAGACTTACTATTCAATCACGAATGGCCAAACGCCTGGCAATGGCAAATCGGACTCGGAGCAGATTATCTCCAAACGTTTGCTTATTACACGATGGGCGATATTTTCACATACGGAGTTGCTCTGGTTAGCAAAGCCCATGTGCTCGCCTATTACAACTTAAGTATTGTGATACGGCTATTTCTAGCCGGATTGAGTTTTATCGTCGTGGCGCGTCATTTTGTGCCCAAGCAACAAAACTGGCAGTATTTAATCGGTACCTTCAGTTATATCTTTTTCGGCTATACGGCGTTCGCTGCGTTTGAACATCCATTCTTCTTGAACCCGCTGATCATCTTTCCATTGCTGATTCTGATGTTGCATCGGGCATTAAGCAAACGACAGTATGGTTGGTTTACCGTATTAGTGGCTTGGACCCTGTGGAATAACTTTTATTTCGCCTTTATGATGGCAATCGGTGCCTTTGCCTTTTGGCTGGGTTATCAATGGTTTAACAAGAACTGGCTAAACTGGCGTCAACATCTAGTGCTGTTTGGTCACGCCGTAATCGGCGCGTTGATCCCGATGATTTTATTCTTACCGAGTGTCATGGCTGTTTTGCAGTCTGCTCGCTCTGGTAAGTCATTGGCTAACGGTTTGACTATCTATCCGGCGTATTACTATTTAGGCTTGCCTGGTAATTTGATTGGTAATTTAACGACGCCTGATTTTTGGTTGACTGGTGGCTTTAGTGCCCTCAGTGTGATGGCTATCATTTTCAGTCTTCGCCGTTGGCAAGCATTCAAACCCTACAATTTGATTTGGTTAGTTAGTTTTGTCGGTGTCTTATTACCCGTTTTCGCTGGCCTATTGAACGGTGGATCTTCCCCTTCAAACCGATGGATTTTCATGTTGGCCTTGCCAATTAGTCTGGTAACTATCGTCATGTTGGGGCAATTAAAGCAGCTAACAGCCCGTGATTACTTAACGTTCTCGCTAGTCGGACTCCTATCGGCCACATCTTTGTTTATCATGAGCAGTTTTAATTTGAACATGCGTTTTGGCTTGGTGATTGCTTGGTTCTTCGGTACAGTCGCTGTGCTGTGGTTCACGCAACATCACCTGTCACGTCCAAAACTTGCTTGGTTATTGGTCGGACTGACACTATTCAACGTGGTTTTGATTACAAGTCGCAACCACACTGATAATACCAACCCCAATCAGAGTGATATGTTAGCTACTCAGTCTGTTAACAAGTTATTGGCTAACCAAAAAAACTACGTCCCAACGTCAACAACGTTCGAACGCAGTTTCATTGATAACCAGCTTAGCAATGCGACCGGTATTGCGCCGGCAACTAATTTGCCAATTCTGAGTCAGGTTAATAATGTCGAAAGTTACTGGTCACTCCAGAACGGTGCGGTCGGCAACCTGATGACGGCGTTAGAAGTTGGCCCATCAAATCCCAATGACGTGACGGGAAATCTCGACAATCGTGATGTCCTAAGCAACGTTTTAGGCATTAAACAACGTTTTCAAAATCCTGATACCCTGACACCGGCTTCATATGAAGAACAGTCAGATGTCACGGTCAATGGTCAAACCGTCTTAACCTCGGAAAATGCGTATCCATTGGTATATTTGCCTAAGTATACAATTGCGCAGCATGACTTTAATCAACTATCTGCGACCAAAAAGGAAGCCACGTTAGCTGATAGTGTTGTCGTACCAAGTGTGACGTCAGGTGAAGCATCAGCCTTTGCCCAAGAAGTGACAACAGCGAAGGTCCGCACCGATCAAACGAAACCGGCTAAGCAAAGCGTGCACTTCCGTTACACAACCCATGCTTCATTGTTGCCTGATGGCATCTTCCTACCGGCTGATAAGACCCTTAAGGGGACGGAATTGCATTTGACTTTGTCACATATCAAGTACCATCCTGCGTCGTTAGCAGAACAACATCATCAAGCTTTGGCCCAGTATGAATATGATTATGAGCAAGCAAGTCGTAACCCGCAAAATGAGCCCGATTTGCGCCATAATACTGCCGCCTATTCATGGAATTGGTATCAGCACAATGTGAAAAACGCTGGTAATGAGATTGGTGGTTATACAATTACAGCTGGTTATGCGGATCGTGAAATCAGCACAACACAAACTGGTCAAACAAACCTGTCCTTCTACAACCCTCGTCAAAGCGTCACATTGAACCTTGGACAGGCGACGAAGACTAATCAGGAACAATTTATTCCGCTGACCTTCTCACGTCCTGGAACCTATGAATTCGATGTATCAATTGAAGCTATTCCAACGGACAAACGATTTACAAAGGTTGCTAAGGCGACACAAGCGACAGCACCGCATGTTCAGCTGACTGATGATGCAGTCAAGACTACGGTGTCAGTTAAGACGCCTCGTGTATTGGCAACGACCATTCCGTACAGTTCTGGTTGGTCAGCCAAGGGTTACCACCTGCAGAAAATCAATAACGGTTTTGTTGGTATTCCCCTACACAGCGGCAAGAACAACATTTACTTAACATACGAGACACCAGGCCTAACTATTGGCCGTTGGCTCAGTTTAGCTGGTATTATGCTATTTATCCTAGTCAGATTAATCCGGCGTTATATTAAATAAAAAAGAGATTAACACGAACGCATCTAAAAATGCGCAATGTGTTAATCTCTTTTTTCTTAGGCAAATTTTCCTGACTCATCAGCCAACAACAATTCACGTTCAATTTTTTCTTTAGCACCCAAATCATCCAGCCACTCCGCTGGGAAATCTGGATCAGCAAACGTCATGATAACTGCGACCAACGCCGCAATTGTATCCGTGTCATCACCCAGTGCAGCTGCCGTCTGGACAGCCTCTGCGAAGCTTGTTGTGTGCAACAACGTCCACAGTACCGCTTGCAACGTGTCGACAACGTAACCTGAACTAGGCACCTCATCACGCGTCATAGTCTTAAGATGATTGATAATATCAGCTGATGATTGCTCGTCAGTAATCGCTAACCAGCCGAATTCTTCTGTTTCAAGTGCTGCCGTTTCCATAGCAGTACGATTAGAACGACGAATAGCCATATCTAGGGCACGTTCTACATTTTGTACACGCGGCATCATACGCAAGAAATAGATAAAGAAACGTGATGCTAAGCGTGAACGACGGTGTCCATGAGTGAGGCCCGTCAATTCGTCACTAATCTCTTCAATCGTGCGGTCAGAATCAAACTCGTAAAAAGCCACCGGCCAAACACGCATCAAGGCGCCATTACCATTGTTTAGCTCATCATCTGGGCGGAAGTAACTAGTATCACCAGTTTCCTCGTATGATTTAATTGCAGCGGCTGTACCGTTACCAACGTCGAACACTTCACCATAAGGCGTGAAGGCTGCGTTTTCCAAATAATCAACAAAATTACCCATCACCGTCTTTAGATCAAACGGTTCAAACAAAGCATTGATAGTTGCTAGCGTTAAGCTAGTATCATCACTCCACGTCCCTTTTGGCTGTGAGTATGTTTGATACCCGACCATCTCTGGTACGACTTCATATGTATCACGTCCCTTAAATTCATAAGGGACACCAAAAGCATCGCCCATTGCGAAGGCATACATGGCTTGTCTTAAATACGTTGCTTTCATATGCTGCTCCTCTAATTAAACACGATCCATTGCAAACCAGTCGGCGATGCTCATCCATTCACCCGTAGACTTAGCTTGAATTTGATAATCAGTAATATCATATAGGGTCTTACGATCGCCCTTTAGTGGTGACCAGTACGTTTCGTCAGCGCGTCGAATAACATCCCAATAGTTATACACATCTTCAGTCCCAGCCTCATCTCGGACATGGAAGCCATCAGCTAAATTGAAGCTCTTCTCACCGACTTGGGGACCGCCGACACCTAAATCAACTAGTAGTTGTTGATATGATTCGTTTGTAATTGGTTCGTTAGCCATATCTTATCCCTCACTTGTTCTATGCTAAATTCATTTTACAACAGAAGTTGCGTGCTGACAGTACAAAAAAAGAGGCTTAGGCGAACCTAAACCTCTAATAATCGGGACGACAGGATTCGAACCTGCGACCCCCTGGTCCCAAACCAGGTGCTCTACCAAGCTGAGCTACGTCCCGATATTGATTTGTTCAAAATAAAAAGCCCGTTTCCGGACGTTTCATTTTGAAAT